>NZ_ATHO01000072.1 GCF_000445065.1 Sphingobium quisquiliarum P25 | reverse complement strand
CCGCTGGAGCCGCAGGACTTCGGCATTCCGCATGAACTGACGCAGCTGTCCAACATGCGCAAGACGATCGCGCGGCGGCTGACGCAGGCCAAGCAGACGGTGCCGCATATCTATCTGACGGTCGATGTTCAGCTCGACAAGTTGCTCAAGCTGCGCAGCGAACTGAATGCGGCGCTGGAAGGGCAGGGGATCAAGCTGTCCGTCAACGATCTGCTGATCAAGGCGCTGGCGGCCAGCCTGATGCAGGTGCCCGAATGCAATGTGCAGTTCGCGGGCGAACAGATGCTGAAGTTCAGCCGCGCCGACATTTCCGTGGCGGTTTCGGTGCCCAACGGCCTCATCACGCCGATCGTCAAGGACGCCGATGGAAAGGGCGTCGCGGCGATCTCGACCGAGATGAAGGATTTCGCTGCGCGCGCGCGGGAGGGCAAGCTCAAGCCCGAAGAATATCAGGGCGGCACCGCCAGCCTTTCCAACATGGGCATGTATGGCATCAAGCAGTTCGAGGCGGTGATCAACCCCCCGCAAGCGATGATCATGGCGTGCGGCGCGGGAGAGAAGCGGCCCTTTATCGTCGATGACGCGCTGGGCGTCGCGACGGTGATGAGCGCGACGGGCAGCTTCGATCACCGCGCGATCGATGGCGCGGATGGCGCCAGGCTGATGCAGGCGTTCAAGGCGCTGGTCGAAAACCCGCTGCTTATATTGGGTTGATGAAAAGCTATGGCGGCCGGGCAAGTCCCGGCCGCCGATATGCGCTATTCGACAGTCAGGCCCAGAAGGGCCGCCGCGTTCAATCCAAGGATGCGCGCCCGGTCGCCGTCCGCCAGCCCGGAATGGAATCCGACCGGATCGACTTCGCCCATGTCGAACGGATAGTCCGTTCCCATGCAGATCCGCTCCGCGCCGTGGTTGCGCACCAGGGATTCCAGTTGGAGCGGATCGAACACCAGGGAATCGATCCATATCTGGCGAAGATAGCTGGACGGTTCGCGCGTGATCGCCCCGCGGCAATCGGGACGGGCGCGATAGGCGTGATCCATTCGCCCCCAATAGCCGGGCAGATAGCCGCCGCCATGCGCCACGCACAGCCGCAAACCCGGATGACGATCAAGCACGCCGCCGAATATCAGGTGGCTGAGCGCGATCGTGGATTCCAGCGGCATGCCGATGATGTTGCTGAGATAATGATCAGTCAGCCTGCGGCCTTCGGTAATGGCGAGCGGGTGCATGAACAGCAGCACGGCCAATTCCTCCGCCGCAGCGAAAAAGGGCTGGAAGCGCGGATCGGCCAGTTCGACGCCGTTGACGTGCGAACCGATCTCGATCCCGCGCAGGTCCAGGTCGCGCACGCAGCGGCGCATTTCGGCCACCGCCAGTTCCGGTTCCTGCAACGGCACCGTGCCCATGCCGACGAAGCGGGCAGGATGGCGGCCGACAGCCTCCGCAATGCCGTCATTGACGGCGCGGGCGGCGGCGCGGCCTTCCTCGGCCGGGGCGAAGTAGAAATATTGGCCGGGCGAGGGGCTGAGCGCCTGGACATCGACGCCCTGCGCGTCCATGTCCGCCAGCCTTTCTTCCGTGCCGTTCAGTTTCGGCGCGACCTTGCACAGCATGTCCGCCATGACCGACGCTGACGCCGCGTTGATGAACGGAAAGGCGGGCGGCCGATCCGTAATGAGCGGGTCCGCCGCCGGAATATGCATGTGGCAATGAATATCGACGGCAAGATGCTGGCCCCGCCGCTGCACGGCTATCGGCTTGCGATGAGAGCAGGCGTGGCTCTGGCTCATCCGGTCATACTCCCAAAAGTCATTTTCCGTCGCGCCGCCGGTCAGAAATGGATTTCCGGCAAAGGCTGCCCATCATGCACATAAGGGGCTGCCTCGATCAGGATGAAGGCCATGCGGCACGGCGTATCGCTGCTGTTGCGCCACAGATGCATCGTGCCGCGCTGCACGGCGACATCGCCCTGCCGCAGCGTCGTGACCGAACCGCCGTCCAGTTCCAGTTCGATCTCGCCCGACAGCACCAGGCCGTAATCGACCGAACTGGTCCGGTGCATGGGCGAAACCGTGCCCGGCAGGATGTCGACGATGCGGATGACCGAGCCCGACGATATCGTGTGGCCGGTCGCCAGTTCCCGCCCGTCAATGGGGTCATTGGCATCGGCGGGAACGGTCTTCGTCGCCCAGATTTGCAGGAAGCGCGCGCCACCGGCTGGCACGTCATGCGTGGCGGCCGTGTCGTCCGAACGGATGATCGCGCGGCCGTCTCCGTCATGGCCGGTGACGACGCGCCGGATCGGCGGAAGACCGGCCGCGGTCATGCCGCCGCCTCCGCCTTGCGTGCGTTCGTGGCGGCGTCCGGCGCAAGCGGGTCGGCCACGCACCGCACGACCTGCGCGCCGACGAGCCCGTCGATCTCGCCGCGCATTACGTCGCCCGGCTGGAGATAGCGGTTATAATGGGTGCCGTTGCCCGACGGCGATCCGGTCATGATGATGTCGCCCGGACGCAGCGGCGTATAGGTGGCGATGAAGTGGATGATCCGCGCCACGGGGAAGATCATGTCGTCCGTGCCCTCATCCTGCATGACACGATCGTTCAGCGACAGGCGGACATGCAGCTTCTGCGGATCGGGCACGAAACGCGCTGGCGTGATGTAGGGGCCATAGACCTTGAAGCCCGGCGCGCCCTTGCTGGCCAGCCAGTCCATGCCGAGTTGCGGCATGTCCGGGCGGGCGTTGAGATCGCGCGAGGTGATGTCGTTCATGATCGAATAGCCGGCGACGCAATCGAGCGCCTTGTCCAGCGAAACGCGGTAGGCAGGTTGCCCGATCACCACGGCCAGTTCGAGTTCCCAGTCCGGTTCGGCATGATCATGGGGCAGAACCAGTTCCGTGTCCGGCCCGGCGAGCGCCCCCCTGTTGGCCACGAACACGAACGGCCTGCCGCCCGCCGCCCGCGCGTCCATCACCTTGCCGCCCGCGATCCGCCGTTCCTCAGGCGTCATGTCCTTGAACTCGCCGGGGCCGGTGTCGACAATGATGTCGACCACATGCTTGCGGTAATTGGCGCCGGAGCCGAACACGTCGCCGGGCATGTTGGGCATATGTGCGGTCAGCGTCTGCTCGTCCTGCCATCCGTCCTGCGGAGCGGACTGCATGGCCGCGCCGATCGCCGCGTCCCAACGGCTCCAGTCGGCCAGCAGCGCGTCCACGGTGCCGGGTGCGCCGTCCAACAGCCTGCTCAGGGGAAGAACCCGGCCATTCTGTACGATCCCCGGCCAGCGATCCCCGCTCGCCTGAGAGAACATGCCCAATGCGTAAATTCCGGTCATGAGGTCACTCCGATTGTTCAGGCGAGTTCAGGATGCGTTTTCAGATGTGCGCACCGCGTGAAAGCTCGCTATCTGCCATTTTCCATTCCGCTTGACCCACACTTGGGTCACGAACGATCCCACTTCGATCCGCTCCTCATGTCCCCGCCTGCGGACGATGTTCGTCATTTCCCCGGTCATGATCGCGGCGCCGGGGCCGATGCGCCGCACCTTCAACGGTCCCCGGCGGATGTCGATGAATTGCAGGAAACCACCGGCATGCTGAAGCAGCTGCGCCTTGTCATGCACGATGCCCGTGGTGTGGACATGCACGATGTCGTCGGCGATCAGTTCTTCGAACGCGGCCATGTCGTCTGTGGTCAGCGCTTCCCTGCGGCGCGCCTCCAGGCCGGCGAGCATCGCCGCCAGCGCGCCATCGTCCAACCCGTCGGCTTCAAGCTCATAAGCGGTGCTCAAGCTTGTCTCTCCTGGAAGATCGTTATACCCTATAGCAGACTGAGTAGATCGCGGGGCGGCGCGGGTCCAATCGATCTGGGTGATCACTGCTATTCGCGATTGCGATATTTCAACGGGCGATCCATTCAGTCCTTGTGGCGATATGAGGGGGAAAGATGCTCCGTCGGACCGCCTGGAGCAATATAGAAGAAGAGGATGTCGATGCGCTTTGAAAAGCTGGATCTCAATCTGCTGGTGGCGCTCGATGCCCTGATCGAAGACCGGAATGTTTCCGCCGCGTCCAAGCGGCTTCACCTGAGCCAGCCTGCCTTGAGCGGCGCGCTCAACCGGCTGCGCGACTTTTTCGGGGATGAGCTTCTGGCCCAGAACGGCCGAACGATGGTCCTGACGCCCAAGGCCGAGGAACTGCGTGGCCCGGTGCGTGAAGCCCTGATGTTCATCCGCGCGCGCATCACCACGCCCGCGGCGTTCGAACCGGCGACGGCGGAGCGCAAGTTCCGCATCCATGTGTCCGACTATGCCTATGACGTTCTGATCGCCGATGTGACGCGCAAGGCGATGACGCTGGCGCCGGGCGTTTCCTTCGAGCTTTTCACGCCCGATCGCAGGATGATGGAGCGGCTGGAACGGGGAGAGGTGGACATGATCATGACCATCGATTCCTATCTGCCCGATACTCATCCCAAGCAGGCGCTCTATACCGACGAACATTCCGTCATCAGCTGGTCGGAAGGGCGCTATGCCCATGCGCTGAGTGCGGAGGAATATCTGGCCGCGGGGCATGTCATCGCGGCTTTTGGTCCCGACCGGCTGCCAGCTTTCACCGAAGCGCATCTCGACCACCAGGGGATCAGCCGCCGCGTCGACATCAGCGTGCAAAGCTTCACCTCCATTCCGCGCAGCATCGTGGGGACCGACCGGCTTGCGACGATGTACCGGCGTCATGCCGAATATTTCGCGCAGTTCATGCCGATCACGATCCAGCGGCCGCCGCTGTCCTTTCCCGACATCGTTGAATCGGCCCAATGGCACACGTCCCGCGCGGGAGATGGCGCGATCCGCTGGCTGCTGGACCTGTGCCTGGAAGCGGAGAGGGAGATGCACGGCGGGCAAGGCGAAAGGAAATGTTTATAGCTCGCATTGAACCTTTGGATTTTTGGCAGTCTCCGCGCTCGTGTACCTGCGTCTGTAAATTCTCTGGAGAGGTTATATGGGCGGAATCATAGGGATCGAGTCGATAATTTATGGTGTCGAGGATCTCGACCAATGTGTTCGCTATTTTGAGGATTTCGGCCTGCATCTTTCCGCCAGGGCCGATCGGGAAGCGATATTCGAACTGGAGGAAGGATCGTCCGTTCTGATCCGCCCCCTTGCTGATGCCGTTGTGGAAGGACAGAAGCTGACGGGCTTCGGCGTGCAGCAGGTGATCTGGGGCGTTCGCGACCAGAAGAATCTGGATCGCCTCGTGGCGCGGCTGCGGAATGTCACAGATGTCGCGATCGATGCGGACGGGACGGCGCGCTTCCTGGATTGCGACGGTATTGCCATGGGTCTGCGCATCTATGACAAGAGGACCATCTGGGGCGCGCCGGAGCCGGTCAATAGCTATGGCAATGTGCAGCGGCGCAACGCCAATCGCAAATGGCGGGTGAAGGCCAATCCCAAGACGATCCAGCATGTCGTGTTCCACGCGCCTGACCCGGAAGCCAGTTTCGCCTGGTATCGCGACAATCTGGACTTCCGGCTTTCCGATATTCAGGAAGGTATCGGCGTTTTCGCCCGCGCGCCCGGCACGAACGATCATCACAATCTCTATTGGCTGCGCGCCGATCTGCCGGGATTGACTGGCGCGACAAGGTTCAACCACGCGAATTTCGGTGTCGAGGACATTGACGAGGTCATGGTCGGCGCGAATTACATGGAACGCCAGGGCTGGAAGAAGTCGAGCTGGGGGCTGGGGCGTCACCGCATCGCCAGTTCGATCTTCCTCTATCTGCCCTGCCCGGCCGGGGGGGAGGCCGAATATGGCACGGACAGCGACTCTCTGGATGATAGCTGGGTGCCCCGGCGCTGGAGCTGGCTGTTCGGCACGATGAGCTTCATGCACAACCTCCAGCCCTGGATCTTGGAAGAGGTCCCGTGGGAGGTGGATTTCGTCGAAGGCTATGCGCCTGCCAAGCCGGTCGCTCCGCATCCCGATCAGGCGGCGGACGCGGCGGTCAAGGCTGGCGGCGTCGAGGCCGGGGCCGCGCTGCCCAATCCGACCCATGGGAAGCTGCTTGCAGCGGGGAAGGCCATGACTGAGAGCCAGAAATGACGGAAATCGACCTGCGCCGCCGCGCCTGCATCGTTGGAGCGTTCGAACATCCCACGCGCAAGGCGCCAGACAAGACATCCGCGCAACTGCATGCCGAATGCGCGCGCGGTGCGCTGGAGGATGCCGGACTGACGCTCAGCGACGTGGACGGCTATTTTTGCGCCGTGGACACGCCCGGCCTGGGGGCGATCGACATGGCCGAATATCTGGGCCTCAATCCGCGCCACATGGATACGACGGAATTGGGGGGCGCTTCCTATCTTTCGCATGTGAGCCATTCCGTTCAGGCGATCGCCGCGAACAAATGCGACGTGGCGCTCATCACGCTTGCGGGGCGGCCGCGCAGCGCTGGCGGCGGGATCGGTGCCACTGGCCCCTATATCTCCCCCGACACGCCGGACCTTCCGTGGGAACGCCCCTATGGCTGGGCGCCCGCGCCGATGTACGCGCTGGCGGCGATGCGGCACATGCATGAATTCGGCACCACGTCGGCGCAGCTTGCGGCCGTGCGCGTGGCGGCGTCCCTGCATGCGCAATATAATCCCAACGCCATGCTGCAAACGCCGGTCACGGTCGAGGAGGTGCTGGCCTCGCCGATGATCAGCGATCCGCTGCACAAGCTCGATTGCTGCGTGATCAGCGACGGCGGCGGCGCGCTGATCGTCGCCCGGCCGGAAATCGCGCGTTCGCTCGCCCGCCCGGTCGTGAATGTGCTGGGCGCCGGAGAGGCCTATAAGGGCTATCTGCGCGGGCAGGTGGACGTTAGCTGGTCCGCCGCCGCGCTGTCGGGGCCCAGGGCGTTCGCGGCAGCGGGCGTTTCCCCGCAGGACATCCAATATGCCTCGCTCTACGACAGCTTCACCATCGCCGTCATCATGCAGCTGGAGGATCTGGGCTTCTGCGCCAAGGGCGAGGGCGGACGCTTTGTGGAGGAGGGGAACCTGATCGCGGGCCAGGGCAGGCTCCCCTTCAACACCGATGGCGGCGGCCTTTGCAACAATCATCCCGAACATCGCGGCGGGATAACCAAGGTCATCGAAGCAGTCCGCCAGTTGCGCGGCGAAGCCAATCGTGAGGTTCAGGTTCCCGGCTGCACCCTGGCCGTGGCCAGCGGCTTGGGCGGCATGATCGGCGGCAGGCACGCGACTTCGACCCTCATTCTGGAACGCGAGTAACCTATGACGACGCCCTATCAGGACCGGCCTCTGCCCGGACCCATGCTCGACACATCGACCACGCCCTTCTTCGAAGCCGCGAAGGAGGGACGGCTGATGATCGCCCGCTGCACCCAATGCCGTCAGCCGCACTGGTATCCGCGCCCGCTCTGCCCCTATTGCCTGGGCGATACGGCGTGGGAAACGGCGTCCGGCCGGGGCACCGTCTATAGCTACAGCGTCGCGCGCCGGATGGGGCCTGTCCCTTACGCCATGGCCTATGTCCGACTGGAGGAAGGCGTGACGATGCTGACCAATATCGTCGATGCCGACCTGGACACGATCCATATCGACCAGCCGGTGGAAGTGACGTTCAAGCCGATGGAGGATGGCTGGATGATGCCGATGTTCCGTCCCGTAGAAGGGCAGACCGATGCCGCTTGAACAAGGTGATATCCTCTGGACGCCCGGCAAGAAACGGCGTGAGGCATCGCAACTGGCGCGGTTCGAGCGCATGCTGGCGGACACGCGCGGCCTCCACTTCGCCGATTATGAGGCGTTGCGGCAATGGAGCGTGGATTCGCTGGAGGATTTCTGGCGCGCGATTGTCGAATTTTTCGACCTTGGCGGGGACGGTTCGCCCGAACCCGTGCTCACCGGCGATCAAATGCCCGGCGTCCATTGGTTTCCCAACTTGCGGATCAACTTCGCCGAACAGATATTCCGCCAGAGCAGCGACGATCGTCCCGCCCTCATCCACCGCGACGAAAGCGGCGCGCCGCCGCGCGAGATCGGATGGCGCGAGCTTGAGCGTGATGTCGGCGCACTCGCCGCGACGCTGCGGCGGCTGGGGGTGGAGCAGGGCGACCGGGTCGCCGCCTATCTTCCCAACCGCCCCGAAACCGTGGTCGCTTTCCTCGCCTGCGCCAGCATCGGCGCCATCTGGTCGAGCTGCGCCCCGGAAATGGGGCATCATGTCGTGCTCGACAGGCTGAGCCAGATCGAGCCCAAGGTGCTGATCGCGGCAGACGGCTACCGCCACGGCGGGAAGCAGCATGATCGCCGCGCGGCGGTAAGCGAATTGCTGGCGAAGCTGCCCAGCGTCAAGACGCTGATCCATGTCCCTGCGTTCAGCGACGGCCCGCCGTCCGAATGGCGTGACCTGCTGTCCTGGGCCGATGCGACGAAGGACGCCGCTCCGCTGGAGCCGGTGCGCCTGGGCTTCGAACATCCGCTGTGGATCGTCTATTCCTCTGGCACGACGGGCTTGCCCAAGGCGATGGTCCATGGCCATGGCGGCGCGGTGGTCAAGCTGCTGAAAACGCTCGCGCTACAGGCGGACCTCCAGCCGGGCGACCGGGACCTCATCATCGCCAGCACGGGCTGGATCGTGTGGAACGTGCTGGTCGGCGGGCTGCTGTGCGGCGCGACGGTCATGCTGTGGGATGGTCATCCGGGCTGGCCGGATCGCGAAGCGCTGTGGGATTTCATCGACGATCAGCAGGTTTCCATGTTCGGCTGCGGCGCGGCCTATCTGACCGGCGCGATGAAGGATGGTCTGCGGCCGGGCACGACCCGGAAATTCGCGGCCCTCAAGACGCTGATCTCCGCAGGATCGCCATTGCCGCTGGATGCGTTCGCCTGGGTCTATCGCGACCTCAAGGCGGATGTGTGGCTGACCGCGCCGTCGGGAGGGACCGACATCATCACCTCCTTCGTTTCCAGCGCGCCCACGCTTCCCGTCCGCGCTGGAGAAATCCAGTGCGCCGAACTGGGCGTGGCCGTGTTCGCCTTTGACGAACAGGGCAGGCCGGTCGAGGATGAGGTGGGCGAACTTGTCGTCACCAAGCCGCTGCCGTCCATGCCGCTCTTTTTCTGGAACGACCCCGATGGCAGCCGTTACCGCGAAAGCTATTTCGATGTCTATCCGGGCATATGGCGTCATGGCGACTGGATTCGCTTCACGCCGCATGGCGGCTGCATCATCTATGGGCGAAGCGACACGACCATCAACCGCTTCGGCATCCGTATGGGAACGGCCGAAATCTATCGCGTGGTCGAGGAGATGGACGAGATCCGCGACAGCCTGGTCGTCGACCTTGAATATCTGGGCAGGCCGTCCTTCATGCCGCTGTTCGTCGTTCTTGCCGATGGCGTGGTTCTGGACGACGCGCTCAAGCAGCGGATCATCGACCGCATCCGCCGCTTCGCCTCGCCGCGCCATGCGCCGGACGACATCGTCGTGGTCCCGGCGATCCCCCGCACGCTGACCGGCAAGAAGATGGAGCTTCCGGTGCGCAAGATGCTGCTGGGCGCGGACCCCGCCAGCGTCGCCAGCCCCGACGCCATGGCCAACCCGGAAAGCTTTGCCGCCTTCATCGACTATGCCCGGTCAGGCCGCGTGCCCCAGATGGCGGCTTGACCGTGTGACCGCCGGGCGGACCTCCATCCGCCCGGCGCCTGTCAGCGATAGGCTTTCAAAAAGGCCACGAGCTGGTCGATCTCACTGGCATTGGTCATGCCCGGAAACAGCATGCGGTTGCCGGGAACCATTTTGGAAGGCGCGGCGAGATAGCGCTTGAGCGTGGGCGCATCCCACACCACGCCTGCCTTCTGCATGGCGGGCGAATAGCGCCGGAAGCCATCCGCTCCGCCTGACTTGCGCCCGAAAACGCCCCTGAGATCTGGCCCGATGCCGTCGCCCAGAACGCTGTGGCAGGCGGCGCAGCGGCGTTGAAAGATGATTTTACCGGGCGCAGGCTCGGTCGCGGGCGCGGCGTCCGCCACGCCGGGAACGAAGGCGGCCGCAGCCGCGATCAGGGCGGGAATGATGGTGGTGCGCATATATCGTCCCGATGCGGTCAAGCTGGTGGAGTGAGGTAGCCGAACATCCCGTGCGGATCATATCGCGCGAGAAGGGACTTCATCCGCTCGGCCGACGCCGCCGACAGGTAGCGGCGGTTGTTGCCATATTGGCGGTTCATCAGCATGTTGTCGTCGTTCAGATTGCCGCCGTTCGAAATCGGCGCGAAATCGCGGATGAAGTCCTGCGTCCATGCGGCGCAACGGGCATCATCGGCCGGATCGGACGAAACGCTAGTCGGCGAGACATAGCTGCGGCCCGTGATTGAACAGGCCATGTCCGGCAAAGTGCGGGCAGGCACGAAGGGCTGCCAGAAGACGAAGGATTCCGGCGTCGGGCGGCTGTTGAACGACCGGAGGAAGCGCGGAATAATCTCGTCCGCGCCCGCATCGGTCCACGCGCCGTCGCAGACGAAACGCCCGCCGGTCAGGAGCAGCGGATCATCCTCCGTATCCGACGGCATGTTGACCGGCAGTTCCACCATCTTGTCGACCGCTTTTCCAAGCACGGGACAGGTCGCCAATATCTCACGCACCGCCTGCAAGTGCGCTTCGGTTTCGGCGTGGATGGGGCAGGTGAGCAGGAGCCGATTCTCGCCCTCCATGGCCGTGGCGAGGGCGAACATTTCAAGGTAGCGCGGAAAGCGCTCCATCGCTCCGTCCATCCATCTGAGCACCGGCTCTATCTCTGATTGCGGGAAGATATAGTTGGTGAGCCGCTGAAAGGCCGGGCGAGGGTGAACGCGAAGATAATAGCGCACGGCCACGCCGAAGAAGCCCGGCCCGGACCCGCGCGCCGCCCAGAGATAATCGCTGTTATGGCTTTCGTCGGCGTGGATCAGTTCGCCATCGGCCGTGACCAGGTCCAGCGCCATGAGATTTTCGCATCCCAGGCCAACCGACAACGCATTCCAGCCAAAGCCGCCACACATCACGAAGCCGCCCAGGCCGACGCCGTAATTATGGGCCGTTGGGAACATCAGATCATGCTTTTCGCGCAGCAGCCGGTTAAGGTCCTGGCTTTGCGTCGACGGGCTGATCACCGCGATGCGCTGGGCGGGATGGACGTCGATCTGTTCCATTTTCGCCAGATTGATCAGCAAGCTATTGTCGCGCGTGTGCGTCCCTTCCCAGCTATGGCCGCCTGAGCGCGTTCCGACCTTCCATCCTTTTGCGCGGGCAAGGCGGACGGCATGGATCACGTCCGTCTCGTTCGTGGCGAGAACGATGGCGTGCGGATATCGTTCGGGCTTGCGCGCATTCCATATGCCCGCTTCCCGGATAGGCTCGTAATTGTCGTCGGACCGGAAAAAGATCTTGCCCTTGAGTGCTTCAAGAGGATCGGAACGCTGCGAAATCGTCGTGAGCTTCTGGGCGCGGGCAACCGCCGCGGCGGCAAGCAGAAGGCTGCCTCCAACAAGATGTCTCCGGTTCAACATGGCCATCAGGCTCCCCCTCATTCCATCAACTTTATGTTTTCTTTGCCTGATCCGGTTCTTGTCCACTGGATCGAAGCGAGGCAGGCGCCCGGTTCTCTGGGCAGCATTGCATGACGCACCGCGCACCCCGCGACGGAATATTTGACGACCGGCGTGACGTATGACAATGCATGATTCCTCGCCATTTTCATACTTTGCGTCCGGCATGTCCTGATGGAACCGCTTTCTCAGCTTCTGGCCGCTGTGCGCATTTCCTCTCCGCTGCTGTCGGTGATCCGCATCGGCCGCGATACGGCGGTGCGGATCGATTCCCTGTCGGGCAGCCCCTTCAACTATGTCATCAAGGGCAGCTTGATCTTCACGTCCGGCGATACGGTGGTCCCGCTTGAGCGCGGCGATTTCCTGATGCTTCCGCGATGGCCGGTCCATGAATTCACGAACGGCGAACGCCTGCATACGGCCTCGCTCAAGGATATTTATGAAGGGCTGGGCCTGCCGAGCTGGAGCGAGGATCTCGACCAGTCGATCAGGATCGACGTTGGCGATCCGCCCTGGACGGCGGAACTGCTGTCGGGCACGGCGATCCTGAACTTCGCGGCCGTATCCAGTGTCGCGCGCGCCCTGCCTGACGTCATCCATCTTGGGGGCGCGCTCAACCGGCTGAAGCCCTGGATCGAGCCGGTCATGCTGCTGATCGAGGATGGCAGCGGCGAACCACGGATGGGCTTCAATACCGTCGCCACCCGCGCGATCGAAATGCTGCTGGCCGTGGCGCTGCGTGACTGGGCCCTGTCATCCTCGCATGAACGCGGATGGCTGCGCGCCATCGGGCATCCTCCTGTTGCCCGCGCGCTCGCCGCGATCGGCCGTGCGCCTGGCAGGCATTGGACGGTCGCCAGCCTTGCGGCGGAAGCGGGCCTTTCCCGCTCCGTCTTTGCCGAGACTTTCCACCGGCTGATGGACGAGACGCCCTTTCACTATCTGCGCCGCTACCGCATGCAGCTTGCGGCGGAACGCTTGTCTGACGGAGATGCCTCGCCCGCGCGGATCGGTGCGCAATTGGGCTATGACAACCCGCTGACGTTCAGCCGCGCCTTCCGCTCCGTCCACGGCACAAGTCCGTCGCGGTTCAGGAAAGCCAGGGCGGCGCGGGGGGCGGGCGGAGGGTCCGGGCCCGACGCCGTTTGACAGCCCGGCGGCAATGCTCGCCGCCTACATATCGGCGATCCGGCGATGGATGCTATTCATATTATCAATTGGTTTCGAAAATCGGCACCGCGTAACCGATAGCCCCCGGCTTTTACCGAACGATGGTCAACCGTCGCAGAACAGCGGGTGGATTGATCGATCAATCGCAGGAGAGGTTCGATGCTGGACGATGCGACGCGCTGCCCTGTCAGCGATTGGGACCCATATGAGGACGCGGCGCTCCTCGATCCCTATCCTCATTATGCGCGGCTGCGCGATATGGGGCCAGTGGTTCACTTGTCGCATTATGATCTTTGCGCTGCCTCGCGACAGTTCCGTCCGCTTCGCACTGGATAATTGGGAGATTTTCTCTTCGGCGAAAGGCGTGCTGCTGAACGATCGCGCCAATGAAGGCGCAAGCGGCACGACCCTGTGCAGCGATCCGCCCGAACATACGCGCATGAAGGACGTGATCATGCGTCCGTTGAAACCTGCGGCGCTGCGTGAGCATGACTCGCATATCAAGGGCGAGGCCCGGTCGCTGGTTGCGTCCCTGCTGCAACGCGGCACCTTCGACGTGGTGGCCGATCTGGCGCGGCACCTGCCGCTCGCCATCGTTTCCAGGCTGGTCGGCTTGCCTGAGGTGGGGCGGCAGTTGATGCTGGACTTCGCGCCCGCATCGTTCAACACGGCCGGCCCGATGGAGAAGGAACGCACGCGGCAGGCGTTCGAGGTGCTGGAGCGGACCTGGCCCCAGATCGTGCCTGGCGCCGCGGCGGACGTTCAGCCGGGCAGTTGGCTTGCCGGGCTCTATGAAGCGGCGGATGAGGGAGCGATCCCCCGCGACAAATGCGCCACGATGGTGCTCGATTATGTAGGTCCCAGCCTGGACACCACCATCACCGCCACGGTGAACGCCATCTGGCTGTTCGCGAACCATCCCGGACAATGGGACCTGCTGCGCGACCGGCCCAACCTGATCCCCAACGCCATTAACGAGATCGTGCGCCTGGAATCGCCCATTCAGGGCTGGACCCGTTATGTGACCCGCGACGTCGATGTCGAGGGCGTCACCATTCCGGCAGGTTCCCGCGTGCTGGTGATGTTCGCTTCGGCCAATCGCGACGAACGGCGATGGGATGCGCCCGAACGGTTCGACATTGGACGGCAGGGCGTTGCCCAGCATGTCGGCTTTGGCCGGTCGGTCCACAGCTGCGCGGGCGCGAACCTCGCCCGGATGGAGATCGCCGCCCTGCTCACCGAACTGCTCCCGGCGGTGAAACGCTTCGAAATTATCGAAGAGGAACGGGAGGTCAACAATATCGTCCGCCTGTGGAAGCGGCTTTCTGTCCGCGCCGTCCAGCAACCGGGGCGGGCGGGACAGCGTCAGCCGTTGCACGAATGAGGAGGCGAATATGGAAGGTGACCAGCCGCGCGATCCGATCATGCTGGATGGCAAGGTGGCGATCGTCACTGGCGCCGCCGGAGGCATTGGCGCCGCCACCGCCAGGCTGATGGCGCGGCGCGGCGCAAGCGTCGTGATCGCCGATATTGCCGGTGATGCGGCGCAGGCGGCCGCACAGCGGATCGGCGAGGATGGAGCGGCCGCCATCGCGCTTCCTGTCGATCTCGCGGATGAGGCGTCGGTCGTCGCGCTGATCGAGGAGACGGTGTCCCGCTTTGGGCGGCTCGACATATTGCACAATAATGCCGCGGCGCTCACGCCCGAACTCCATGCGGCGGACCTGGATATCGCGCGGATGGAAACATGGGCGTGGGACCGGAGCTTCGCCGTCAATTGCCGCGGCACGATGATCGCGATGCGGACCGCGCTGCCGCACCTCGTCACCTCGCGCGGGGCGATCGTCAATACCGTGGCGGCGATGGCCCTGCGGGGCCATGCCCTCCAGGCTGCCTATACCGCGTCCAAGGCGGCGGTGATCCAGATGACCCGGTCGGTCGCGGCGTCGCACGGCCGCCTGGGCGTGCGCTGCAATGCCGTCGCCCCCGGCCTGATCCTGACGCCGGTCGTGCGCGACCATCTGCCGCCTGAAATGCTGACGATGACCCTTGGCGAGACGCTGAACGACAGGCTCGGCGAACCGGAAGACGTGGCGCAGATAGCCGCCTTCCTGGCGTCGGACGCGGCGGGGCATGTCAATGGCCAGGTCGTCACCGTGGATGGCGGCTATATCAGCCATATTCCGGGCGTATCCGGCTTGTCCTGAGCGAGCATAAAGCCCTGTCATGAGGAAGCCGGGGCGAAGCGCCGGGAGGGGCGGCCTCTGCCCGCCGCTGGGTCCCGGCCCTGCCAGTGCCTATCAGTTTTCGGCATGGCTCTAATCTGTTTTTACGATTGGACGGGCTGGCAGCTATTACCCATAGTTTGGGCAGCCATAATTTCTACAGATGGCGCCTAATGGCGGCGAAAGAACCGCCCTAGAGCCCATAAGAGCAAGACACAAGATTTGGTGATCTGTGGTAAGTGGCGATAAGGGAGGCCCGCATGATTTAATGGGCTTCCCGGCCTGAATGTTGTGCTGAATGTGCGCACGAATAAATAAAATCGCGCACGATGATAACAGATAGGGGAGGGTGTAATGACATTCTATTTACGTGCGGGCGTGTCTTTCGTGGCCCTGGGCCTGGCCGGCATGGCTCATGCGCAGGGGGTTCAGACCGGCATCGCAACGCAGATGCCGGATTCCGCAAGCTCCCGCAACGGACCGGTGGGCATCGAAGATATTGTCGTCACCGCGCAGCGGCGCAGCGAAAGTCTTCAGCGCGTTCCGATCACGGTGAGCGCCGTGACCGCCGATACCGTACAGGCGCTGGGCATCACCAACACCGCTGATCTTTCCGCGATCGCGCCCAGCTTCACCCTTCAGACGCAGATCGGCAACGCCACGCCCTTCATCCGCGGCGTCGGCACGCAGGCCGCCAGTCCCGGACAGGAAAACAGCGTCGCAATCTATGTCGATGGCGTCTATATATCGGCGCAATCCGCATCCATCTTCGCGCTGAACAGTATCGAGCGGATCGAAGTATTGAAGGGGCCGCAAAGCACCTTGTTCGGCCGCAATGCCACCGGCGGCCTTATCCAGATCATCACGCGCGAACCAAGTCACGACACGCAGATCGAAGGCACCGTGGGATACGGTAACTATCAAACCTTCAATGCAAAACTCTACGCCACCACCGGACTTAGCGACAAGGTCGCGATCGATTTTGCCGGTTCCTATTCCCATCAGGGCAAGGGCTGGGGCACGAATGTGATCACCGGCCGCGACGCGAACAAGATGCCGCTCGACCTTGCATTGCGCAGCAAGTTGCTGTTCACGCCCACCGACACGACGCGCATCACCTTCGCCGCCGATTATGCCCGCATCAGGACACCACCGGCATTTCCACCAGAACGGCGCCGGGCTCTGTAAACGCGTTGGGCTATAGCTCCCAGGGTGGATTCTACGATACCTCCGCCGAACAGGAGCCGATCTATAAGGCGAAGAGTGGCGGCCTCAGCCTGAAAATCGAACAGGAAGCGGATTTCGCCCAGTTCGTCAGCATCACGGCCTTCCGTGAATCGCGCGCGACTTCGGTCGTCGACTTCCTTTCCAACCCGCAGCGGGGACTTGTCATCGCGCTCAATCCCCATGAGCGCCAGTTCACGCAAGAACTTCAAATCCTGTCGCCCGAAGGCAGCGACATCAAATGGATCGGCGGCCTCTTCTATTATCGCAACAAGGGCGAGTACGATCCGTTTGAGGTCCGTGCTTACCCCGCATTGACCCATGCTCCAGGTCCAATCGTCACCCGAAGCACGGGTCAGATGACAACCGATTCCATTTCGGCCTTTGCCCAGGCGACGTTCCCGCTCGGCAAGACCACGCGCCTCACCACGGGAATACGCTACACGCGGGACAAGCGCGAAGCCACCAACTATGAGCAGGTCCTGCCTTCCTTCGCGCCTCCGGGCGACCCCATAATCTATCCCGTGCGGCGGTCGAAATCGAGCAAGCCGACCTGGCGCATTTCGCTCGATCAGGATCTTGGCCCGAACGTCCTGGGCTATGCGTCCTACAATCGCGGGTTCAAGAGCGGCCTCTACAACTTGCAGGAGCCGACTGCGGATGCGCTCAAGCCGGAGAAGATCGACGCTTATGAGGTCGGGTTGAAGGCGGACCTTTTCAACCGGATGCTGCGCCTCAACATCGCCGGCTTCTACTACGATTATACCAATCTTCAGCTGCTGCGGGCAGAAGGCGGCAAGACTCAGTTGCTGAATGCCTCGTCAGCGAAAATCTATGGCCTCGATTTCGAAGGCACCCTCGTCCCGGTGGAGGGGCTGACGCTGCGCGCAGGCGTTGGGCTGTTGCATTCCCGCTATGGCGACTTCCCCAACGCGGTCCAGACGACGCCCATCGTGGACCCCGTGACCGGCCTTCCCACGGGAGGGAATATGACCGGGCCTCTCAACGCCAAGGGTAATCACACGGTCTTCGTGCCGGATTATACGATCAACGTGTCGGCCGCCTATGAACGCCGGTTCGATGCAGGAACGCTGGGCGCGACGGTCGGATATTATTATAGCGGCCGCCGCTATTTCGAGATCGACAACCGGCTTTCGCAGGACCCTTATGGCCTGCTTTCGGCCGAACTGTCCTGGACGCTTCCCAACGATCATCTGCGGGTGCGCGTCTGGGGCCGCAATCTGGCCAATGAGAAAGTCTTCAGGCAGATTACGGAGCAGGCCGTGATCGACGGGGTCATCGCCGATGCCCCGCGCACCTACGGCGCGGCGCTCGATTTCCGCTTCTAGGCATCTGTTTGCCGGTACTTGGCCCGGCGACCGGGCCGGTGCCGGATCTTTGGGGGAGCGGCTCTGCGGGGCGAAGGGTCGGCACAGGCCGGGTTCTTCGTCCCGCAAGTTGTGTTGGAGTTCATCATGACCAGCCGGACTGATACGATCGTCTTCACGCGGGCAGGGGAAGTTGCACTGCGCAAGGAGGAGCTTCGGCCGCTTGATCCCGGCTGTCTTCGTGTCGAAACGGTGCGGACGGCGATCAGTGCGGGCACCGAACGTCTGTTCCTTTCAGGCGACGGCCTGCCTGACGACTGGTTTCCGTTCAGGCCCGGCTACAGCGCCGCCGGATATGTGGCCGAAATTGCGCCCGGCGTCACGAATTTCGCGATCGGCGACAGGGTTTTCGCGCTCGCCAATCATGCCGCCGAATGCGTCGTCTCCGAAAATCAGGTGATCGCCATTCCTGACGCGGTCAGCTTTGAACAGGCCTGCTTCGCATCGATCGCCAGCATGGCCATCTACGCGGTGCGGCGCGCCAATTTCCAGCTCGGCGACCCCGTCGCGATCATCGGGCAGGGCCTGATCGGCCTGATCGCAAGTTCGGCCGCCCGCTATGGCGGGGCCATGCCGCTGATCGGCCTCGACATCGATCCCGAACGTCTTGATCTGGCGCGGGCGATGGGTGTCGATATCGCGCTCGATCCACGCGACGGGGATGCGCTGGCGGCGGCTCTGGAGCGCTTGCCCGGAGGCGGCGTGGCCGCCGCGATCGAACTGTCCGGCTCCGGCCCGCCCCTGGATCTGGCGCTTCGCATCACCCGCCAGCGCGGCACCGTGTTCGCGGGGTCCGCCGTCAGGGAGTTCAACGGCAACTTCTATGGCGAACATTGGATGAAGGGCATCACCATTACCAGCGGTTTCATCGGTTCTCGCCCGCAACTGCTGGAACAGCATGTCACCTCTATCCATGACTGGCCGCCGCGTGTCGACAGGGCGGGCGAATATTTCGCGACGGGCGTCTATACGTCGATGGACGATATCCGAACCTTCTTCGAAATGGTAGCCACCGGACGGCTGGACATCGCCCCGCTGATCACCGGCAGATATAAACCGTCAGACGCCGCCACTCCGTTCAGGCGGCTGCTTTCCGGCGACCGGAAGATGATCGGCGCTGTGTTCGAATGGCGCTGATGCGGGCAGCGGAGGCTTATGCTGGGTCGAACTTCATTCGCTGGCATGCCCTCACGCTCCCGGCCGGGGTCGAGCGCTGGCCCGGAACCGGGCGGGCGTAGTGCCGAAACGGGCGGCGAAGGCCGTGGTGAAGGCGTAGAGGGTGGCGTAGCCCGACTGTTCGAACGCCTGTTTCACGCTCGTCCCCGTGCGAAGCCGTTCGGCGGCCGTGTCCATCCGCAATCCGCGCAGATAGGCCGCTGGCGTAACGTCCATCACCTCCCTGAACCGTGCGCTGAAGGTGGATCGGGACAGTCCTGCCCGCCGCGCCATCGATGTCAGCGTCCAGGACGCGCCGGGCGTTTCGTGCAGCGCCTGGAGCAGCGCGCCGATCGCCGGGTCCGACAAGGCGCGGGCGAATCCGCCTGCGCCGGGGCTGCGCAGCGCCTGCGCGCGCAATATCTGAAGGAAGATGAGGTCCGCGATCCGGCTTGAAATGGCGGCATATCCCGGCTCGTGCCGTGCCTTCTCCATCTCCATGAACTGGAGGAGCGAAGGCAGCCAGGGTCCAAGATCGATGTCCCGGGATGACAGGTGAACCAGCCGGGGCATGGCGGCGAACATGGGATGCAGCTTAGCGGTGTCGAGCGAAAAGACCATGCTCAGGATGACGGTTCGTGCGCCGCCGCCGCCCGCCTTCATGATCAGTGGCTCCTCCAGCCATTCGCCGGGGCGCCACGGGGGGCCATTGTTATTCTCCACAATCTCGCGGATCGAAACGGGCGGTCCCGCCGCGCCGGGCGAGCGAAGCTGGTGCTTTTGCCATTGCGGGAACATCACCAGATCGCCCGCCGACAGCAATTGCGGCGCGGCCCCCTCGTGCTCCAGCACCGCTTCGCCTTCGACAATATAATGCGTCGGCGCGCCCACCCATTGCTCATGGTCGATATGCCACGGGGCGGACAACTGGATCATCCCGATCAGCGATCCTTGCAGATGCGTCGCCTCAAGGATTCTGCTCAGCCTGTCCATCTCCCCTCGTCTAGCAGCCAATTCGGACGGATTCAGCTATTTTATGCGATGGTGCAGATAGAAGGACGGACAGAGGAGCAATAATCTTCCGCCTGCGAAGTGCGAAAAATCGAAGCCGACAGTTCCCTATCTTCGCTGGAGAGTTTTCGATGATGATCGACGGTATCGATATGCTGCCGGGTCGGGCGGAGTATCCTCGCAATCAATGGTATGTCGCGGCGTTCGGGTTTGAAGTGACCGAAAAGCCGCTTCACCGCATGTTGTTTGGCGATCCGGTGGTCCTTTATCGCACGCCCGATGGCACTCCGGTCGCGCTGTTCGACCGCTGCCCGCACCGGGGCATGCGGCTGTCGAACGGCGGCACCGTCATCGGGGACGATATCCAGTGCAATTATCACGGCATCCGTTTCAACCCGGAAGGCAGGGCATGCCTGATTCCATCCGGCGGCGCGCCCACCTCCGCCATGTCGGTGCGCCGTTATCCGCTGGTGGAAATTTCGGGATGGATCTGGGCCTGGGCGGGCGATCCGGCGAAGGCCGATCCCGCGCTGCTCCCCGATCATGAGGAAATGGGCGTGACCGCGCCGGGTTTCCATTCCTATTTCGGCCTCTGCCTGCCGGGCGAGAGCAACTATCTTTACTCGCTGGAAAATCTGGTGGACGCCACGCATATCACCTTCCTGCATCACGGCATGATCGATGCCGGGAATGTGGCGTCGCATCCCTATAGATGCACGCAGCAGGGCACGAAGGTCAGGATGGAGCGGGAATTCAGCGACGAACCCGTCCCCCCGATGATCAAGCTCGCCATGCAGATCAAGGGCGACCGGGTGGACCGCGTGCTGGACCTGTGGAGCTATGCTCCCCATGCCGTCGTCGTCCGGCAGACATTCGCCGACACGAGTGACCCGTCGATGGAACCGCGCGACGCCCGCATCGTATTCGGCATAACGCCCGCCGGTCCCAAAAGCTGCTACCAGTTCGCTGTGGTCGTGCAGAATTATCCCAGCGTGCGCGCCGAATCCCTGCTAGACGACTTCCGCCGCCTGCTGATGGAAGATGTGGTGGCGCTGAACGATATCCAGCAACTGTTCGACCAGCTCGAACCCGATCGCGTGCCCGAAGTGTCGGTGCGCGCGGACGAAGGCGCGATCCGCACGCGCAGGCTGATCGCCGCGCAGATCCGCGCGGAACGGGAGATGGTGGCGGAGGCGGCGGAATGAGCGAGCGCCGCACGCTGGTCATCGGCGCGGGCATATCCGGGCTCACCGCCGCCGCCGCGCTGGGGCAGCGCGGATGGGACGTGCTGGTGATCGAACGCAGGGGCGAGGTCGCGGATCATGGCGGCATCGGGCTGACCATGGTGGGCAATGCGATGCAGGCGCTCGACAGGATCGGGGTGGCCCGGCAGTGCGTCGATGCGGGCGTTCCGATGGACAAGGTCGCCATTTGCCGTCCCGATGGCGCGCATCTGCTAGACGATCCCATGCAGCCGCTGGGCGGCGTGGAATGGCCTGCCGGAACCGGAATGACGCGCTCCGACGTGCACGACATATTGCGCCGCGCAGCCGAAAAGGTCGCGGTCATCCGCTGCTCCACCACGGTCGAAGCGATGCGCAATGCCGGGGATGGCGTGGAGGTCACGTTCGACAATGGCAGCACGGACCGCTTCGAACTGGTGGTCGCCGCTGACGGCATCTATTCCCAGACGCGGCAGTGGCTGATGCCGCAGGTGAAGCCCCAGCCGACCGGCCAGGCGGTATGGCGCGCCGAAGTGCCGCGTCCGGCGGGGCTCTACACGACGCATCTCTATCCCGGCGGCCCGCCCGGCTTCGTCGGCATTTGCCCCATTTCGCGCGACCGGGCCTATCTCTACATCGTGCAGGATATGTCCGGCGAACCGCGCGAACCTTCGACGCTCCATCTCCAGATGCGCGCCGAACTGGAAGGTTATGGCGGGCTCGTCGCCGAAGCCGTCCAGAACCTCAACGCGCCGGAGCAGGTGAATTACCGGCCGCTGGAATGGCTGCTTGCGCCCAGGCCATGGGGGCAGGGACGCATCGTCATGATCGGCGACGCCGCCCACGCCAATCCGCCCACCCTGGCCCAGGGCGCGGCGATGGGGATCGAGGACGCGGTCGTGCTCGCGGAGGAGCTTGACGCGACTCCAGGCTCGATCAGCGATGCGCTCGCCCGCTTTGCCGATCGCCGCTATCCCCGCGCGCGCGATGTCGTGGAGATCAGTTGCCGCCTGTCCCGCTGGCAGGTGGAGAAGGCGCATAATGCCGATGTGATTGGCGAGATATCGCGCTCCCACGCCTTGCTCTGCGAGCCTGCCTGACCCGCTGTCGCCGCAAGGCAAGCGCCAGCGTCCCCGCAGTGCAAGATCGCGCGCGGCAAGGAGAATAGCGAGGTTGTCGAAACAATCTTCTGGAGATTAACGATGAACCTTCACGCCAAGCTGCTCGAACGCGCCGAACAGGGCCGTCCGATCCGCGTCGGGCTGATCGGCGCTGGCAAGTTCGGGTCGATGTTCCTGGCGCAGGCCGTCAGCACGCCGGGCATCCATGTCACCGCCGTCATCGATCTGCGGCCGGGCGTCACGCGGGAGCATCTCGTCTCGCTTGGCTGGCCGCTGGAGCGGACCGCCGCCTCCTCCATCGAAGACGCCGTGCGATCGGGCGGCACCTTCGTGGGCGATGACGCTCTTGCGATGATCGCGCATGACGGCGTGGAACTGGTGATCGAATGCACCGGCCATCCGATCGTCGCGGTGGATCATTGCCTTGCAAGCTTCGCGGCGGGCAAGCCGGTCGTCAATGTGACGGTAGAGGCGGATGCGCTGTGCGGCCCTCTGCTCGCCCGCCGCGCGGCCGAAGCGGGGGTGTTGTACAGCCTTGCCTATGGCGATCAGCCAGCGATGGCCTGTGAACTGGTCGATTGGGCGCGCACCTGCGGCCTGACCGTCATCGCCGCCGGGCGCGGGCATAAATGGCACCCGGACTACCGGTCTTCGACCCCCGATACCGTGTGGGATCATTGGGGGCTGGGCGTGAACCGGGAAAGCGCGGCGGCCGGGGGCCTCAACCCCAAGATGTTCAACGCCTTTCTGGACGGGTCGAAGCCGTCGATCGAATGCGCGGCGCTGGCCAATGCGACCGGCCTTCAGGCGCCGGTCGACGGCCTCGCCTATCCCCCCGGCGGCATCGACGATATCGCGACGCTGATGCGCCCCCGCGCGGAAGGCGGCGTGCTGGAGGCCAAGGGGCTGGTCGAAACCATCTCCAGCATCAGGGCCGATGGAACCGAAATCCCCTATAATATCCGTCCCGGCGTCTGGGTCTGCGTCGAAGCGGAAAGCGACTATGCGCAGCGGTCCATGCGGGAATATCGCATCGTCACCGATCCGTCCGGCCGCTATATGTCGATGTACCGCCGCTGGCATCTGGTCGGGATCGAAGTGGGCGTTTCGGTCGCGTCCATCGCGCTGCGCGGCGAAACGACCGGCGCGCCGCGCGGCTTCAACGCCGATGTCGTCGCCACGCCCAAGCGCGATCTTGTGGCGGGCGAGATGCTGGATGGCGAAGGCGGCTATACCGTCTTCGGCAAGCTGATGCCCGCAGCCGCGTCGCTTGCGGGCGGGCACCTGCCGCTGGCGCTGGCGCAGGGGATCAAGCTCGTCCGCGACGTGCCGCGCGATCAGCCGCTGCGCTGGAGCGATGTCGTCGCGGATGAAAGCGTGACCGCCTACGGCTTCAGGCGCGAGATGGAGCGCCTGTTCGCCAGCGCATGATCGTCAGCCGCCGCAACGTCCCCTTCAACCCCGGCCCATCAGCGGCATGTTGGTCGCCATGACGGTGACGAAGGGGACGTTCACCGACAAGGGCAGATTGGCCATATAGGATACCGCATCGACCACATGCGGCAGGTCGAACATTGGTTCCGGGCGCAGGGAGCCATCGGCCTGCGGCAGGCCCACGGCCACCGCCGCCGTCATGTCGGTGCGGACATTGCCGATGTCGATCTGCCCGCAGGCGATGCCAAAGGGCCGCCCGTCCAGCGCCAGCGACTTGGTCAGCCCGGTGATCCCATGCTTGCTGACCGTATAGGGCCCAGAGCCGGGGCGCGGCACGCTGGCCGCGACCGATCCATTGTTGATGATCCGCCCGCCGGCCGGGTCCTGCCTGCGCATGACGCCAAAGGCCGCCCGTGCGCAAAGGATCGCGCCCATCAGGTTGGTGGCGATCACCTGTTCCCAATTGTCCACCGGAATCTCGTCGGGGGGGGCGAGCGGCGTGCCGATGCCCGCATTGTTGAACAGCAGGTCGACGCGCCCCCAGCGCCCCGTCACCTCCGCGAACAGCCGGTCAACATCCTGCGCACTGGTGACGTCGCAAACGACCGGCAGGACATTGCCGCCGGTATGGCCAGCGGTTTCCGCATCGATCCTGCGCGCCGCCAGCGCGACGTTCCAGCCCTCCTCCAGCAGGCGCTGCGCCACGGCCAGGCCAATCCCTCGTCCAGCCCCGGTGACGACCGCCGTGCGGCGTTTGCTTTCCATGATCCTGCCCTTTCCAATTCCTTGTCCGGCCCGAAACTCTTCGCCCGTTGAATGAAGCGCAACATGGCTCCTGCGTGCGGCAACGGGATCGGGCCTGATCGGGACAGATCTAGCGCGCTCGGGCGGAGCGGACTTGCGCCGCCGCCTCCATCTTTATTGTCTGCGCGCGCCAGCAGGAGGCATCCTGCGTCAGCCGCGCTGGCGATCGCGCCATTCCACGCAGCGCCGGGCAATCTCATCGATCCTGTCCAGCAAAGCCTCGCATTCGTCCTGATCCATCCATCCAAAGGCGGCCTTTTCCAGCTCTGTCGCCATCGCTTCCGCTTCGGCGCAGGCGCTTTCGCCCTTGGGCGTGAGATAGAGCGCGCGCACCCGCCGGTCGGCGGCGTCGCGCCGCTCGACGAAGCCGTCCGCCTCCAGCCGCTCCGCCGAACCCATCGCCGCCGCTTTCCTTATGCCCAGCGCGCGGCCCAACGCGCCCTGCTCGCATCCGGGATTGGCGCGGATGAAGCCCAGCGCCAGCACCCGCGACGGCGTCAGCCCGATGGGGGCGAGAAGGCTGGCATAGCTGTCGAGAAAGGCGGACCCCGCCAGTCCGAAGCGGACCCCGGCGCGATCCTCCATCCCCCCGAAGCTGCGTTTGAGATCGACTGCCGATGTTTTGCGCATGGCGCTTCCCTAGCGGTTGCGGATATGGTATGGCAACCATACTAGTTTCGCCGGAATGGAGAGTCGGCATGTTCCTCAAAAATTGCTGGTATGTGGGCGCCTGGTCCCATGAGCTTGCGGCCGGAAACGTGATCGGCCGCACCATCATCGGTGAGCCGGTCGCGCTTTACCGTACGCAGGAAGGCGCGCTGCATGCCGTCGCCGATCGTTGCCCTCACCGCTGGGTGCCGCTGTCGCTTGGCCGTGTCGAAGGCGATGCCCTGCGGTGCGGCTATCACGGGCTGGTGTTCGGACCCGACGGCCGCTGCCAGCATATTCCCGGCGCGGACCGGATCGTCCCCGGCGCGAATGTGCGGACCTTTCCCGTGGAGGAACGCGATAGCTGGCTTTGGGTCTGGATGGGCGACCCCGCCAGGGCCGATCCCGCGCTCATCCCCAGCGCGTTCGGCCTGAACGATCCCCGCTGGACGATGCGGGCCGACCAGATCGATTATGCGGCCAACTACATGCTCATCAACGACAATCTGCTCGACCTGTCGCATGTCGATTTCGTGCATGAAAAGACGCTGGGCGCGGCCACCGATTATGGCTGGTCGGACGAGGTGCCCAGGGTCAAGCCGCTCAACCGGGGCGTGCGGATCGAACGCTGGCTAACCGGCCGCCGCCAGAGCCAGACCAATCCCAACCTGGTCGATACCTGGTCCACCTATGACTATCTCGCGCCCGGCGTGTTCATCATGGAAAATAAATCCTATCCGCATGGCATGGCGGAACGGTGCGGCTTTGGCGAACCCGGTGACAAGCCCATGACCTACCGGGTCGAACAGCAGGCCGTGGCCCCCATCAACGATCGCGAGACGCGCTATTTCTTCGCCACCGGCTTCGACGCCACCAACCTGCCCGGACATCTGGTGGAAGGCATTTTCAGTCTGGTCATGTCCGCGTTCAAGGAAGACCGCGCCATCATAGAGGCGCAGCAACTGCTCTGGGACCGCACGGATGCGTCCATGGCGAAGGCCTTCATTCCCTCCGACAAGGCTCCCGCCATGTTCCGCCGGATCATGGACAGCCTGATCCGGGAGGAGGAGGCAGCCGGGGCGGCTGCTGCGGCTTGACCGGAAATCAGGGCGCCTCTTCCCGCGCCGCATGATGGCTGGCTGGCGGCCGCTGCCGCCAGCGCTGCGGCGTGAGGCCCGTTGCCGTGCGGAACCGGCGGGTGAAGGCGCTTTGGTCGGAAAATCCGCACGCCTGCGCTATATGGGCGATTGGCATGCCGGTGGCGAGCAGGCCTATGGCATGGTCGATGCGCAGCCGGTGCTGCGCGGTGCGCAGCGAAATGCCCAGCACGCTCGCGGCGTTCCGCTCAAGCTGCGAAACGGATATGCCCGCCCGTTTGGCCAGGGCAGGGACGTCGAGCGGCTCTGCGATATGGTCCCGCAACCAGTTCAGCGCGTCGGCAAGGCGGGAATAGATCGCGCCGCGCGCATGCCCGGCCGGTAAGGCGCGCGCCACCGCCGCGACGCCGGTCACCGCACCGTCGCCCGCGAAGACCGGCGTGCGCGTGTAAAGCAGCCATGTGTCGGACCGGGGGCCGGTCAATTCCAGCCGGTCCCTGACCGTATCGCCCGATTGCAGGATATGGCGGTCGACGGCCTCGTACATCTCCGCGACATGCGCCGTGAAAAAATCGCGGGACGTATGGCCGATCAGTTCGGATGGGTGACGCACCCCGATCAGCGACGCCATGGCCGGGTTCGCCGCCACGAACCGCAAATCCGCGTCCTTCACGAAAAAGGGAATCTCGCCCAGCGGGCTCAACAGCCTTTCCAGAAGGTCGAGATCGGCGGTTCCCAGCATCGTCATGCGCGGCCCGCTGCCCTGGTCAGGTCGATTCGCGCGGCACGGCGGCGCCCCGGCGGCCGACCAGGAAGTCGAGATCGGCTCCGCGATCGGCCTGTAGGACATGGCTTGCGTGCATATATTGATAGCCGCTCGTCATGCCGGGGGCGGGCGGCGTCCAGGCGGCGCGGCGCTGCTCCAGCACGTCCGGCGCGACGTCCAGATGCAGCCGCCGGTTGGCGACGTCCACCTCTATGATGTCGCCCTCCTGCACCAGCGCCAGCCCGCCGCCGACCGCCGCTTCCGGGGCGCAGTGCAGGATCACCGTGCCATAGGCGGTGCCGCTCATCCGCGCGTCGGAAATGCGGACCATGTCCTTGACGCCCTGCCGCAGGAGCTTGGCGGGCAGGCCCATATTGCCGACCTCCGGCATGCCCGGATAGCCGGTCGGCCCGCAATTGCGCAGGACCATGATGCTGTCCGCATCGATGTCCAGTTCGGGATCGTCGATGCGGGCGCGATATTCCTCGATCGAATCGAAGACGATGGCGCGGCCGCGATGCTGCGACAGGCGCGGCGTGGCGGCGGACGGCTTCATGATCGCGCCATTTTCCGCGATATTGCCGCGCAGCACGACGACGCCCCCGCTCGCCATCAGCGACCGTTCGAAGGGCCGGATCACGTCCTCATTATAGATGGGCGCTTCGCTGTTATTCTCCCAGATCGTGCGGCCGTTCACGGTCGCGGCGTCGCGGTGCAGCAGGCCCGCCTCGCCCAGCCGCCGGATCACGCCGGGAATGCCGCCCGCATAGTAGAAATCCTCCATCAGATAGTCGCCCGACGGTTTCAGGTTGACGATGGTCGGCACGTCGCGGCCTAGCCGGTCCCAATCGTCCAGCGTCAGGTCGATCTCCAGCCGCCCGGCCAGCGCGAGCAGGTGAAGCACGGCGTTGGTCGATCCGCCAAGCGCCGCATTGACGCGGATGGCGTTTTCGATCGAGCGGCGGTCGACCACTTTCGAGAAGGTCAGATCCTCCTCCACCATGCCCACGATCCGGCGGCCCACCAGTTGCGCCAGCCGCCAGCGGCGCGTGTCGGCGGCGGGGATCGTCGCATTGTCGGGCAGGCCCATGCCGATCGCTTCCACCATGGATGCCATGGACGATGCCGTTCCCATCGTCATGCAATGGCCGATCGACCGGGTCATGCCCGATTCCGCTTCGGACACTTCGGCCAGCAGCATGTCGCCCGTCTTCAAGGCGTCCATGAAGCGGAAGACATCGGTTCCCGACCCGATGTCATGTCCCCGGAACTTGCCGTTCAGCATCGGCCCGCCCGACAGGACGAGCGTCGGCAGGTCGCAACTCGCGGCCCCCATCATCAGGGCCGGCGTGGTCTTGTCGCATCCCACCATCAGCACGACGCCGTCGATGGGATGGGCGCGGATCGCTTCCTCGACGTCCATTGACACGAGGTTGCGGAACAGCATGGTGGTCGGGCGCATCGTCGGTTCGCCCAGCGACGACACGGGGAATTCCACCGGAAATCCGCCCGCTTCATACACGCCGCGCTTGATCCGTTCGGCGAGCGCCCGGAAATGGGCGTTGCACGGCGTCAGGTCGGACCAGGTGTTGCAGATGCCGATGATGGGGCGGCCGTCGAACATATCGTCGGGATGCCCCTGGCCCTTCATCCAGCTTCGGTGAAGGAACGCCGCGCGATCGCTGCCGCCGAACCAGGCGGTGGAACGGCGGGGGGATTTCGGCGCGTCGGACATGAACAAATTCCTATTCTGAAATGCGATCCGGCCGATCCATGCGGCGGCGCACGGCATGGCGCCAGAGGGACGGCTTCGGACAGGCATATCCTCCTACGCCATCCCGCCGGATCGTCTTGTCCCGCAGTTCCGCCGCGCTTGCCTGACAGCGACGGCGCGGCTGGTCACGCCCCGCCTGCACAGCGGTCCGGGCCGCAAAAGCCGCCCAATTCCGCGCTTCCGGGCAGATGGCTGACCGATCGCCAGCCGCCGGTCCCCTTCTGCCCCTTTATGCCGAAATGCGCATTCATCACGCTCCAATCATGCAATACTCTTCGCGCTGGATGGTGCAGTTCCTTGGGAAAAGTTTTGAGGATTGCAGATGGCCCTGGAAGAAAAAACTCCCGATGCCGCCGCCGTGTCGCTCACGGACCGCTATGTCCGGCGCGAAGGCCGCGTGCTCATCAGCGGGGTGCAGGCGCTGGTCAGGCTGATGCTGGTCCAGGCCGACCGCGATGCCGCCGCAGGCCGGAACACGGGCGGGTTCGTGTCGGGCTATCGCGGTTCGCCGCTGGGAACGGTCGACACGACCTTCGCCAGCGCGCGATCGCTGACGGAGCCAAGGGGCATCAAGGTCATGCCCGCCGTCAACGAGGAACTGGCCGCCACCGCCGTCGCGGGCACCCAGCATATGCTGATGACCGGCCGCGCCAGGGTCGATGGCGTGTTCGCGCTCTGGTACGGCAAGGGGCCGGGCCTCGACCGCGCGGCCGACGCCATCCGCCACGGCAATCTTCAGGGAAGCTCCCCTGCGGGCGGCGTCCTGCTGGCGGTGGGCGACGATCATACCGCCAAATCATCGACGCTGGTCGTGTCCTCGGACGAAACCGTGGCCAGCCTCGCCGTGCCGCTATTCTACCCCGCCGATGCGCGCGAAGTGGTGGAATTCGGCCTGCACGGCTTCGCCCTGTCGCGCCATAGCGGGGCCTGGGCCGCGCTCAAGATCGTGACGGACGTCGCCGACGCATCGCGCGTCGTCGTCACGGACGAGCTTGCCCGCGACCCGATCCTCCCCCCGCTGCCCGATGTGCCGGGCGGCCTGCATTTCCGCTGGCCCGACACCCCAGCCGAGCAGGAGGCGCGGCACCATAACCATCGCCTGCCCGCCGTGCTGGACTATGTGCGGGCGAACGGCCTCGACCGCGCGCTGCACCGCACCCCCGCCAGCCGCATCGGCATCGTCGCGGCGGGCAAGCCATGGCTGGACCTGATCGATGCGCTGCACCTGCTGGGGCTGGAGGAAGGCCAGCTTCAGGCCCTGGGCATCGCCCTGTACAAGCCCGCCCTCATCTGGCCGCTGGAGCCCGCCAGCCTGCGGGACTTCGCGCTCGGACTCGACCGCCTGATCTTTGTCGAAGAGAAATCCGGCCTGATCGAAGCGCAGGCCAAGGCGCAGCTCTACGGCCAGGACGGCGCGCCGCACATCCTGGGCAAGCGCGATGCCGATGGCGATCCGCTATTCCCCGCGACCGGCGAACTGACGCCGGAATCCATAGCGGCCTTGCTGGCGAAGCTGTTGACCCTGCCAGCCGGATCGCAGGAGGCCGGGGCGCTGCTGGCGGATCAGGCGAGCTTCGCCGCCCCGGTCGCGCTGCGCCGTCCCTTCTTCTGTTCGGGCTGTCCGCATAACCGCTCGACCGTGCTCCCGCAGGGAAGCCGCGCGCTTTCCGGCATCGGCTGCCACGGCATGGCATCCATGCTGCGTCCCAACCATTCGGGCTTCTGCCAGATGGGGGGGGAAGGCGTGCATTGGGTCGGCCTCGCGCCCTTTACCGACGAGCCGCACGTCTTCGCCAATATGGGCGACGGCACCTATTTCCATTCGGGCATCCTCGCCATCCGGCAGGCTGTCGCGGCGGGCGTCAACCTGACCTACAAGCTGCTCTACAACAGCGCCGTGGCGATGACGGGCGGCCAGCCCGTGGACGGCGAACTGTCGGTCGAGCAGATGATCGAGCAGGTCGCGGCGGAGGGCGTCGCGGGGATCGTGCTCGCGACCGACGATCCCGGCCGCTATCCCAAGGGGCACCCGGCCCGCGCGCGCGTGGAGAAGGTCGTCCATCGCGACGATATCGAAGCATTGCAGGTCGAACTGCGCGACCGCACCGGCGTGACGGTCATCCTCTACGAACAGATGTGCGCGACCGAAAAGCGCCGCCTGCGCAAGCGCGGCAAACTGGCCGAACCGCCGCAGCGCGTCTTCATCAATGCCAGGGTGTGCGAAGGGTGCGGGGACTGTTCGGTCAAGTCGAACTGCCTGTCGGTCGAGCCCCTGCCGACGCCGGACGGGGTCAAGCGGCGCATCAACCAGTCGAGCTGCAACAAGGACATGAGCTGCCTCAACGGCTTCTGCCCCAGCTTCGTGACGGTCGAAGGCGGCACCCCGCGCAAGGCGGGCGGCGCCGATCCGGCCGATCTTCCCGCGCCGCCCGCGCCCGTCCCGCTGACCGCCGATCCGGTGCAGCGC
>NZ_ATHO01000071.1 GCF_000445065.1 Sphingobium quisquiliarum P25 | reverse complement strand
TATCTCTTCCGCCCCGCACAGGACGCCGCCCTGCCGCTCGACATTTACGGCGTGCGCTACCCCAGGGAAGCACTGGCGACCCTCGCCCGCTACGGCGTCCGCTATCACGGCTGGGCCGCCAACGCAGCCGCCCCCGCCATCTTCGCCCGCCACCTCGCCACCGTCCATGTGCCGCGCCGCTATTATACCCAGCTATTGCCCGGCATCCCCACCATCCGCGTGTTCGAAGCGCTGGCCTGCGGCATCCCGCTCGTCTCCGCACCGTGGGAAGACAGCGAGCATCTGTTCCGGCCGGGGCAGGATTTCCTCTTCGCCCGCGACGGCGCGGAAATGACGCGCCACCTGCGCGCAATCAGCGCCGACCCCGCCCTGCGCGCATCGCTCGTCCAAAGCGGCCTGGAAACGGTCCGCGCCCGCCATAGCTGCGCCCACCGCGCGCAGGAACTGATGCGCATCGTCGAAACGCTGAACCCTGCCGCGCAGCCGCACCTTGCAAGGATCGTCGCATGAAGATCGCCTTTTACGGATCAAGTCTGCTTTCCTCCTACTGGAATGGAGCCGCGACTTATTATCGCGGCATCCTGCGCGAGCTTGCCGGTCGCGGGCACGACATCGTCTTCTATGAACCCGACGCCTTCGACCGCCAGCAGCATCGCGACATCGACCCGCCGGAATGGGCGCGGGTGGTGGTCTATGACGCCACGCCCGAAGCGCTGCTCCGCGTGATGGACGAAGCCGCCGATGCCGACGTGGTCGTGAAGGCCAGCGGCGTTGGCGTATTCGACGACGAACTGATCGAGGGCGTCATGCAGCGCGCGAAGCCCCACGCCCTGCGCATCTTCTGGGACGTGGACGCCGCCGCCACGCTGGACGAGATGCGCAGCGCGCCCGCTCATCCCATCCGCCGCGCCCTGCCGGACCTCGACATGGTGCTCACCTATGGCGGCGGCCAGCCGGTGGTCGATGCCTATCGCGGCTTCGGCGCGCGAGAGTGCATTCCCATCTACAATGCGCTCGACCCCACCACCCATCATCCGGTGGAGCCCGATCCGCGCTTCGCCTGCGACCTCGCCTTCCTCGGCAATCGCCTGCCCGACCGCGAAGCGCGGGTGGAGGAATTCTTCCTCAAGGCCGCCGCCCTGTCGCCCGAAAAGTCCTTCCTGATCGGCGGCAATGGCTGGGACAGCAAGGCCATGCCCGCCAATGTCCGCCATCGCGGCCATGTCTATACGGCCGAACATAATGCCTTCAATTGCAGCCCGCTCGCCGTGCTGAACGTGGCGCGGGACAGCATGGCGCATATCGGCTTTTCGCCCGCCACCCGCGTGTTCGAAGCGGCAGGCGCCGCCGCCTGCCTCATCACCGACGCGTGGGAGGGGATAGAGCTGTTCCTGAAGCCCGATGAGGAAGTGCTGGTCGCGCGCGACGGGCAGGATGTCGCCGCGCATCTCGCCGCCCTGACCCCCGGCCGCGCGCGGTCGATCGGGCAGGCCGCGCTCGCCCGCGTCCGCGCCGAACATAGCTATGCGCTGCGCGGGGAGCAGGTGGATCAAATCCTGCGCGACCGTTCAGCCAGCATCACCCACCGGCAACAGCAGATGGAGAGAGCATGAAACTCGTCGTCCTGGGGCTCAGCCTGTCCTCCTCCTGGGGCAATGGCCACGCCACCACCTTCCGCGCGCTGCTGTCCTCCTTCGCCGCGCGCGGCCATGACATATTGTTCCTGGAGCGCGATGTGCCCTGGTATGCCAGCCAGCGCGATATCGCCGACCCGGATTATTGCAGCCTTGAATTTTACGGCAGCGTGGACGAACTCGATCGCTGGCGCGGCGAGATCGCATCGGCGGATGCCGTCATGGTCGGCTCCTATGTGCCTGACGGCGTCGCGGTCGGCGCATATGTCCAGCGTCATGCTGGCGGCGTCACCGCCTTCTACGATATCGACACGCCCGTCACCCTCGCCAAGCTGCGCCAGGGGGAGTGCGACTATCTGTCGGCCGATCTGATCCCCGGCTATGATGTCTATTGCTCCTTCACGGGCGGACCGACGCTGGATCTGTTGCAGCGCGAATATGGGTCGCCGATGGCGCGGCCGCTCTACTGCTCGGTCGACGCCGGCGCCTATCAGCCGCTGGACGTGCCGAAGCGCTGGGACCTGTCCTACCTCGGGACCTACAGCCCGGACCGCCAGCCGACGCTGGAAAAGCTGCTGATCGAACCCGCGCGGCTGCTGCCGGAAAAGCGGTTCGTCGTCGCTGGCGCGCAATATCCCGATGACATCGACTGGCCCGCCAATGTCGAGCGGATCGAGCATCTGCCGCCGCGGGACCATGCCGAATTCTATTCCGCGTCCCGTTATACGCTGAACGTCACCCGCGCCGACATGATCGAGGCGGGTTGGTCCCCCTCGGTCCGCCTCTTCGAAGCCGGAGCCTGCGCAACGCCGGTCATTTCCGACGTCTGGCCGGGCCTTGGCGATTTGCTGGAACCGAACCGCGAGATCCTGTTCGCCTGGAACCGCGAACAGGTGATCGTCGCGCTGGACGAGGACCGCTCATGCATAGGGCATGCGGCGCGCAGCCGCATCCTTGCCCAGCACACCTCGCGAAGCCGCGCGGCGGAACTGGAAGCCTGCCTGTCGGACGCCGCCGCGATGCGCGCGGACGATGCGATGGCGGCGGCGGAATGACATCTGACGATAAGGATAAAAGGCTGATGAGAAAGTCAAAGTCGCACATAGCCTTGGTCGCGGGGGGAGCCGGGTTCATCGGGTCCCACCTGTGCCGCGCCCTGCTGGATCAGGGGCATGAGGTGATCTGCCTCGACAGCCTCCAGACCGCGCGCGAAGTCAATCTCGACATGCTGGAGGGACATCGCAACTTCACCTTCGTGCGCGCGGACATCGTCGATCCACTGCCCGATGCCGTAACTCGCAGGCGCGACATCAGCCGCATCTACAATCTCGCCTGCGCCGCATCGCCGCCGCAATATCAGGCCGATCCCGAACATACGATGCTGACCAGCGTCGTCGGCACCGACCGCCTGCTGCGCCTTGCCGAACAGAATGGCGCGCGCTTCCTGCTGACCTCCACCAGCGAAGTCTATGGCGATCCCGAAGCGCATCCGCAGCAGGAGGATTATCGCGGCTGGGTGAACTGCACCGGCCCACGCGCCTGCTATGACGAAGGGAAGCGCGCGGCCGAAGCCATGGCGTTCGACTTCGCGCGCCTTGGCCGGGCGGACGTGCGCGTTGCGCGCATCTTCAACACCTATGGCCCGAACATGCACCCCGATGACGGCCGCGTGATATCCAACCTTGTCTGCCAGGCGCTGTCGGGGGAAGACATCACCATCTACGGCGACGGATCGCAGACGCGCAGCTTCTGCTATGTATCGGACATGGTCGATGGCCTCATGCGCCTGATGGAAAGCGACATGCCCGACCTCCAGCCGGTCAACCTCGGCAATCCCGACGAATATACGATCATGGAGCTGCTGGAGGAAGTCCTTGCCCAGACCGGCGCGGCCTCCCGCGTCATCCACCTGCCGCTCCCCGTGGACGATCCGCGCCGCCGCCGCCCCGACATCCGCCGCGCGCAGACGCTGCTCGGCTGGAAACCGAAAATCCCGTTGCAGCAGGGACTGGCCCTCACCTGCGCCTTCTTCGCCAAGGAGCTGTACGCGGGGTCGGCGGAAACCTTCGCCTCACAGGCTGCGCTGTCTGTCGCTGCGCCCGGCGCCAGCATAGCAGCGGAATAACGCCACCCCACCCGTTCGGGCTGAGCGTGTAGAAGCCCCCGCCCTGAGCGAAGTCGAAGGCAGGACGCCTCAACTTCACTCAGGGCAAACGGCGGTGAGGCGGCTTGCTTACGAAGGGTGATCCCGCCAGCAGGAACCGCCAGGGCGTCTGCGTCCCTACGCTGATGCCGATGCGCCGGTCAGGCACGACCGTCTCCGTCCCCTTAGCTGCGCTTAACCCGAATGGCGGCTGATCAAGGGGAAGGCGGTTGAACGTCCCATCGACCCCCAGCGCCTGGGCCAGCTTCCCCGGCCCGGAACATAGCCGCCGCACATCGCCCGTTCCCCGCCGCGCCGCCATTTCCTCCACCCCGGCCCTTGGCTCCAGCGCCCGGATCAGCACCGCGCTGCCCGGCGCGCAGACGAAGTTGAGGCACCAGTGCAGCCCGTAGATGCGATAGACATAGGCGTGGCCGGGCGGCCCGAACATTGCGGCGTTCCGCTTTGTCGGCCCGCCAAAGCTGTGCGATGCCGGATCGGCGGCGTCATAGGCTTCCGTCTCCACGATCATCCCGCCGCAGCCGTCCACCATTACCATCGCGCCGATCAGGGCGGGCGCGACCTCCTCCGCCGGACGCGCGAAGAAGCTGCTGGTGAGTGTGATTCCGGTCATCGCCCTCTGCTCATTCTTTGTCCCGCTGATGGTTTCGGGTCCGGGGAAAAGCTCCCCTCATTATCATCTCTGTGGCGTGAGTAATTCAGGTTAGCCGCCACGCTTCATGACTGGAACCGGCGGCGGCTGGATCGCTTGAAAAAGGCTCTGGAAGTCGCGGAGTCAGACATGATCGCTCGCCACAATGGCCGAACCATGGGCCGCTTTCTCGCCGGTCTGGCGATCGTTCTGGCGGGGCTCTGGATCATCGTCCTGCGCCTGTTGCTGGACGGCGATGCGATAACGCCCCCGCTGCTGCTGGCGAGCATCGCCTGCATCGCCGCCGCGACTGCCCTGGGCGGACTGCTGTGCGCGGGAAGCCGTCATCTTGGCCGGAATATGAGGAGAAGAACGGATGTTCATGCATAACAAGCGATTGCAATATACGGTGCGCGTGTCGGAACCCAACCCCGCGCTCGGCTCCCTGCTGCTGGAACAATTTGGCGGACCGGACGGCGAACTGGCCGCCGCCATGCGCTATTTCACCCAGGGCATTGCGGAGGAGGATGCGGGCCGCAAGGACATGCTGCTCGACATCGCCACCGAGGAACTCAGCCACCTGGAAGTGATCGGATCGATCGTGGCGATGCTGAACAAGGGCGCGAAGGGATCTCTCAGCGAAGCCTCGCTGGAAGAGGCCGACCTCTATATGTCCCTCAACGCGGGCGGCGACAGCCATACCCAGTCCATCCTCTATGGCGGCGGACCCGCGCTCACCAACTCGTCGGGCGTGCCATGGACCGCCGCCTATGTCGACAGCCGGGGCGATCCGACCTGCGATCTGCGGTCCAACATCGCGGCGGAAAGCCGGGCCAAGATCATCTATGAACGGCTGATCAACATCACTGACGATCCGGGCATCAAGGATGCGCTGGGTTTCCTGATGACCCGTGAAGTGGCGCACCAGAAAAGCTTCGAAAAGGCGCTCTATTCGATTCAGGACAATTTCCCTCCCGGCAAGCTGCCCGGCCTCAGCGCCTATGCCAACCTCTATGTCAACACCTCGCAGGGTGAAGGCGATACGACGGGGCCGTGGAACAGCGGCGAACAATGGGAACGGATGGACGATATCGAAGGCAATCTGCCGCTCGATGGCGGCGACGGCCTCGCGAGCGTGCAGCTTGGCGAGCAGGAGATGAAGGATTATACCGCCATGACCGCGCGGCTTGCATCCGATCCTGACGCCAGCCCGACGACGGGCGCTGATCTGGGCGCGGGTCCCGGTGCTGGCAAGCTGTCGGACGAGGATCAGGGCGGCGCGTCGGACATGGACGAGGCAAAGGCCATGGCCCGCGCGCAAACCCCTGAAGTGGAGGAGCGATGAGGCGAGGCTGCTCAAGCGCTATGGGGCCTGAGGCTTGACCCTGACGCCTGCGCTGGCGGGCGCTCTGGGCAGCCTGCTGGCGGGCCTCGCGACAGCGCTGGGGGCGCTGCCCATGCTGGGCATCGGCCGCTCGGCGCAGCGCCACCAGGGCGTGCTGCTGGGATTTGCGGCGGGCGTCATGCTCGCCGCATCCTTCTTTTCGCTGATCATCCCGGCGCTCCATCATCTGGAGGCTCAAGGAGCAGGGTCATGGCGTTCCGCTCTCATCTCCGCCGGGTCTGTCGCCTTGGGCGCGGCCGTCATCATGGCGCTCGCCCGCTTCTTCCCCGCGCCCGATGCGCCCGTCGCCCCCTCTTCCTCCTGGCTGATGAGCGAGCAGTCCATCTGGCTGTTCGTCGCCGCGATCACGCTGCACAATGTGCCCGAAGGCATGGCGGTCGGCGTCAGCTTCGCAGGCGGGGGTTATGCGGAAGGCAGCACGACCGCGCTTGGCATCGGCATCCAGAACATACCGGAAGGCTTCGCGGTCAACTGCGCGCTGGCGCTGCGCTATTCCCCGGCGGTGTCCTTCTGGGGCGCGGTGGCTTCGGGCCTTGTGGAGCCGGTCGCGGGCACCATCGGCGCGCTGCTGGTGGCGCAGTTCCAGCCGCTTCTGCCCTGGGCGCTCTGCATCGCTGCGGGCGCGATGATTTCCGTCACCATGAGCCAGATCGTCCCGGCGCTCGCGCACGAGCGGTCGAACCGGGCGCAGATCAGCCTGATCGCCGGGCTGTGCCTGATGATGGTGCTCGATCTCGCGCTGGCATGAGCGCGAGGAAAGGCTCGCCCAACCGCTTCCAAGCAGAGGAGAATGCAAGATGATCGTTCGAACCATGCTGCTGATGTGCACGCTCGGCGCTGCCGCCTGCTCGCAGGATCAGGGCAGCCAGAATGATGCGATGGTGAATTCAGCCGCGATCAACCGGATGGACGATGCGCCCGGCAATATGAGTTCGGCCCCGGCGCCGGTCAGCGGATCGGGCCAAGTGCCGCCCAACGCGCCGATGAACGGCGCAGGCGGCAATGCCATGGGCGGGGCGATGGGAAATGATCAGGCTGGCAATGCCAGCGCGCCTTGAAGGGTAAGGTGAAGCGCGGCGTGTTCCTGCGCGGGAGCACGTCGCGCTTCATCCTGATCAGCAAAGGCCCACGCGCCGCCTCAGGTCCCCGACTTCGCCTTGTTGGCAGGCGTCCCGAACCTGGCATCGAGCGCCGCGGCTTCCTCGCGATGGTGCCCGACTATCTTCGCCGTCGACTGCGCCAATGTCTTGAGCGCCGCATAATCGCCGCGTGACGCATAGCTGCTGTGCAGGTTGAAAGCCTCCTGATGGGCCGCCGCCTGCTGCCCGATATATTGCGCGTCGAACTCGGCGTCGCCCGCTGATTTGAGGTTGGACAGCATGGCGTTGCGGCGCGCGTCCATATTCTTCGGGATGGCGATGTTCACCGGGTTGTCAGCCACGAACTGCCGCAGGGCCGCGCTCGTCTTCTTGTGATCCTCGATCATCTGGCGGGCGAAGGCCTTCACCTCCGGCGCGCGGGCGCGCACCAGCGCCAGTTCGCTCGACTGAATCTCGTACATATCGCCGATCGCCGCCTGCGGGATGTAGAAGGTCGTCGTCACCGCGTCATTCGGGCTGGATACGCCTTCGGGCTTTGGCCCTTCATAATGGCGCGCGACCGTGGCGCTGCCATTGGCCAGCTCGTCCTGGCCGGAAACGCCGCTCGTCTGGTTGCATGCGGCCAGCGGCGCCAGCACCATCGCGGCGCAAATGAGGCTGCGGTTCACGCTCATGGCTGGGTTCCTTCCCCGCCGGTGCCGGGCGCGCCGATGCCGGGCATGCTGTTGGAAGCGCCGGTATCGCCCGCGGCATTGATCGCCTGCTGCTGGTTGGTGCCGCCGGGCACGCGGCCATTTTCCTGGTTCGCCGCAGGGCTGCATGCGCCCAGCAGGGCGAGCGCGGCCAATGCGGTGGCGCAGGACGCTATGATGGAAGGGCGGGAGCGAAATGTCATGCCGGTCTCCATATGGTGGGACAAGGCAGAACGCTTGCCCCTCCACACGGTCGCACCGGGCAGGGCAACCCACATTAGCGCAGGGGCGCTTTTCCGCGCCCGCCCCTGCCTCAGACGGCCGTGCCCATCAGATAATGGCCGCGAAGCCGCTCCACCGTCGCGTCGCTGATGCCCAGCCCCTGCGCGATATAGGCGTCGAACGACCCATGGCGCTTCTCCACCTCGGCAAAGGCGGCCTCCAGATAGCTGGCCCGCACGGTGAGCACGGGCTCAAGGAAGGCGGGGTCCAGGGAACTGCCCGATTTCGACAGCGCGGCCATCGCCGCCGCATTCTTCGCCTTCAGGAACCGGTTGCTGGCGAGATAGTCGGCCATCACCGTTTCCCTCGGCACGCCCAGCAGGGTGAGGATGACGGCGCTGGCCCAGCCGGTGCGGTCCTTGCCCGCCGTGCAGTGATACAGCATCGGCGCTTGCTGCGCCGCCAGCCGGTCCAGCATCTGCGCATAGGCGCGGCGGGCGCTGGGCAGGGACACGAAATCCCGGTTGGCCTCCGTCAGCAGCTCGACGCCCTTGCCCGAAGAGATGGCGGTCATCGCCTTGCGCATGTCGCCGCCCAGCGATCCTTCGCCGTCGCCCGCGACATCCAGCACCAGCGACGGCGTGGCCGGTGGCAAGCGGTCTGGCTCCCGCGCTCGCTCACTCTGTGTGCGCAGATCGACCACAAGCTGAAGGCCAAGCTGCGACATTTTCGACAGGTCCGCGTCGCTCACCCGGTCGAGCTGGTCGGAACGATAGAGCAGCCCCATCTTTACCCAGCGTCCATCCGCCGTGCGATAACCGCCAATGTCGCGCAGATTGGCGATGCTGGGCAGGTGAAGCGCCCGGTCGGCGATGACCAGCGGCGCGCCGCTGTCCGGCACCAGCGTGAAGAAGGGCCGCTGGTCCGGGGCAAGCCCCTTGACGATGATGCGCCCCGATCCGGCGCCCTCACCAGCGGGCTTTCCTGTCAGGACCGGCGCTGGACCGGTCCCGGCATAGACGGTGACGCGCTGCACGCCATCGGCCTGCCATTCAAGCTGGAAATCATCGCCGCCGTCCATCTTCGCGACGACGGCCGAGCGGAAGGGGATCGCGCCGCTTCGGGCGCGATATGCAGGCGTGGCGCATCCCGTCAGGCCCGCGACCGACGTCAGAAAAGCCGTGGAAACAAAGGTCCGACGGTCAAGCGAAAGCATCGTCATTTAATTCCTCACCCACGTTGCGACGAGATGTTGCCGCCATCGACCACCATCTCCGACGCGGTGATATAGCTTGCTTCATCCGAAAGAAGGAAGCGCACCGCGCGCGGATGCCATCAGCCGCCATCTGGCCGCCAGCGAGCGAAGCGAGGCGCCATCGCCCCGGAGTGATCCGGGCGCCTTCCTAATCCGTTTGCAGGATGCGCGGGCATCCGCGAGCCGGCATGATCGTTGGCAGGACCACGAATCAGGAGAGTGCATTGTCCATCGATCAGCAGCGCCGCCTCTTGCGTTACGCCGTCATCGGCGCGGGCATGGCCGGTATATTGGCGGCCATCCGCCTGCACCAGAAGGGCGAGCAGTTCACCGTCTATGAAAAGGCCGGGCGGCTGGGCGGGACCTGGCGGGAAAATCGCTATCCCGGACTGACCTGCGACGTGCCGGCCCATGCCTATACGTACAGTTTCGAACCCTATGCCGAATGGCGGGCCTATTATGCCGAAGGTGCGGAGATCCAGACCTATTTCGAACGCACGGCGGAGAAATATGGGGTAATGCCGCACATCCGCTTCAATGCGGAGGTCGTGTCCTGCGTCTGGGATGAGGACGAGCAGGTCTGGCGGCTTGAGCTTTCCACTGGCGAAACAGCCGTCGCCGATGCGGTCATCGCTGCCTCAGGCGTGCTGCACCATCCGCGCATGCCGGACATTGAAGGGCTGGACAGTTTCGCCGGGACAGCCCTTCACAGCGCCCGCTGGCGCGACGATGCGCCGGTGGATGGCGCGCGCGTCGGCATTATCGGCAATGGATCGACCGGGGTGCAGATCGTCACCGCGCTTCAGCCGCGCGCGGCCCAGCTCGTTCATTTCCAGCGTTCGCCGCAATGGATCATGCCGGTTCCCTATTTCCAGTATAGCGAGGAGGAGCGGGAGGCATTCCGCCGCGATCCCGCGCTGATCGACGCCATCCGCAACGACAAGGAATATTGGGCGAACATCTATCGCTTCACCCAGGCGATCACCGATACGCAAGGGCCGGAAATCGCCGCGATCGAGCAACTGTGCCTCGACAATCTGGAAAACAGCGTGCGCGACCCCGCGCTGCGCGAAAAGCTGCGCCCCAATTACCGCGCGGCATGCAAGCGGCTCATCTACAGCTGGTCCTATTATGATGCCGTGCAGCAGCCCAATGTGGAGGTGGAACGCGAAGCCATCGCCCGTGTGGAGCCGGAAGGCGTGCGGATGGCGGATGGCCGCCTCCATGCGCTCGACACTCTGGTGCTGGCGACCGGGTTCCATGCCGACCGCTTCATCCGCCCCACGACCGTGCTGGGCCGTGACGGGCTGTCGCTCGACGATGTCTGGTCGGTGCGCCCGACCGCTTATTATGCGGTGGCGATCCCCGGCTTTCCCAATTTCTTCATGCTAAACGGCCCGACCGGCCCGGTCGGCAACTTCTCGCTGATCGACATTGCCGAGCGGCAATGGGCCTATATCGATCAGCTGCTGGAGCCGCTGCGTCGCGGCGAGGCGGAAAGCATCGAGCCAAGCGCGCAGGCCCATGCCGGTTATGAGGAAAGGCGCATCGCCGCGGCCAAATCGACCATCTTCGGGTCGGGTTGCAACAGCTGGTATCTGGACGCCACCGGCGTGCCGTCCAGCTGGCCTTGGAGCTATGAGGCTTTTGCCGAAGCCATGGCCTCGCCAGTGATGGCGGACTATGTCATGGATGGCGGACAGAAGACCGCTTGCGCAGCGGAATAGGCTTCGACACTGTGAAAGCAGCGCCGCCGCATCCTTTGGATGCGGCGTTTGCGCATGAAAAAAGGAGAAGGTAATGATCGACTACGGCCTTCAGGGAAAGGTGGCGCTGGTAACGGGCGCTGCGGGGGGCATTGGCCGTGCCGCGGCGCTGGCCTTCGCGCGGTCGGGCGCGTCCGTTCTGGTCAGCGACGTCAATGAAGCGGGGGGCAGCGAAACCGTGGACCTGATCGAACGGCAGGGCGGCAAGGCGGCGTTTCAGCGCTGCGACGTCAGCGACGCGGGACAGGTCAAGGAAATGGTCGCCGCTGCCGTCGAACTGTTCGGCCGTCTCGACTGCGCCTTCAACAATGCCGGGATCAACATCGTCACGGCGGACGAATATGACGATGTCGTGTGGCAGCGCGCGCTGGGCATCAACCTGACCGGCGTCATGATGTGCATGCGCGAGGAAGCCCGCGTGATGGTGGAGCAGGGCGGCGGCGCGATCGTCAACACCTCGTCCATCAACGGCCTCGTGGGCAATCCCAACCAGCCTGCCTATGTCGCCACCAAGCATGGCGTTATCGGCCTCACCCGGCAGGGCGCGCTTAAATGGGCGACATCGGGAATCCGCGTCAACGCTGTCTGTCCGGGCGTGATCGAAACACCGATGACCGCGCCGCTGATCGCCGACGACGGCATGCGCGCGCTGATCGATTCCATGACGCCCATGGGCCGCATGGGCCAGCCGGAGGAGATCGCGCAGGCTGTGGTCTGGCTCTGTTCGGACGCGGCGAGCTTCGTGACGGGCCATCCGCTCGTCATCGACGGCGGGGCAACCGCCGTCTAGGGCGGGAGGGTGAGGGGCGATGCTGGTCCGCAGGAGCGGGAGAGCATAAGCCTTTTCCCCATCCTTCGGCACGCTGTCCTAGGTGCGGCGCAGCCAGGCCGGGTCAGGCGCAGCCCTCGACATAAGCGAGCACCGGCATCAGTCCCACATGGATCATCTTCACCCTGCCGTCCTTCCCGATCTCGAAACGCAGGGCGGATGACCCGCTTCCTGCGTTGGGAGCGGTTAGATATTTTGCGGGCGCGTCTTCATATTCGTGCGGGTCTTCGCGAAAACCGGCGAACCACTTTCTGACCTCCGCCTCGCTTGCCCCCACTCCGATCCCTTCGGCGAGCTCGGCCGTGGACCGTTGACCGATCGTGATGCGCTGCACCTTGCCGCCTGTGACGATCGCATAGGCGCCAGGATAGCCGGGCGAACTTATCGTGCGGCAGGCTTCGCTGACCTGAGCGCCGCGTTCGGCCCAGCCGCTGCCTTCGGGAACAGGTTCACCGATCTTGAGACCGCCCAAGCCTTCGAGACTCAATACGTTCGGACTGGTGGGTGCGGACGTGTTGGCCGCGCCATCGACAGGCGAGATGGCGGCAGCGTTGACGTCCGAGGGGGCGCTATCCCCTGTACTGTTCGCCGATGCCTCATTTGTGGCCGGCTGGTGACCGGACGAACAACCGGGAACAATCAAGAGCAGCCCGCATAGGGGAACCGCGCGAAGCAGGATCTTGTTCATGCTGGCACAACGGCAGAGAGGCAAAATCGTTTCGGTCAGCGCCCTAGGCGGGCTTCAACATGGAAACGGCAGGGATTAGGCAACTGCCGGTCTCAAGCATGTTGGAGCGCGGCAATAAAAGGGGGAATGACCCGCCCCGGCGAAACGGAGCGGGCCGGGCATCGTCACGCCTTCAGGATAGCAGCGACGGCAGTCGCAAGCGGTGTGGACGGGCGGCCGATCAGCGTCGAAAGCTGCCTACTGTCGTCGAAAAGCGCGCCTTGCACGATCGCCGCATCGACACCTGCCAGGAAAGAGGCCAAGCCTTCCGGCATGCCGGTTCCGGTCAGGGCGGCGGCATAATCCGCTTCCGGCAGGTTCTTGTAGGGCATGTCCCTGCCGGTCTGCTTCGACACTTCGGCGGCAAGGTCGGTCATCGTCCAGGCCGTGTCGCCCGCCAGCTCATAGGTCTTGCCGTCATGACCGTCACTGGTGGCGGCAGCCACGGCGGCTTCCGCATAATCCTCACGCGTTGCGCTGGAAATCCTGCCTTCGCCCGCACTGCCGATGAAAGCGCCGCTGGCAAGGGCGCCATTGATGGCGCTGCTGTAATTCTCCGTATACCATCCGTTGCGAAGGATTGTGAAAGCGATACCCGAAGACTTGATGGCAGCTTCGGTCTGACGATGCTCCTCCGCAAGGCTGAGCGGCGAGGTGTCGGCGTGGAGGACGCTGGTGTACAGGATCTTCTTGACGCCTGCCTTGCTGGCCGCATCGATGACGTTCTGATGCTGGACCGCTCGCTGCCCGATCTCGCTGGAGGAAATCAGCACGAGCGTATCGACGCCCGCCAGCGCGGCTTCCAGCGTTTCCGGCTTCGCATAATCGGCGGCGCGTGCGGTCACGCCAAGGTCAGCCGCCTTCGCAGTAGAACGGGCGAGAGCCACGATGGCGGAGGCGGGCACCTTTTCCTTCAGCTTCTGTATCACGAGGCGGCCAAGATGGCCGGTGGCTCCTGTCACGGCGATGGTCATGAGGCAACTCCTTGTCTGACTGCACTGCCGATGTGATATAGATCCCATAATGACTTTTCATAAGTACGCACATGAAGGTAAGTTAGCATGAAGACCAGAGCAGATGGGATTGCCACGCCGCAGACGTCCCTCGCCACGCTATCCGGCAAGTTGCAGCGGGGCGACTTGATGGCGCAGGCCTGCCCATCGCGCGATGTGTTGAAGCATGTGACGAGCCGCTGGGGCGTGCTCATACTCATCGCCCTTCAATCGGGAACGCATCGCTTCAGCGATCTGAGGCGGAAGATCGGTGGCGTCAGCGAGCGTATGCTGGCGCAGACGCTGCAATGGCTTGAAGGCGACGGGCTGGTGATCCGCAGGGCCTATAATGTGGTGCCGCCTCATGTGGAATACACGCTCAGCCCGCTGGGGCAGGAGGCGGCCGAAAAGGTGCGCGGCCTTGCCGACTGGATCGAGGTCAACTTCCCGCAGATCGCGCGGCATCGGGACCAGCGGACGCAGAGGTGAAGGGGCTGGCCGGATCGGCCGCCTTGATGTTCAATGGGGATCGATGGGCCACTTGCTGGCGGCGCCCGGCCTTACTTGCACCTCTTGAGGGTGTCACCATTGTTGAAGACGCGCGGGTTTGTCCCCGGCCCCTATCGCAAATGCACGGATTTCAGCCTTTCTCGGTAATGACATTGACTCGCGTTAGCATTAATGAATATGGAGCGCGGCAGGTACATTCCGGGGGATCATATATGGGTCAACTGTCGCTGTTGCTTTCGGGGGCGGCCATTGCCGCATTGAGCATGCCAGCCTTGGCGCAGCAGGCGTCCGGGGATGATGGTGCGGAAGGCGTACGCGCCGACATCATCGTCACTGGCGAGAAGAGCGCCCGCACCTTGCAGCAGACGCCGACCAGCATTGCGGTCGTCACGCCCGAGAAGATCGAGCGCGAAACGCTGATTACCATTCAGGATGTTTATAATCGCACCGCCAACCTGTCGGAAACATACGGCTCCTCTGGCTTCACCATTCGCGGCATCAGCAATAGCGGGGTCGGCGCGGGTGGTCAGGCGGACGCGGCGAGCGTCTATGTCGACGGGGCGCCGATCCCCAAATGGGCGCTCTATGGCGGCCCGACCGATATGTGGGATGTGCAGCAGGTCGAAGTGTTGCGTGGACCGCAATCGACGATCCAGGGACTCAACGCGCTGGCCGGCGGCATCGTCATCACCAGCAAGGAACCTTCACTGACTCGTTGGGGCGGCGACGCGCGCCTGCTGTGGACCGAATATGACGGCCGCACCTTTTCGGCTGCGGCGGGCGGGCCCATCATCCAGGATGAATTGGGCATCCGCTTGTCGGCGGAGCGTCGCAACGACCGGGGCCTCATCCGCAATGTCACTCGCGGCGGATATGATGATGCGCTCAAATCCCTGAACCTGCGCGGCAAGATCAAATGGATGCCGCAGGCGATTCCGGGGCTGGAGGCCGTCGCCAGCTATAACAGGGTGCGGCGCGACGGCGGCTATCTCTATGAATATGCCCGCACCGACGTCCCCAATTATTTCAGCCGCCGCATCTCGACCGGAGACCAGCCAAGCCGGGGCAAGATCGACAGCGACATTGCCGTGCTGAACATCAGCTATCCGCTTGCGGACCGGCTGAAACTGTCCAGTGTCACATCCTGGAACCGGTCTAAGGTCCATTCGCGGATCGATACTGATGGAACGGCGCAAGATAGCCAGGCTATCGACAATCGCTATGACTACAAGACGCTGACCCAGGAACTGCGCCTTAATTATGACAGCGACCGGCTGAGCGGTCTGTTGGGCGCCTGGTATTATCGCCGCACCGGCAGCCTCCAGCAAAACAGCCGCGTCAATATTGCCACTCCAACCTCCACCATTGCCGCACTGCTGCGCGCCAATGGTGCAACAGCGGCGCAGGCCAGCTTCCTCAGCACCGCCTACGCCGCGCAATTGCCGGTGATCCCAGTTACCTACTTCGCTCAGCAGCCAGAGAAGGTGGAAACCATGGCGCTGTTCGGAGACGGCCGCTTCAAACTAACCGAGCGGCTGACCCTGATCGGTGGCTTCCGTTTCGATCATGAGCGCAATCGCTACGTGGCGGAGACGGTCACGAACTTCAACGGCACGCTGCCCAATGCCAATTTCCTGGGAGCGGCCTATGCGCCGGTCATCGCGCTGATAAACCAAGGCGTGCTGGGTTTGGTGTCGGATGCATCGTCGCCGCTGGCTGGCACCAGCCGGACCTTCAACGCCTTCCTGCCCAAGGCGGGGATCAGCATGGACTGGACGCCGGACATCACGACAGCCTTCACGGTGCAGCGGGCCTATCGCTCAGGCGGCTCCAGTCAGAACCCGGCGCGCGCCGAACTGGTGCCCTACGATCCCGAATATAGCTGGAACTATGAAGGGTCGTTGCGGTGGAAATGGCTCGACGGGCATTTGATGCTCAATGCCCACGTCTTTTACATGAAGTGGAAGGATCAGCAGGTGACGGCCTATTTCGGCCGCAACGCCTATGATTACAACACGGTGAACGCGGCCGGATCGCATCTGTACGGCTTCGAGGTGGAGGCCAATGCCAATGTCGCGCGCGGCATCGACCTTTATGCCTCCGTCGGCCATGTCCGCACCAAGTTCGACAATTTCGACCTGCCTGTGGGAGCGACCAGCAGCGTCGACCTGACCGGCACCCAATTCCCTTACGCGCCGCGCTGGACGCTCGCGGGTGGCATCAATGCCCGGTTCGGGCCAGGTTTCACCGCCAATCTCAATGCCAATTACCGCTCCTTCGTCTTCACCGGCGTGGGTCAGGACCAGGGGCAATATAAGGTCGGGGGCCGGACCGTAGTCAACGGCCGGATCGGCTATGAAACCGGTCGTTGGTCGCTGTTCGCCTTCGCCCGAAACATCTTCAACGAGGAATATATGCAATATCAGTATGAGGCGATCCACCAGGCGATCCTCGGCGAACCGCAAACGGTCGGCATCGGCGCAAGCGTACATCTGTGATCGCACTGGCGAGCTACATGCCGGTAACGGGAGGGGCTATTGGCGCATCCTGTTGCGCCAGCCCAGCTATATGCCTCTGGAATGGCTTACCCTTTTGGGGCATGTTCAGCGGAGACTGAGAAGGGGGGCTCTATGCGGCTGAATTATCTCATGTTGATGCCGACCGCCCTCTTGGCCCCGCAAGTGCTTTCCGCCCAGACATCTGCTGACGCGACTTCGGCGTCCAGCGCACAGGGCGACGTGTCCGTCACCATCTATAATAATGACCTCGCGCTGGTGCAGGACGTGCGTAGAATGGCCCTGCCGTCCGGGCGTTCGCGGCAGGAGTTTCCCGATGTTTCCGCGCGCATCCGGCCGGAAACGGTGACGCTGTCGGGCGAGGGCGTCGGCATCGTCGAGCAGAATTTCGACTATGACCTGCTGTCCCCCGCGTCACTGATGGAAAAGGCGGTGGGGCAGACCATCACCCTCCTGCGGACCAATCCGGCGACCGGCGTGGAGACGCGGGAGCAGGCGACGGTACTGGCGGCTAATGGCGGCGTCGTGCTGAAGATCGGCGACCGCATAGAGGTGCTGCGTGACGACGGCCTGCCGGTGCGGGTCATATTTTCGTCCATTCCGCCGAACCTGCGCGCGCGCCCGACGCTCAGCGTGACGATGGATACACAGCAAGGCGGCGCGCGGCTCGTGACGCTCAGCTATCTGACGCCGGGGATGAGCTGGAAATCCGACTATGTTGCGCTGTTCGACGAGAAAGCGGGCGAGCTGGACATGCAGGGGTGGATCACCCTCAACAACAGGACCGGAACGACCTTCGCGAACGCCCGCACGCTGCTCGTGGCCGGGGAAGTGGGGCAGGTTCAGCAACGCTATGATGGCTATAATAGAGGACGGCCGGGGCCACGCGGCAACCAGCTAGGCACCGAAAGCGACGGCGGCGAGCAGTTGGGCGACTTCCACGTCTATCCGATCGACGGTCGCACTGCCATCGCCAACGCCCAGACCAAACAGGTGAGCTTCCTGGACGCGTCGGGCGTCCCGGCGGAGCGCGGATATGAATTTCGCAACGGCTGGATGGAGAGCAAGGGCGAGGCGGAAAGCGCCGCATCGGTGCTCAAATTCTCCAATGCCAGGGCCGCTGGCATCGGTGCTGCTCTGCCGGCGGGCACGGTGCGCGTCTATATGCGCGATACGCGCGGGCAAGCCCAGTTTGTTGGCGAAAGCGCTATCCCGCACACGCCGGGCGGCTCCACCTTGGCGCTGCACACCGGCGACGCCTTCGATGTGAAGGTGCAACCTGTGGTGGAGAAGCGCGACGTCATTACCAGCGACGAATGGACACAGTCGGAGCGCTGGCGCGTCACCTACCGCGACGGCACCAAGGTGGAAGGCATGGTCGAGCGGCCGCAGAAATATTACCGTACCCAGATGCGCTACATCGTCACCAATGCGAAACCGGCGCCGGTGAAAGTCGACGTGGTCCAGTCTGGACTCGCCCGCTGGTGGGGATGGCGCGACCTGCGCGTCCCGGAGGAGAGCATCAAGGGCGTGCAGGAGGATGCCGACTCCAGGCGCTGGGTCGTACCGGTGCCCGCCAATGGCAGGGCCGAACTGACCGCCACTTTCCTCACGCCCTGGTAAGCGCCTCATGCGCCGCCTTGGGCTGGTTTGGGCACTGTTGATCCTGTTGCTCTGGGTGCCCGTGGCCGCGCGGGCGCAATCGCCCGTGGTCATCTCCGCCGCGCCGGACAAGGTGGCGGTCACCCTCTATCGCGACCCTAAGAGGGGCGAGGGGGACATTGATCGCGACAATCCTGGCTCCTTCGCGCTGGTGGCGGAGACGCGCACGGTGACGCTGCCGCCCGGCGTAGCAGTGATCCGGTTCGAAGGGGTGGCGAGCGGCATCGTGCCGCAATCGGCCATCCTGTTTGGCACACCCCCGAGGGAGCGCAATCGAGACGCGGCGCTGTTGTCGCAAAAGGGGCTGGTGGATGCCTTCACCGGTCAGCGGGTGATTTTGCGCCGTACCGATCCGGCGTCCGGCAGGACGCTGGAGGAAAGCGCGACTATCCGCTCCGCCGCCGACCGGCTGGTGGTGACGACACCGCGCGGTGTGGAGGCGCTTTATTGCTCCGGCTTGCGCCAGACCCTCCTCTATCCAGAAGCGCCGCCAACCCTTTCCGCCAAGCCGGTGCTGTCGATGACGACCAGGGACCAGCCCGGCGGCAGCGTGACGATTACGCTCGCCTATATCGCGACCGGTTTCGATTGGGACGCCACCTATGTCGCCACGCTGGCTTCAGACGGGCAATCGCTTGATCTGCTCGGCTGGTTGACGCTTGCCAGCGCAGACGAAACCAGCTTTGCTGATGCAACGGCCTCAGCGGTGGCTGGACGGGTTAACCGGTCAAAGGATAGCCGCGATGATACGGGGGAAAATGCCAGGCAAGAGGCGCAGTATCTCAACAGGTTCAGCGATTGCTGGCCCGCCGGTAAGACGAGCGATGTGGGCAACGGTCCTCCCGCGCCTCCTCCTCCTCCGCCGCCGATGGCCATCATGATGGATGCTGGCGAAATCGTCGTCACCAGCCAGCGGCGTCAGGAAGCTGTGCAGTCCGCGCCGCTCGCCTTATCCGTGGTCGCCAAGGCGGAAAATCTGGGGGATCTGAAGTTGTACGGCATACCCGTTCCCGTCACGGTCGCCGCGCGATCGCAGAAGCAGGTGGCCTTCCTCGTCAAGGACGAGGTGAAGGGCAGCCTCATCTACCGGTCGCAAATGAGCTGGGACGGGCCGGGCGATCCCCAAATGCTGTTCCGCTTCCACAACGGGAAGGAGGAAGGCATGGGCGATCCGCTCCCGGCGGGACGCGCCATCCTCTATCAAGACAGCCCGTGGGGGCGGATGTATGTTGGTGAAAGCATGACCGGCGACAAGGCCGTGGATGAGGAGGTCGAATGGCCCTTCGCCCGCGCGAGCAATCTTACCGTGGAGGAAGAAAAAGCGGAGGACGGCAAGGACCATTTGCGCCACACCGTGATCGTGCGCAACGCCAACCCTTTCGCCGTTCGTTTCGAAATGGACTTTCCGCTGAATGACGGACGGATCTTCAGCGGCTTCAGCGGGCGGCTCACCGCCAAGCCGGGCAAGCGGGTATGGGTCATGACCGTCCCCGCGAATGGCGAAGTCCGCCTCCGCTTCCAATCCACGGCGCAGGAACCGGCGACCGGCTATCAACGCTCAAGATGAAAATCCGTAAGAGCAGACCGACCAGCCTTGGTCAGCCAATTGCCGCTCTTAGAATTCGGGATCGAAGTTGAAGAAAATCGGATTGGAAAGACCCACCATCTTTCCGCTCAGCGGCATCGAATTGGGCACTTCAGGGTAGGGGGTCTGCGGCCCTTCGACCTGGACGCGGTAATAGCTGCGCGTATCCGCCGCCGGCGAGTCCTCGAAGCTCGCCACTGGCGCCTCGCCCTTGGCTTCGAATTCGCCGAACGGCTGACCGTCGCGGATCACTAGCACGCGATAGCTGGCGTTCGCCACCACGCCGCCGGTCAGCTTCACCACGAAGTGCACAGGCTTGCCGCTGGCGCGGACATTGTCGCCCATCATCATGTCCATCTGCCCATCGCCGTCGCGATCGCCATAGAATTCGACGCGAGGCCCGCGCGGATTGGCGCTGACGCAGGCGCGGCCATTGGTAAGCGCTTCGACCACCGCTGCGGGTGTCCGGGCTTTGGCGAACACCCAGGTAGTTGGCGTACCGACATAATTGGCGGTCGCCTCCGCGCTGTTCCTGGTCGCCTTGTCCGGGCTGGGCGGAACGCCGTGGTGAGAATCGCTGCCGCCGCGCCCGGCGATCTTCCGGCCCGATCGCAGCATGTCGTCCCAGATCAGCAGTGTGGCGGCGTTCCGGGGCCAGACCGCCGAATTCCAGATTTCGATCGAATCGACCATGTCATAGGAGAAGCCGAAATGATCCTTGCCCGCAGCCGGATGATTGGCGGAGAGATGGACGCCGAGCGTCTGCTTGGCCGCCAGGATCTTCGCATCACGAGCGTCACGCAGGTCGTACAGCTTCTGGTGGTCATAAGGCCTGGCCGAAAAGATGTTGCCGTGTCCGCGGTCGGTGGTCCATTCCGCGCCGTAGAGCAGCACCACGCGATCCGACCGGAACTCCGGGTCGCGCCAAGTGTGACTGGCGACATCCCCCTGTACATGATTGTCGTGATCCGTGATCGCTAGGAAATCAAAGCCGTTGCGTTCGGCAAAGCCGATGATCGCCGACACCGGATTGTTCGAGGAATCGGTGCTGTGGCGGGAATGGAGATGCAGATCGCCCTTCATCCACATGCCGTCTGTGAGACTGGCGACAGGAGGAATCACCGGTGCCTTGGGGTCCTGCGCCGCAGCGGGCACCGCCGCGATCATCGCCGTCCCGGCGAGCCAGCACATCCGAACTACATCCCGCAACAAACCCGGCATCTTGAGCCCTCCGAACCATGTTGCCGGGCAAATACTAGCGACCGCTATCACTTTTGTGACAGCATCTCCTTGGATGGTGGAGCAAGGCCATATTCCGGGAAGTACATCATCGATCGGAAAATGAAGGCGGCATCCTCCAGCAACCTTGCCTCGTCGAAATCCTCTTCCTTGAGCATCTCGTCCATCGAATAGGCCATCTCCACCGCTAGCCGGGTACGGCGGCGCATCGTCTCGCGATCGGCATGCGGCAGATAATGGTGGTAGACGTCGGTGAGCAGATCGGTGACATAATTGTGCGACTGGAGCCGCACGGGCGTAAGCGCCGGCACTGACCGTAGCGCGCGCATGATCCAGATCGCGCCTGGTTGACTGCCGGTGATAATTGACATGGTCGTAAGCAATTCATGCAGCTTGCTGGAGATCACCTCCAGCCCCTTGTCGGCATAGGCCGACACCCAGGCTACCAGCGCGTCGTTCTGGCGCAGCAGCAGCCGTTCGGCGAGGGCGTGGATGATCGCATATTTATCATCGAAATAGCGATAGAGGGCGGGTGGCGTCACCTGCGCCCGCTCGCAGATCAGGTTGGTCGAGATGCGTTCGATTCCCACCTCGCTCAGCAGATAGCCGGTGGCGTCGAGCAGCGCATCGAATGTTCGTCGTGATCGTTCCTGCTGAGGCTGGCGATATGCCGTCACGCGCTGTTTCTCTCCTGTTGTCCAGGGCGCCGCCCAATCCGAGAGAGAACTGGCTAACATCGGTCCTTAATCCCGGCAATCCGCCAATTGGCGGCGGCCCAGGGCCAACGCGTCGCGGCGCGCGGCCCTGGGGGAAGTGTTAGAAGTGGAAGGTGACCGCGCCGCGCACGCTGCGCCGGAACTGCGAACTGCCGATGAAGACCGCCTGGCCGGCTTCGCTATTATCGATTGTGCCGGCGCGTGGATTGCCGCTGACGAGGCCAAACGCGTTAGTCAGATTGTTGATCATCAGGTTAAGCTCCAGTCGCGGCGTCACCGAATAACGCGCGGCCAGATCGATCACCCAGAAGGGCTTGAGGCTGATTTGGTTGGCGATGTCGGTGTAGCGCTGGCTTACATAATTGATGTCGCTCTGTATCCGCAGCGCGCGGTCGAACAGGTTGATCCCCGGCGTTATCCGGAAGTTGTGGTGCGGCAATCCGTTCATCCGATGATCGGAATAGTCGGTGAGCTTACCGGCATCGTTGGTGAAGATGAAGCTGGTGAAGCGGGCATTTTGCCAAGTCCAGGCAGCACGCAGGTCGAACAGCGGCGTTGGGCGCCAGTTGCTCTCCACCTCGAGCCCCCAGGTCCGGGTATCGCCCAGCACCCGCACCGGGATGAGCGTTCCGGCGGTATCGCGGCGGAAATCCTGAATCTCATAGCTATTATAGCGGGTGCGATAGCCAGTGACATAGAAGTCGAAGGCCGGACGCGAATATTTCAGGCCTGCTTCGATGAAGTTCATCGTTTGCACTACCGGATCGGCGCCGGCATTGGTGATGAAGCTGGAGATATTGGGCAGGCGGAAGGTGTCGGTATAGCGCAGGAACGCGCCAAAATGCGGCTGGAACTGATAGTTTGCGCCGATCGTCCACGACGTGGAATCAAAGCTGCGGTCATAAGGCGTGAACACGCCGTTGCCGGTCGCAACGGCGTCATCCGCGACGGTGCTGCTCTGGTTTAGGTTTACCGTGCGCCGGCCCTCGACCTTGCCCCTGATGTCGATCTTCTCCCAGCGCAGGCCGCCGTCCAGCCGCATCTTGTCGGTGATTTGCCACTCGTCGCTGGCATAGATGGCGAAGCTGTCGGATTTGCCCTGCGCATTGGCCCATTCGGCGCCATAGGCAGCGACCCCATTTTCGGTGAGCTTGAAGATCGGAGTGCCGTTGGCGGCAAGAAGCCAGGCGTCCAGCACCCGGGCGTTGTCGCGCACATCGGTAAGCACTGCAGCGCTGTTGACGTTGAACTCCTCCTTCACATTGGCGTAATAGGCGCCGATCGCGAAATTGTGCGTGCCCGCCGCGTCGAAGCTGGCGACCAGGCGGGTGTCGCTGATGAACTCATCCAGCGGCATGGTGTGCGAGCGGGCGAGGTTGACGAGCGCCAGGCCATTGCCATTGGCGTTGACCAAATCCATCATCTCGCCGCTGTCGCGATAGCGCAGCCCCAGCGTCTGGCCGCTGCCCGGCGTGATCGCGCGGCCAAAGGTGCCGCTGAGGAAGGCGGGCGCCGCCGCGACGCTGTAGGGCGTGATGCTGTTGCGGCGGGTCCAGCTCTCACGATAGCGCAGTTTCTGCTCGATCCGCACCGTGTCGGCCAGCTCATAGTCGCCCGAGAAGCTGAACTGGGTCAGCTTGACCGTGGTGCCCACGCCGCTGTCGAACTTGTAGACGCCATCGGGCGTGCGGAAGTCGAAATAGCGGCTTTCCGGGCCCTGGATCGTGTCGCGCCTGGCATCGAAGCCGCGCACGCCGACCGCGTTGCCATCGGCGTCGGTCGTGTAGATGCCGCCGCGCCAGTTTCCGATCCGCTCGTCGATCCGTTTCACGCCGAAGCTGATCGAGCCGCGATCGAACTTGCGTGATAGGCTGGCGCGCACCTGACCGCCTTTGCCCTCGCGAAAGCCCGGATCACGCTGGCCCCGGTTGGTGCGGTAATATCCGCCGACGAAGAAGCGCCAATCGCCCGCGAGCGGCCCACCGAGCCAGCCGTCGATGCGATGCGAATCATAATCGGCGACCTCATAGCGGGCGAGGCCCGTCAGCGTTTCGCCGCCTTCTCGCGAAATGAAGTTGATCGCCGCGCCTGGGGCGTTCGAATAGAAGATCGACGACGGACCCCCGCGCACCACTTCCACTCGCTCGATCGTCTGATCGACGCGCAGCGACTGATCCCCGTTCAGCCATCCCAGACCCGGATCGGCCTGCATCGGGATGCCGTCCTCCAGGATCGCCACCGTCTGGAAACCGTCGCTCGGGATGCCGCGCACACTCAAGCCGCTGCTCGCTTCGCCCGATGTGTTGGTGATGAAGAAGCCGGGCACCTGCTTGAGCGCCTCGACTATGCCGAGCGGTGAGCGAATCTCCAACTCCGCTGCGGAGATGGTCGAGATGGCGTAGCTGGTATCGACTTTCTTCTGATCATTAGTACCAGCGCGGCCGGTGACGATGATCTCGCTAGAGGCTGGATCGGAAGCGTCGTCGCCCTGAGCGGATTGAGCAAAGACAGGTGCGGCGTAAGCCGTGGACACCACCAGCGCGCATGACAGCGCAAAACGGGAAACGGTGAAAAGACTCATTTGAACCCCCGGATTAAGTCCGGAGCACTATGATAGCGATAATTATCATTTTGATGACAACGCTGGGAAGATTAAATGACACGGTGCTTTGTAGACCCGGCACCCGCTGGGGCGATGATGAAATGAGGCATCGCGCATTATGTGCGAAACGATGGAAAGGCGGTGAACCGTACGACTGCTTTCCGGGGAGGGGATACGCTACCATCGCGATGAGAACCAGCTTTGCTCACGGATGGCAGATGCTACCAGTGGCGCAGGGCTAGGTGTTTCGTTCCGGGATTTGATGGTGCGGGTTTAAGCTGAAGCGTTCTGGTTCGGGTGTTCAGCATTTGCAGATATACTCGTAGGGTGTGACGCCGCGCAGGGTCTTAAGGCGACGACGATAACTGTATGCGTCGATGAAGTCGTTGAGGTGCGCGGTCAGTTAGGCGTGGCTGCCGTAATGATAGCGCTTGACCGTTGCCTCCTTGATCGTCCGGTTCGTTCGCTCGACCCCGGCCTCCGCGGGGACGGGCTCTGGCCATTGGTCCAGTAGTGTTTGATCTTGGTCAGCCGGTGTTTGACCTCATGCTCGTCGCAGACCCGGCCGAAAATATTGTGGAAGGCGCATCTGTGGTGCGCCATGCTGGTGAACTGGCGGCTCTCGACCATGCGGTGCGCAGGGCTAAGCGGTCCGTCGCCATGCCGGCACATTGTTCCGCTGCGGACGCAGCGATTTTCTGGCCGTCCTAACAGCGCAAAACAGCCTCGCCACATGCAGGTCGATCTGGCCGAAGCGCAGACGACGCTGATCGATCATCAAATCGCTGTGTTTCTGGCACTGGGTGGTGGATGGCGGCATGATCTTGCCCAAACCAATCGCCGCTCTGCGGCTTGTGCCGCACGTCGATCGTTCACACGTCTGCGGATAAGGCATGAATAGGCAGAAGGGCTGCACCAAAGGTAATCGGTGAGCCATGGAGGCTGGATATCCGTATAGGCGGCCGGCGTTGATGGACCGTCGTCACGAGATCGGCGCCATGAAGGCGATCGGCCAGTCCCTGGAGAATGGCTGACGGCAGGGTGCCGGCGAGGACGATTGCGCCCGGATCTAGCCATGCGAAGGCAGTATTGCATACAGCCTCCAGTTGCGCGGCCGCCCGGTCTAGCCAGCTTTCGATCGTGGGCATCTGGTCTGCGGCGTCAAAGTCGATATCGGCAACCGACGACAGATCGCAGCCGTCACCGCGAAGTGTCGCCAATAAGTCCAGCGGGCTGGGGCGCGGCAGATGCCCGGGAAAAAGGCAACCAACTTCGCCGGCCACGCCATATTGACCGCGTACCAGCCGCCCGTCGACAATGACGCCTGCGCCGATCCCGAAGCCCAGCAGAAGAACGACGATGGTGCCGAAATCCTTGAGCAGACCCCCCAAATAAAATTCGGCAATGGCAGCCGCATTGGCATCATTCTCGATCCAGAGCGGCCAGTCCATTTCAGCGGAGAGGATGTCGCGTAGCGGCGCGTCGCGCCAGTTGGGTAGCACGTCGACAACACTCCACCGGTCGCCCGCCGGTGACAGCGAGGGGCCGGGCACTGCCACGCCAAGACCGAGCATGCGCCAGCCCAACAGGCCGTGGCGATCCACAAGATCATGGGTGATGCGCCGGACCTTTTGCGCGAAACGATGGGGGTCGATCGGCGCGACCGCTTCATGATGGGTGGCGATGGTGGCACCGGTGAAATCGACCAGCGAGATATCGAGAAAGCCCTTATGCGCTGTCGCCCCGACCGCGTAACCGCCATGACCCGCCAGGCGCAAAGGAATAGCGGGACGGCCGCGGCCCTGTGCTTCCAACCCTGGCACTTCCTCTACCAGCCCAAGGCTGAGCAGATCGCGTGAGAGGCGGGTCAGCGCGGCACCGCTGATTTCCAGCTCGGCCGACAACGCGGACCGGGACAGCGGCCCCGCTTTTCGCAGCATCTGGAGAATGCGCCGCTGGTCCTTGTCCAAGGAGGGAAACCCCATGCCGATGCTCGCCGCCGGTGAAATGCGTCGATCGGTTATGCGGGTTTAATTATTTTCACAATAATAATTAAAAACGTCACATGGCATCGTCAGGTGAGCGCCCGATCAATCGAAAGGGGCTTCCTCATGTTCAAGACCATGCTTGCCACCAGCACCGCCCTTGCGGCGCTCTGTGTCGTCATGCCTGCCTTCGCGCAGGATGCCGCGCCTGTCGACCAGGCGACTAATGCCGGTAACGGGCCGAACGACATCATCGTTACCGGTTCCACCCGTGCCCAGCGCCGCTTCGACGTGTCCTATGCGATCAACACCATTTCAAACGAAGATGTGGAAAAGATCGCGCCGGTGAATTTTGCCGACCTGATCGGCCAGTTGCCCGGTTTCCAGACCGAAATCACCGGCGGCGAAGTGCAGAATATCTATCGCATCCGCGGCTTGCCCAATGATGGTGGTTTCGTCAGCTTTCAGCAGGACGGCCTGCCGCTGTTCCACGAAAATGACGGCGTCTTCTTTCGCGGCGACGCCATCCTGAAACAGGATCTGATGACTGACCATGTCGAGGTCGTTCGGGGTGGTCCTGCGCCGGTCTATGCCAGCTATTCGGGCGCGATCATCAACGCCATCACCGTTACCGGCAGCGACGCACCACGCGGCAAGGCCCAGTTGACGCTAGGCGACACCGGCCTCTATCGCTTGGACGCTTATCAGGCGGGGCCGCTGGGCAAGGACACCTATTATGCGATCGGTGGCTTCATCCGCCATCATGACGGTTATCGCGACAACGGCTTCCCCAATGACAAGGGCGGGCAGATCCGCGCCAATATCAAGCATGACTTCGACAATGGATCGATCAAGTTCAATGTGAACTATGTGAACGATCATAACGTCTTCTATCTGCCGATCCCCATTGCCGATCCGCGCAATCCCAACGTTTCGCTCGACAAATATATCGACTATTTCGACGGGACCATGAATTCGCCGGCGCTGCGTAACGTGCAGCTGATGTATCGCGACGGCGCGGGGCAGATCCGAAGCCGCGACAGCGATCTGTCCGACGGCCGCCATATGCGGATGATCAATTTCGGCGCGCAATATGATGGCGAGTTCGGCGACTGGCTGGTGTCTGCCAAGGCGGGCTATACGCAAGGCAAGCTCGACTTCACGGCTTTCTATTCGACTACCAATCCAGCCGATGGCAACGCGTTCGCCATCGGTTATCTCGCCCGCACCACCGCAGCCTTCGGCGCTGTGAATCGTTTCGGCTATACCCTGGCTGGCACCGGCACCGTCTATGATCCCTCTTCCGCGTCAGGGTTGGTCATGCAAGGCCAGTATCGCGACATTCACTCGAAGTTCTACTCGGGCCAGGCCAACCTGTCGGTCGCCCGCAAATTCGAGACCGGGATCGGCAGCCACGACCTGAAGCTCGGCCTCTATGCCAGCCTTTATGGCGAAGACAGCCGCACCCTCTATCAAAATTACCTGATCGAGGTTTCGGGCAAGCCGCGCACGCTCGACCTGGTCGCCTATAATGCCGCAGGCGAAGAAATCGGCCGCGTAACCGACAATGGCGTGCTCAACTATGCCGCAACGCTCAACCAAGGCGACAGTGACGCGAAAATGTTCGCACTTTACGCCAACGACACCTGGGAGATCATACCGGGCCTGCGCATCGATGCGGGTATCCGTCATGAACGCTACAGCTACAAGGGCTGGGCCGCGCTGACCGAAGCCGCCAATCTTGGCGATGGCGCCACGCTGGCGGACGACAGCACCCGCGCCTTCACCGGGGTGATTATCAACCAGAAGCTGAAGCCCAACGTCACCAACTGGACAGTCGGCGCGAACTATGACTTTTCCAGCCATGTCGGCGTTTACGGCCGCGCGTCGCACCTGGAAACGCCGCCCAATGTCCAGACGGTGATGAACATCAACCCGACCATCATCACAACCAAGGCCGACCAGTTCGAAGTCGGCCTGAAACTCGCCTTCGGCCGCTCCTATCTTTACGTTACCGGCTTCTACACCAATTTCGATCCGCTCAACGCCAGCTTTCTGGCCTTTGATCCGACCACGGGGCGCAATGACGTCAACGTGCCCTTCATCGGTGAGGCACAGGTCAAGGGCGTGGAATTCGACGGCAAGCTGGCGCTGGCCGAATGGTTCTCGTTGAACGGCGCGCTGACCATCAGCGATCCCAAGTACAAGAATTTCCAGAGTTCGACCGGCGCCGATCCGGAACAGGCCGAGGGGAATCAGATCGTCCGTCAGCCCAAGGTCTACGGCAATATCCGTCCCAGCTTCGACTTCCAGACGAACGACACGGATATTTCGATCTACGGACGCTACACCTATATGGGGAAGCGCTTCGTAGACCTCTACAACAACACGGCGCTGCCGGCTTATGGCACGATAGGCGCAGGCATCACGGCGCGCCGCGGCAGCTGGCAGATGCAGATCGTGGGCGACAACCTCTTCAATGCCCATGGCCTGACCGAAGGCAATACCCGTACCGACTCGCTGAGCGGCCAAGGCAGTTCGGAAGCCATTTATGGCCGTCCGATCTTCGGCCGCAACTTCCGTCTCGTCATCAGCAAGAGTTGGTGATGGGGCGGAACCTGGCGAGCCTGCTAACCGCGGTCGCGGTTGCATTCACGCCTGTCCCCGCTTCGGCGGGGGCAGCCCGTGACACGGTGATGGAGGCGCTGTCGCAGCGCCTCTTCCCGCTGTTCGATGCAGCGGGACGCGATGCCGCGACGCTGGACCGGCTCAAGGCAAGGGCGGACGTTTCCACTTTGCTCCGCGTCCGGCAGGAGCGGCGCGCGGCCTGCGGCCAGGATCTGACCTGCGCGGCGCAGGCGATGATCTGGACACCGGCGGAAGCCGAAGCGATGGGCCAGGCTGCGGCTGCGCTGACCGGCCTGCCGGCGGCCGATGATGGCGCACCCGCGCAGATGCGCCGGGAAATCGAGGGCGTGAACGCTATCGTCCGAACCTATGGGCTGGGGCAGGTTCCATCCTATCCGCAGATCGACGGCGCGGGCATGATCGACCCGCAGGAGAGGCAGGCACGGCTTCAGGCTGCTGACTGGCTGTCGCGGACGCCCCGCGACCGGTCGGCGCAGGCGCTGGACCCCAGCATCGACTATGCGCTCGCTCTGCTGGACGTCAGCGACCGGACCGATGCGATCGGCTATGAGCCGCTGACTGGCGGCGCAAATGCCCCCGCCATGGCGCGGGCGAAGTCGCTCGACTGGAGTCGCTACCGCTTCAGTGCGATGATCCTGACCGGGGTCGGGCCGGAAACGGACGGCATGCCGCTCAGCCCCTATGGCAAATATCATCTGCGCCTGGCCGCCAGCCGTTTCGCGCGGGGCGATATTCCCTTCATCATCGTCACCGGCGGCCGCGCCCATCCGCGCGGGACCCGCTTCGCCGAGGCGGAGGAGATGCGTAAGGCGCTGATCCAACGTTATGGCATGCCCGCTGATGCGATTGTGCTGGAGCCCTATGCTCGCCACACGACAACCAATTTGCGCAACGCGGCCCGGCTGTTGATCGCCATGGGGGCGTCCCCGGACGATGATGCCTTGATCATCTGCAATCCGCAGCAGAGCGCCATGATCGAAAGCGTGCAGTTCATGAAGCGCAACGCCGATGAGCTGGGCTATCAGCCTGGCCGGATCGGCCGCCGCTTTTCGCCCACCGAGCTCGCCTTCCGGCCCAGCCGCCAATCTGCGCGAATAGACCCGCGCGACCCGCTCGACCCATGACAAGGAGCCCGCTTGTGCGTATATTCGCTTTAACCGCCGTCCTGGCACTGTTGCCCAACGCCGCTTATGCCTGGGGCGGCACCGCCCACAGCGTGATCGACCGCGCCGCGATCGAGGCCATTCCCGATGACGGCCCGATATTCCTGCGGAAACATGTCGATTATATCGCGGCATCCGCCTCCCTGCCCGATAGCTGGCGCGGGGACGCGGAAAATTTCTCGAAGATCGAGGAAGATCCCAATCATGGCTGGTTTCGCGAGCAATTCGCTTTCCTGAAGCCCATTCCCCGTTCGCGCTACGAATTCGTCATCGCGCTCTACAAGCGTTACGAGACGATCAAGGACCACGATCCTGCGACCGCCGCGCGCACCAATGTCCGCTGGACCGGCACTTTGCCCTTTGCCGCGATCGAGGCTTATGATCGATTGGTCGTTTGCATGCGTCAGGTGCGCAAGGCGCAGGCCGAAGGTGGCGACGCTTCCATCCCCGAGCAGCATTGCGCCTTCGACACCATCCGTCTGGGCCATTATATCGGTGATGGCGCGCAGCCCATGCACGATTCCATCCACTCGGACGGCTGGCGAGGTGACAATCCCAAGGGCTTCACGACCGACCGCAGCGTCCATGGCCGGTTTGAAAGCCGGTTCGTCGACGGCATGCGACTGACGGTGGCGGACATCGCCCCGCGCATAGGCGCGCCGGGCCGTCGCAGCGGAGACATGTTCGATGCGGTCCTCGCCTTTCTTGACGAAGCGGGAGACAAGGTGGAGGCGGTCTATACGCTGGAAAAGCGCAACGGTTTTGCCGACTATGCGGACAAGGATGTCCGGGCGATGGTCTATGAGCGGACGGCGGCGGGCGCTGCCATGCTGCGTGACATGCTCTGCCGCGCCTGGGCCGAAAGCGCTGCCCCGCCAGCGAAGGTCACGCCCTCGCCGCTCGATTTCACCAACCCCCGCTTCAATCCCGAAACCGGATCGGCCCCCGACTGACGGCGCCGGTCCAGTGCCCTGAGCAGGCGGCCATGGCGGCTATGGCCAAGGTCGAAACGCCGCATCAGCACGATAGCGGCCAGGCTGCCGATCAGTGGAATGGCCAGTCCCAGCGCGGCCATGCCTGCCTTGACGGTAGTCGCCTGCGCATGGCCTGGGACATAGCCCAGGCAACCGAGCGTCCAGCCGATCAGGCTGGTAGAGGCAGCGCCACTGGCCTTCACCACGACAAGGTAGAAGGCAAACAGGCCGGTTTCAAACCGCCTGCCATGCCGCCACTCCACGACATCGACGGCATCCGCCAGCAATCCCCATGGCAGCATGAACACGCTGGCAAGGCCGATGCCGATAATCCCGGCGCAGGCGATCAGCGCAAGAGGCCATGAAAGGCAGAGGGAGAAGGCAATCAAACCCGCCGCGCTGACGCCATGCCCCATGGCGAGCAGCGCGCTCTTGCTGAACCGGCCCGTCATGGCGGTCCATAGGATGACCCCCGCAAATTGCCCGGCGGTCAGTGCCAGCAACGATGGCGCGACAAGGTCCGGACGATGGACGACATAGCTGCCGATATAGAGCAGCATCCGCCCAAAGGCCGGGGCCGCAAAGCCGGTCAGCACGCCCAAAAGACCCATGCCGATCACCATGTGGTCACGCAGTGGCACGCCGATGCCGTCCTGCGCCGCGATTTGCTGCCCTGACCGGGAGGAGCCGCTGCCGCACGTCCATGCGCACAGGATCATGGTCAGGGCGAAGAGGCCGCCTGCAACCGCACCGGTCAGCGCGAGCTGGCCGAACGCCTCGTCGCTCCCGGTCCGCTGCACGAGCGGCGTCAGTATGATTGCGACGGCGAGCGCGCTGGCAGTGCTGAACAGCAATCGGTAGCCAGATACGCGTCCCCGGGCGCGGCTATCGCTGGTGACTTCAGTCATCAGCGCGTTATGAGGCACATCGATCACCGCATAGGCGCCGCGGAACACCAGCAGCGCGGCGGCCAGCATCCACGGTTGCCGTGCGCCCAAAGCCGGCATCGCATAAAGAAGGGTGAAGGCCAGCGCGCAGGGCGCCGCCGCGGCCGCCACCATCCAGCGATAGCCTTTGCCCGCATGGCGCAGCCGAATGACCAGCCCCGCCGCCACGAGATCGAAGATCAGGTCGCCGCACAGTGCCGCAAGCATCAGCCATCCGGCTGTCGTACCGCCCAGGCCAAGCACGTCGGTCAAGAGGAACAGGATCGTCAGGTCAGCCCCACCGAAAACCAGCGCCTTGCCGAAATTGCCGGAAGCATAGGCCAACATACGGCCTTCCGCCCGTTTCTCGATCACCTTACGTCCCATATATCTTTGCAACCGCATGGGCTGTTGCGGGCAGGGCAGCGCCTAGAAGCCTATTCTTTCATTCGTGCGACAAAGGTTGCGCTTCGTTCAGGAGTGTCGCGCCGTAGCGGCTTTGTTCTCACTCAGCCTTGGGCCTGCTTGCCAAGCTTTGGATCGCTTCAGCCGGTTCAGCAAGGCCGAAAGGTTTGTTGAGCCGGGACAAGTCAGCAACTGGTTTAGATGCTCCAGTATAAACTGAGATCAGAAGTCCGGCATCATGGGGCGCATGTCCTGGGCAAGTTGCGCCAGCTCAGCGCCATCCATTCTGGGCATCTTATAGTCGGTGACGACTATCTCCATGTCTGACCGCTCGCCAATATCCTCAAAGCCTCGGCACTGCCATCAGCCTCTCGAACGCTGTGGCATGTTGTGCGAAACATTTCGGCGGGCCCGGCTCGAACGAGTTCCTCATCGTCGACGACCAGAATCAACAGTTAGTTTGGCGGCTACATCTATGGCGAGCCGCGCAATGTCCGCGCCACTTTGAGTTACGGCTTCTACCAGCCGTACGGGTTGGTCAGGGCAGGATTGAACTGCCCGGATCATTTTCTGCACTGATGCAGGCGCGATATATCGATGAAGTTCCCATCCTGTCATTAATATGAAATCTAACTGTCACATCCTCACCCGACGCGAATCCTCTACTGTCGGAATCGAACTTTGTCCCTGAACCTTCTGATCGTCGAGGATGATGAAGATCTTGCGGAGCAGCTTGGCGAACAGCTGAAGCTGTTCGGTCATCAGTCCACCATCGTGTGCAGTGCGCCACACACCAGCAGGGTCGGAAATCCGCCTCAGCCTGACGGCTGGCGCCTCATCGGATCGGGCGACGCTGATCGTGGCCGACAACGGTCCGGGCATTGCGCCAGCGGACAGGCAGAGAGCGCTGGATCGCTTCGGCCGCTTGTCCGGGGAAGGGGAAATCAAGGGGCATGGCTTTGGCCTGCCTTTAGTCGCATCGATCGTGCGGTTGCATGGCGGATCGATCGAGCTTGGTGATGCGCAGCCCGGCCTGAAGGTGATCGTTTCACTGCCGATCGCATGAAAAAATGGCGCGCCGCAAAGGAGCAGCGCGCCACAGCATTCTTGACAAGTTTTGAGGGATCAGAACTTCACGCTGGCTTCGATGCCGTAGGTGCGCGGCGCGTTGAAGTTGCCATAGTCGCCCAGCACGTTGGCGATGCCGCCAGTGGTGGTGCTGGTGGTCGGCGCGGCGGGCAGGCTGTTCGACGGATCGCGGCGGAAGACATGCTGCTCGTTGAACAGGTTGCGACCCCAGAGGCTGAGCGTCAGGCTGCGGCCGACGCCGGTGCCGATGTCTGCCAGAGAGATGCGGCCGTTGAAGATCAGCGAGCTGTCATTCTTCGTCGCGAACTGATCGAAGGCCTGGGTCGCCTGCGAATAGTTTCCGTCAAAGTGGAACTTCAGCGTCGTGTCCTGGCCGCCGATCGGCAGGGCATAGTCGATCGACCCGCTGGCGGCGTTACGCGGCGTGAACACGATGTAGAAGTTCTGATAGACGCCCGTTGCGGAGATGAACACCGGCGGAATCTTCGTGTAGGTGTAGGCATAGGATGCGTTCAGCGTCAGGCCTTCGATCGGGTTCATCGTCAGGTCCGCCTCGATCCCGCGAATCTTGGTGGTGCCGGGCGCATTGATGGTGACCAGGTTGTTGAAGCTGCTGGTGCCCACGAACTGGATCGAACTGATATCGACCTGGCTGTCCTTGCGGTCCATGATGTAGCCAGCAAGGTTTAAACGGGCGCGGCCGTTCCAGAAGTCCGACTTCAGCCCGACTTCGTAGGACTTCACATCTTCAGGATCGAACGCTTGGTAGTTGGACGTGCGCGAACTGGCGCCACCGGCGCGGTAGCCGGTCGCGTACTTCGCATAGACATGCAGGTCGTTGCTGACGTCATAGGCGATCGTCGCCATCGGATTGAAGCGGTTCCAGGCCGCATCCAGCGGTTCATAGCCGACACTGGCGGCGGGCGGGTTGGTGTCATAGTTCACGTTGCGCGAGAAGTGCAGGACGCCCTTCTTCTTGTCGTGCGTGTAGCGGCCGCCGACCGTGATGTGCAGCGCGCCGGTCGCGTTCCAGGTCAGCTGACCATAAGCGGCGTAACTCTTAGACCAGACTTCCGAGGCGCGGTCGATCGAGCAGCCGTCGACCGCCTTCCCCGCAAAGAGCGGCGTGGACGCGGTGCAGAAGGGGATGGTGACATAATTATAGCCGGTGATTGCGCCAGCAGCGTTGCGGATGGCGACCGCGCCCATCGAACTGGGCGTGGCGGCGTCGTCGCTGACATGCTCGTTGAAGTAGAACAGGCCAGCGACATAGTCGATCGAACCGGCCGTGCCGACGGCCTGTAGTTCCTGGCTGAATTGGCGCTGGCGCAGGTCAGCAAGGCTATAGCGGCTGAAGGCGCAGGGCGCGGCCGTGGTGCAGCCAGCAGCGGTGCTGCCGAGGGGCGGGTTGACCAGCGGCGGACGATGAGCGCCGCCCGAATTGTCCCACTGCGTGGCGTCAACGCCGCGCCAGGCGGTGATGGAGCGCAATTCCAGCTCGTCGCCCAGATTCCACTTCAGCGTGTTGGTGAAGCCGTGGGTCTTATCGACGCTGACCTGCTGCGGCACGCCGATGTCGGCTTCGCCCATACGGGTGTCGCCGTTGACGACCACGCCGGGCAGCAGGGGCTTGACAGGTCCGCCGGTCAGGTTGGTGTAGGCCGTGCCGGGCAGGGTGCAGGCGGGCTGCGATGCCTGGGCGCCGTTGGCACAGTTGTTGGGATTATAGTTCAGCAGCTGGCTGTAGAAGGGCGTATTCTCGTCCTTCGCTACGTCATAGGCGAAGTCATTGGTGATGGTGCTGGTCGGCTGCCAGCGCACGGCGGCGCGCAGGCCTTTACGGTTGTAATAATTCCAGCCCGCCTGGCGCGCGAGCGGGTTCTCCGTGGTCGCATCCTGATGCTGGATCACGCCGTCCAGCTTGACGGAAAAGCCCGCGACCTTGGGCAGGTCGAGATGGACGTCGGCAGTGCGGCTGCCATAATTGCCCGCACCTGCCTCGACGCGGCCGCCCCATTCGCCGGTTGGCGCCTTGCTGATGATGCTGAGCGCGCCGCCTTCGGTGTTGCGGCCGAACAGCGTGCCCTGCGGACCTTTCAGCACTTCAACACGCTCGATGTCGAACAGTGCGGCGTTCAGGCCGTGCTGGCGGCCCATATAGACGCCGTCGACATAGATGCCCACGCCCTGCTCGCGGGCGGGCTGGTTGGCGTCGAGCGGCACGATGCCGCGAATGCCGATGGTGAGCGCGGACTGGCGCGCTTCGAAGGTCGCGACGCGCAGCGAAGGAACCGCGCCGTCGGCGAAATCATACATGCTCTGCACATGCCGGTCTTCAAGCGCCTGGGTATCGACCACCGCCATGGAGATGGGCGTTTCCTGCAAATCAGTTTCGCGCTTGGTGGCAGTGACGACGATGGCGGCCATGCCCTCGCTGTCAGCCGCGTCGGCGGCGGCAGGAGCCTCCGCAGCGGCACCATCGGTTGCTGCGCTTGCGAGCGCAGGCGCGGAAACCGACGCCAGCAGCAGAGCGCCCATGGACGCGTGGAGCAGGGTGGTGGAAGAGCGGCTCATGATTTAACCCCTTTGGAAATCCATGAATGGATGTTTTGCGGGGCTGGCCACTAAGCACGTATCGCAACGATTTTGTGACAACAACTGTCACAATTATAATAAGGTTTCTTTCATTTTGGCATCATTTACAGGTAAATCCGCCAATATAAGAAATATCTCAAGTATTAAAAATAATATTATAAATGTAATTCCAGATTTATTTTAAGTTTTACATAAATTATTTACTATAATCGGCCCTAATGAGGAGTTCAGCTATAAGAAAATTACCTGCAAACGAAAATTTCTAGTTGCTGCGAACAGACCGTGGCTAAGCCCCGTCGGGTCCGAGGCTTGCCAAGGGTCGCTAAACGCAGCGAGAGTGGCAGGCCGCAGTATAGGTCCGTCACCGATATAGCCCCAACCTTGCTCGACCTCGCCAGGCAAACTCAGCCGGCGCGTTTCTCTGGGCGCGCTATCCTGCCCTTTAAGGGCATAGCCTTGTCCCGTTGCTGAATGGCGAACAGAGGGAAGTCCGGCAGCCGGACGAGCCGGTCGGGACCGAACTCTTCTACCGCCGCGCCCTGCGCAAGAGTGACCGGAAGGCGGTTTATCTGCCGGCCTCAGGTAGCGCCTATCCTCGTAAAAGCATTGGAACGGGCGCTTGGCAGCTATTCAATCGCACCGTCGGCTGAACAGGCGACACGGCGCACGCGCCTTCCTGCAAGACGCGTACATCTGTAGCTGAGCCACCGGCCGCATGTCCAGAATTACTCAAGGCGGTTCGACGCGGCGCGGGCGATGACTGCCGCGTTGACGCTGTGACTGCCGATCGCGCCGCTGATCGCCGCATCGACGAGGATAGCCGCTATGGTTTTTGCCGGGCTGATGCGCGCGATCGGCGGCAGGAGAGGAGCGGTGATGCGCAGAAGGCGGCCCAGCATGTGTTCCATCGGCCGATGTTCCTTCCGTTCTCCGCCGATGAAACCGGGACGGGCGATAGTCAGCGAGGGAAAGCCGAGGCGTGCGATAGCCTCCTCCAATTCGCCCTTGATCCGCGGATACCGGAAAGGCGATCGGGCATTCGCGCCCATGGAGGACGTCAGGGCAAAGCGGAGCGCGCCTGCTTCCCGCATGCGCTTGGCAATGGCGAATGGATAATCCAGGTCGATGGCGCGGTATGCTGCGGCCGAGGGACTCTTCGCCCGTGTCGTTCCAATCGCGCAGAGGCCGCCATCGACGGCCCACCAGTCAGCGTCGAGCGGAAGACTGTCCGCCTTCACGATCGGATTGAGGAGTTTGGGATGAGGTGCAAGCGGCCGCCGAGTCGGCGCGACGACCTTGGTCACCCGCTCGTCCGCCAGGGACAGGGCCAACGCTTCGCCACCCACCAGTCCGGTTGCGCCTGCCAGCAGTAGCTTCGTCATCAAACCTTCTCCAATATGGGGCGGCAGGGAGACGGCGCTTCCGTCCCGTTCAGCCTGTTCAGCGCGTCGAGCGTGGCAAGCCCCATCGCCCGATAAGACGGTAGGAGTGCGGGACAATGCTCGCGCAAGGCGGAGATATGCCCGGCGATCGTCTCTTCATCTCCACGCAGCAAGGGGCCTGACAGACCTGCCATGCCTTTGCCAAGACTGTTTTCCAGTGCAGCGCGAACCAACGGCGTGAGCAGCGCGGCGGGATCGTCCACGCCAGCGGCGGCTAATGCTTCGCAGGAACCGGCGACCAGCGTAACGAGGTGATTGGCACCGTGGCAGAGGGCGGCATGGTAGAGCGGCCGATATTCTTCGGCGATATCCACCGGCACGCCGCCCAGATGGGCAACGAGGGCGCGGGCTGCTGCACTCGACTCGCCCGTCAAGCCGGTTACGGCAAAGCTTGCCCCGATCATCCGCCGGACCTCTGCCTGAGGATCGCCGGTGAACGTCATGGCCGGATGGATCGCGGCCGTGAGCCATCCCTTGCGGCCGAGTGGCGCCAAAATGGCTGCGCCGCTGCGTCCGCTGACATGGAAGACGAAGGACGATGCGGTTCCACCGCTCGCAGCGAGTTCGGAGATGCTCTGTTCGAGCGCGTCATCTGAGACGGCAAGGACGATCACATCGCACGTTTCGGCGATCTCCGTCATAAGCGCTGTGGTAACGGCCCGGCCAATCAACGCGGCCGCGGCGGCAGAGCGCACCGGATCGCGGCCCCAGATCGCAAGCGGCTCTGTCGAGAGCTGGGCAAGAGCGAGACCAAGGGCGGACGCGACCCGGCCGGAGCCGATGATCCCGATCCGTCGATAGGATGTGACGCCAGGCATGATGTTCATTTGCATGCAGTAGCAAATGGTGACGCCTTCCGTCTCGCCGGTTCGCATCGCGATGTCCGATAGAGTTTGCAAGGTATCGCTGGGCCGGGGAGAGGCCTGTTTGCGGGTTGCGCATATCCGGGATGGGCGGTGCATCATCCAGAACGGAGATCATGCGGCGATGGCCCTCGCTGCGCGCCGCCCGGAATAGACGCAGTCAGCATAGCTCAGGCCGCTGACATAGAGGTTTGAACAGATACCGACCGCATTGCGCCCCGCCGCATAGAGGCCGGGCACGACTCCGCCCGAAAGCGACTTCACCGCGCCCGTGCCTTCGTCGACATCAAGCCCGCCTACGGTCATGCAGGATAGCGGAAACAAGCGGGCATCCATGGATGCGTCGACGGCATAGAAGGGGCCTTGACCAAGTTCCGACATCTCGCCGGGCGCCTTGTGGAAAGGGTCCGGTTCCTCCCCACGTGCCGCGCGATTATAGGTGGCAAGCGAGTCAAGGAACAGGTCAGGCGAGAAGCCCATTTTACGCGCCAGAGCTTCGGGCGTGGCCGCCTTGGTAGAGCCGATCAGGCCGTTGACGAGGGTGATGTCCCGCTGGAACGTCAGCACGCCTTCCCCGAAGGCATCGCGCAGCGATTGCCGCCAGAGCTTGCGATCCATGATGATGTAGCCCCGGCCGCGATGCCGCTCCACCATCTCATCCCCGATCCGGGCGCCATACCAGCTTTCGTTGACGAAGCGGCGGCCTTCGCCATCCACCATCATGGCTTGGCCCCAGGCTTGCGGCGGGGAGAGAAAACGCCAGGCGGAAACGCGCTCCATCAGGCCGGTTTTTCCGCCCGCTGAAACGCCAAGCATGATGCCGCTGCCATTGTCGCCCAGTGTTCCGTTGGGAAGACCGGCTGCGTATTCCGGGGCGAAATGCCGGATCATTTCCGGATTGCAGATGAAACCGCCCGCGCTCAGCACCACGCCACGCCGGGCGCGCAGCCAAGCGCTGGTGCGGCCAGCGGCGGCGAGCTTATGGGCTTTGGCGAGATAGCGGTAGCCGATGCCGACGGTCAGCTGCGCTCCCGGAAGCGTCGAGGGAAGCATGGTCATCCATCGATTGGCTGTCGCGATCAGTCGCGCATGCCTTTCGCGGAGAAGAGGGTCGGCCAGCCGTTCAACGCGGACGCCCACCACCCGGCCATCGGCATCGAGCGCCAGCTGGCGGACATCGGCATTCTCCTGAAACCGCAAGCCCCGCGCCAGCGCGGCGGCCTTGAGCGGTGCATAGATGCCAACGCCCAGACCGAAGGGATTCTTGCCGTTGCGGTGGACCGTCCGATGACCGCGCGCGGCTGGCGGAGTCAGATCGCGAAACGGACCAGCAAGGCTGCTGTCAGGATGGTAGAGGAACTTGTCGAGCGGAGGATAGGAAGTCTTTTTCGAATAGAGGGTGGCGCTGAAAGGCGCGCCATGACTGCGCAGCCATTCGAAGGTCTCTGCGCTCTGTCGGCAGAAGTCGCGCAGGGTTTCCGGCGCGACGACATCGCCCACCTCGTAGCGAAGATATTCCTCCATGCGTTCGGCGTCGTCCTCGACGCCCGCTTCGCGCTGAATGGAAGTGCCACCGCCTGCGTAATAGACCCCGCCATTCGCCGCCGATGAGCCGCCGCCGTCGTAAAGGTCGAGGGCAATAACCGACAGCCCCTGTTCCAGGCCCTCTAGCGCGGCCGATACGCCAGCGCCGCCTAGGCCGACCACCACCATATCGGCTTCGTCCTGCCAGTCATACGCATCAGGATCATCGAGCCGGAGAGGCGCGTCGATCGCAAGGCCCCAGCTGGTGATGGCCTGACCGGGCGGCGGGACGGCGGCTGGCTTGGTTTGCGTCCACGGATTGGGAGGAATGAACGCCTGTCCCGCTTCTCCATTCGCCTGCATGCCCTTCTCCCTTCCCATGCTCGCGCCTGCTCTCATTCTTCTTGAAGGCCCGTGATGCGGATACCCGCACCGTTCGAAATCTTGTACCGTTTGTTGATGAATATCAGCACGGACGTCAGCGCCTCCGCAGCGGCGGAATTGGCCAGCGGACCCGCGTGCCAGGCCCGCACGCCAATCGCCCTGGCGAGCTGGCACACTTGTTCGCGTGCTTCCGGGTCGTCTCCGCATACCAATAGGTCGCAGTCGATCGGGCCGTCGAGATCGGCAAGCTGATGCGCTGACACATTCTGAAACGCCGATATGACCCGCACCTCTGGCCCGAGGATCTGCTGGAGGGCCTCAACCGCAGAACCTGCCGCCGGGAGCTGGACGCGCGCGACCTTGGGCGGGACGAGAGGCACTGTCACGTCGATCAGGATCTTGCCGATAAGCGCTTCCCGCACCGCGCTGGCAAGCTTGACCTGCACCTGGAAAGGCACCGCCAGCACCACGATATCGGCGCGATCTGCGGCATCGCTGTTTTCCGCCCCGCTAATCAGGCCGCCTGAACGGCTTTGCAAGTCTGCTGCGGCGGAGATGGCGTTTGTAGCGTCGCGCGAGCCGATGATGACCTCATAGCCAGCCTTTGCCCAGCGCAGCGCAAGCCCCGTTCCTTCGTGGCCCGTGCCGCCCAGCACCGCTATTCGCCTGTTCCTTGCGTCGTTCAAATCCGTTCCCTTCTGATCCAATCTGTTCATGCTGGATTTGCCGGTGCGTGAGGCGTTACCAGGTCAGGCGTCCGGCCGCTGCGATAGCCGCCTCTGCATCGTGCGGAAGGATTATGCCGTCGCGCACGGCCCTTCTGACGGCGACGGCAAATTTCTGGTGATAGTCTTGCGGACCATCATAAAGCCGGGCGAGGCGGCTGGATGGGAATGGATATGTTCGGCCACTGCCGCCGACGCATTCCCCTTCCCAGCCATAGCGCGCGACCGGCACATCGACCCACGGGTGGCGCATGCCGCCGGTCACATTGCCATATTCATCCAGCGCGGGCGCACCGCCAGCCGAAGCAAGGTCTATGGGCGCGAAGTCCTGCGGCGCTTTCTTATCGCGAGCCCAACGCACGAGCGCCTCTATGGCCGCGCCGGAAAAATATTGGCTGGGTATCGCATTCGCATAATCTTCCGGGCAGCAGGTGATGATCGTTCCCGTGTCCCGCTCCTCGGCAAGGGCGGTGCGGGCCATGAGGAAAGTGTTGGTATGGGCCGCTCCGGCCGGTTCCCATTGCCTCAGCATGTGCCCCGCGGGTTGGCCGGCGCTGCGCATGGCGGCCGGTGTCATGTTGAGCATCAGGACGGGGCTGATCGCATCCCAACGAACGTAGCGATCATGAGGGAAAGCAGCGTCCTCCCGGTCCTGAACGGTTTTCTGGCGGAAATCCTGAAGGAAAAACCCGTCGAAAATCTGCTCCACCGGCTGCACGGCATTGACGTAAGTCGAGAGGCGCCAGGCGGAAAGCGAATTGCCTGCGGCCAGGAGCGTCTTCACCTTGCCCTCGCCCAAACCGGGCAGGTCATGCAGGCACCGCGCCGCTTGCGACAATATGTCGTAGCCAAGGCTGCTGTCGGGGATGGTGAGCGAACCGTATCTCTGCGGATCCCAGTTGACCAGGCTGTTGGGATCAGGGCCATCGACCCCTTCATGGTGGAGCGAAACGCCGATCCAGGCGATCCCCGCGCGCAGCAGCGTTTCAGCATTCCAGCGGAAGAAGATGTCGCGCTCGGTGCCGAAGAGTTCCTGCATCCACTCCACGACCACGGTGCCGCTAAAGCGATCAGGAGGGGGAATGCGCGCGAGCAGGCGCGTCTTATATGGTTGCGGCGCGCCGATGCGTTGCGCCGCCCACATACCGTCCTGCCCGGTCCGCGTGCCGGAACGCGGGGCCCAGCAGCGCGCCGTGCCGGACAGGAAATATTCTTCTTCTCGATAGCCATGGGGTGACAGATCGACGATCGATGCCGCGAAGGGCCTGCCGCGCGCGCCGCCCTGAACAGGTCCCTCGATCGAGGCGTGTTGCCGGTTGTCCGCCATGTCGCGCCGCTTCCTCAGGCCGGTTCCAGCCGTCTGGGCATGGCGCCGTAAAGGGTGGTGCGTTGCGCCGCGATGCGTCCGGCGCTGCTAGCGACGGCCGCCATCTCCGCCGCGCTCACCATCTGGCCGTTCACGCCGCCTGCCGAGCGCGTGATGGATTCGTCCATGAGCACGCCTCCTAAGTCATTCGCGCCAGCGCCAAGTGCCGCGGCGGCGCCATCCTGCCCCATCTTCACCCAGGAAACCTGGATATTGGGGATGACTGTCCCCAGCACCAGACGCGCCACCGCGTGCATCAGCATCGCCTCGCGGTAGCTGGGGCCGCTGCGGGCCTGGCCCTTGCGCCAGATGGGGGCTTCCATGTGGACGAAAGGCAAGGGCACGAACTCGGTGAAGCCGCCCGTTTCCTCCTGCAAGGCGCGGATCTTCATCAGATGCTCGGCCCAGTGACGATAGGTCTCGACATGGCCGAACATGATCGTGGCGGTGCTGCGCAAGCCGACGCCATGGGCTGCCCGCATCACCTGAAGCCATTCACTGGCCGACAGCTTGTCGGGACACAGAACCGACCGCACGTCGGAGCAAAGGATTTCCGCCGCCGTGCCTGGCAAGGTCGATAGCCCGGCCTGCCTAAGGCGGTCTAAATAGGCGTCCAAAGCCATGCCGATCGTCCGCGCGCCGTGCATCACCTCAAGCGGCGAAAAGGCATGGATGTGAATGTCGGGGGCTGCTTCGCGCACCGCCGCGACGATGTCGAGATAGTGATGCCCGTCGAACTGGGGATGTATCCCGCCCTGTAGGCACACTTCGGTCGCGCCGCGACCCCAGGCCTCCGCCGCGCGACCGCCGATCTCGGGAAGGTCGAGATTATAGGCGGGCCCACGCTCCGATCGGGTCGATCCCTTGGAAAAGGCGCAGAAGCCGCAGCGATAACTACATATATTGGTATAGTTGATGTTGCGGTTGACGACATAGGTGACGGTTTCGCCCGCCTGTTCCCGCCGCCGCCGGTCCGCAGCCGCGATCACGGCCCCAAGGTCCACGCCATCGGCCTTGAACAGCGTCACTATGTCATCGAGCGACGGAAGTTCATCCTTGTCCAGCTTTTCCAGTGCACGGGAGATGGCGGGTGTTGGGCTGCCCTGCGGCGTTTCAAGCAGCGGAACGGGCGCATCGCTGCCTGCCCACCAGTTGTCGGTCTTCGGAAAGCCCCGGCCGTCGACGGCGCGAAGCACGCGGGTCCGCAAGGCCGGATCGATCCAGCGTTCCGCTTCCCGGACATAAGCGGGGCCCACCGCGAGCCGCTCGCGCAATATGCGACCGGTCGAGGCGGTGATATCAGCCAGAAGGTCGAGATGCGGCCAGGGCGCTTCGGGGTTGACATGATCGGGCGTCACTGGCGAAACCCCGCCCCAGTCATTGGCGCCAGCGCGCAATATCGCCGACAGATCCTGCGCTTTGTTGAGGTTCGGCGGAACCTGGATCGTCATGTCCGGACCCAGCATCAGCCGGGCGGCGGCGATCGTCCAGAGATGGTCTTCCAGATCGGGTTCCGGTGCGTCCGCCATCAGCGTTCCGGGCTTCGCCCTGAAATTCTGAATGATGACTTCCTGGATATGATGATGGCGCGCGTGAAGGTCGCGGATGGCGCGCAGTGCGTCCAGTCTTTCTTCCCGCGTTTCTCCTATGCCGATCAACAGCCCCGTGGTCAGGGGGATGCGGGCCGCTCCGGCCGCCTCCATCGCGGTGAGCCGCATATGCGGCGCCTTGTCGGGCGATCCGAAATGCGGGCCGCCCTTGGCGCAAAGCCGCTCTGAACTGCTTTCGAGCATGATGCCCATCGACACGGCGTGCGGCCGGAGCATGGCATAATCGTCCGCGCCCATGAGCCCGGGATTGAGATGCGGCAGCAAGCCCGTTTCATCCACCACGGCCCGCGCCATCTCGCCAAGATAGCTGAGCGTGCTTTCATGTCCCGTCTCGGCCAGATAGGCGCGGGCGGCGGCATAACGATCCTCCGGCCGGTCGCCCAGCGTGAACAGCGCCTCACGACATCCCGCCTGTTCGCCCGCGCGGGCGATGGCCAGCACTTCCTCGCGGCTGAGATAGGGACTTTGAACCTGTCGCGGGGTCGCGGCGAAGGTGCAATAATGGCAGCTGTCGCGGCAAAGCCGGGTCAGCGGAATGAAGACCTTGCGCGAATAGGTGACGACGGGACCATGAGCATCCAGCGTCATCGCCTCCGCTCTAGCCATCAGGCTGGCCAAAGGCAGTTGCAGCAGGTCTTTCTGAATATCCACTCGCTCACCTCAACTGTTGAGATCTCCAGCGCCTCTAGAGGCCCACGCGCCGGGCGGATTCCCGCATCTGCCGCATCTTTTCCGCAGCGGTATCCCCCATCAGCGGCGGCAGGACCATGCGCGTGACGCCCATCTCCTCCAATTCGCTGATCTGGCCGGGCGTAGCGCCGCCCTTCACCGCAAGGACGATTTCAAAGGGTCGGTCGAGCGTCCCGGCATCTTCCCGTGCTGCCCGCACGCCCGCCAGCACGCCGGGGATTTCGCCGAAATCATAGGCGACGCCCAACCAGCCGTCGAGGCGGGCGGCGCGCCTGAGAGCGGCCTTGCTTTCGCCGCCACACAGGATCATCGGCATTTTCGACGGCGCTGGCGTCATCGTCAGCGGCGGCAGGTCGTAGAATTCCCCATGATACTCGACGACTTCACCCGTCAGCAGCTTCGCCAATATTTCCAGCATCTCGTCGGTTCGCTTGCCGCGCGTCGTAAAGTCTTGCCCCGTCACCGCGAACTCCTCACGCATCCAGCCGACGCCGATACCGAAGTCGATCCGCTCGCCGGTCAGCACGCAGGCCGATCCGAGGGACTTGGCGACCGAGACCGGATCGCGCAATGGCAGGACGTAAACAGAAGGCATGAAACGCAACGTCTTCGTAAATCCGGCCAGATGGGTGATGAGAACCCAGGGTTCGGCAAAGGGCGTGTGGGTGGTGCTGACGGGCTTGCCGTCGGCGGAATAGGGGTAGGGAGTGTTGATTTCGACCGGCCGAACCAAGTGGTCGCTAATCGTCACGCCGGTGAAGCCGATATCCTCAGCCGCCTGGACCAGGTCCGGCATATGCTCCATCGGCGTGCGGGCGAAAGATTGCCAGAATTGCATGGGAAATATCCTCTAGGGGAGATTGAAGGGCGGCCAGCGATCCTACCAGCCGAAACGCAGCGCCAGTTCGGGGATCTGCGCGGTGTAGCGTTCGCGTTCCTCTCCCGACGCCTTTTCATAGTCATGCTTGCTGACGAAGTGTTGCGCCTTTTCCCGTTCCTCGTCCAGGAAAGCGGCGTAGGACGGGCTGATCGGCATGCCGAAGCGTTCGTAAATGCCTTCGACAACCGCCTTGGGGTCCGCGACAAGATCAGGGAAGTGGACGACGAACTGGTCTTTCGCGGGAATGGATGCCAGCGCTTCGAACATATAATTATACTGCGACATCTGCTGGTCCGACAACGCCTTGGCCGCTTCGTGCGACAATTCGGAATGACAGCCTTGCTTGTCCCAATACCATTGCATCAGATGTTCAAGGCTGGGCAGCATTTCTGCCGGATTGCGGACCATCGCAACGAAGCGGGCGTCGGGAAAGGTCTCGCGCAGGGAACGGATCTTCACTGTGAAGGATGGGCTTTTGCAGCAATGGATGCGGTTGCTGCCGGTCGCGTAGATCTGCCGCTGAAGCGCCGCCTTGTAAAATCCCATGATTCGCCTGCGCGCCTTTTCGGGCCGCTGGTCCGTGTAGAACAGGTAGTGGAATTCCCGGATATAGGGAAAGAAGGTGATGAGGGTGCTGGCGCTGAAGTTATACAGCATGATGAAGTCGTCTTCTTCGGAACTGTCCATGCGCCAGTCGTGCATCTGGCGCACTTCCTGCAATCCATTGTCATGCTTGTCGCGGATGCGCTTGTAGATGCGGCCGCCCAGCAAGAGCCGGTCGAGCGCCGCTGCACCCGCCAGCATCTTCTTCTGCACCAGCGATGGGATGAGAAGCTCATATCCCTTGAAGAAGGACATGCGTTCTTCGTCGCCCGTCAGCAGGCGGTGCATCTGCGTGGTGCCGCTGCGGCCATTGCCCACCACGAAGATCGGCGCCTTGACCTCGACCTTGCGCACGCCGGGGAAGAAGACATAGTCAAGAAGCATGCAGAGATAGGAGAAGATACCTGCGACAACGAAAAACAGCCATGCCAGAAGCGCTCCCGCGATCCGCTTTATACCGCGTTCCTTCTTGAAGATAAGGACGGGTATCTTGAACATGGTGTAGACGTCGAAATAGAGCATCTTTTTCTCTTTCAGTGCAGTTCGCTGCAAAAGACTGGCGCGTCAGCGCGGTGGCATCGCCAAAGCAGCCTTTTCAAGGCTGGCAACGGCTGCCGAGGCCATGAACCTTTTCCATGCAGCGCCCTCTCCCATTCTCATGATCTTCGCATGACGGGGATGCCGCCAGGCGAATCAATCAGAGCATTCATGCATCCCTAAAATGGGCAATAAAGAAACGCAACGTCTCGTTCCTGAAAGATTGACGGGCGAGCATCGCCACGGTAACCGTCATGGCGAGAGGCATGGCATTGCCCGATGGCCGCGCCCGCAGCGCGGTAGGAATTTGGCACAGGAGAGTGGATGATGACCCTGGAGGAAATTCAGCAGTTTTTCCGCTACAGCGATGATGTCGACCGCGAAAAGCTGCGCGAATGGCTGCACCCCGACTTACTGCTCACCGCGATCAATGTCGGGCTGGAAAAGCCGTTGAACCTTGAAGAATATCTCGATTTCATCGAGCGTATGAAGACCTATCATGCAGACAGGGGAGAGGTGACGAAGCATATTCCCACGAATGTCCTGATCGAAGGGGACTTCATCGCCATATCCGGGCATGTGCTGCACAGTTACCCCGACAAGGCCGATGAATATTCGACCTATTTCGATTTCTGGAAACTGCGTGACGGAAAGATCGTCGAATATAGCATCGCCCACGATCTGTAATCGGGGGAGCAATATGATCGACTATGATCCCTTTGCCGATGCGATCATCGGCGGTGACCCGCATCCCATCTATAAGCGGATGCGCGACGATGCCCCTGCTTTTTATCTGGAGAAATATGATGCCTGGGCGCTGTCGCGTTTCGAGGACATCTGGAACACGTCGCTGGATACGGTGCGGTTCACGAGCAGCAAGGGAACGCTGCCTTCGCAAGTTCTGACCAAGGAACAGCCGGTCATACCCATTCTCAACTGGGTCGATCCGCCTGATCATACCATGCTGCAAAAGATGTTCTTGCCCCTCCTGAACGCAGCGGCGGTCAAGAAGCAGGCGGAGATGATGCGGATGGCAGTGACCGAATTTCTCGACGACTTGAGCGGGCGGGATGAATTCGATGTCATGGACGACCTTGCCATGCCGCTGGCGTCGCGCTTGATCTTTGATTTCGTCGGCGTCCCCCCTTCCGACCAGCCGCGCATGCGGGAATGCGTGAGCCTGCTTTTCGGCCACGATCCGTCCGATGGTGCAGTGACGGAGGAAGGGCTGCGCGCCTATGAGGAAATGAACGCCTATTGCGGCGAGCTGGCGGAGAGCCGCCGTGGATGGATCGAGCAGCCCAACGATGCGGTTTCGGCGTTCTTCCAATATGAGCAGCGCATCGGGCGGCGGATGTCGAAGGAAGAAGCGTCCATCCACTTGGGAATGCTGGTGTCTGGCGGGTCGGAGACGATTGCGAAGGGCGTCACCTTGCTCATCTACCTGCTGCATCAGTTTCCCGAGCAGAAGAAGCAGGTGGTCGCCGATCCCTCTCTGCTTCTGGACGCGTTTCAGGAAGCGCTGAGATATGACAATCCGACACAGTTTCTGTGCCGGACGGTCGCGCAGGACGTGACGCTGCATGGCCAGACGCTGAAACAGGGGCAGGGCGTGCTGCTGCTCTATGCCTCGGGCAATCGCGATGAGCGGGAATTCGATCGCCCTGACGAGTTCGACGTGCGGCGGGGCAAGCGGCGCATCCTCAGCTTTTCCGGCGGGCCGCACCTTTGCCTTGGCATCCACTTCGCGCGGCTGGAGGTGCGCGTTCTGATGGAGGAGTTGCTCGCACGCTTTCCGGATTATGAGTTGGATGTCGGGCGGGCGCGGAAGATCAAGACCGAGCTTACCAAGGGATTTGCTGAGTTGCCCATGCGGCTGGCCAGAGGCGCCGCCTGATGCTGTCGTCAGGCAAGGCGCCGGGACTGTCACCTTCACCGGGAATCTGGTTCCATACCGATCACCTGCCCGCGCGGGACGCTGCGGCGCTTGCACGATCGGTCGAACGTCATGGTTTCAGCGCCTTCTGGTTCGGCGAAGGATTGGGTCGCGATCCGCTGGCGCACGCGGCCTATCTGCTGTCCCAGACAGAAAGGCTGGTGATCGGAACGGGGATCGCCTCCATCTATTCACGCGATCCGCAGGCGATGATGGGTGGCGCGAACACCTTGGCCGAACAGTCGGGCGGCCGGTTCATCCTGGGGCTGGGCGTGTCCACGCCGCCTCTGGTGGAGGCGCGCGGCCATAGTTTCGCGCCGCCGGTGCCAGCCATGCGCAGCTACCTGAGGGCGATGCAGGCATGTCATTACGGATCCTGCCCGCCGCCTCAGCCGGTGCCCGTGGTGATCGCCGCCCTGGGTCCGCAGATGATCAAGCTTGCGGGACAGGAGGCATTGGGGGCTTATCCGTGCAACGTCACTCCCGAATTTACCGCGCAGGCGCGCAGCGCGATGGGCCCGGATGCGCTGCTAGGCATCCAGCAGAAAGTCGTCCTTGAAACATCGCCCAGCCGCGCGCGGGAAATCGGGCGGGCGGGGCTGGCCCTCTACCTTGCCGTGCCCCATCAGCGGAAGCATTGGGAGCGGATGGGGTTCGATGAGTCCGATTTCCTGAACGGAGGATCGCACCGGCTGGTGGACGGGCTGGTCGCATGGGGCAACACAGAGGCGATCCGTGCTTCCATCAGGGCGCATCTGGATGCAGGCGCGAACCATGTCTGCCTTGAGCCGCTGCTGCCGCAGGGAGAGGCTATGCCCGGAGAGGAACTGCTGGAAGCGCTGGCATACAGCGCCGGGGTTTAGGGCGCGGCTGATTTAAAAGAGAGGATGTCGCGTGAAGGGGAAACGGACGCCGCACCCCTTCGCTTGGAACAGAAGTGTATCGATCGGAATTGCATAGTCGCCCGCGCCGACCTAGTGCTCCTGACGTCAACCCATTGAAGGTGTGCCGGGAATGAGTGCTCAAAAGGAGCGTGCAGGTCAAACTCCGCAAAAGCCAAAAAGGGGAGGGCGTCCGTCCAAATGCGATGCGGAGCGTCTTCAAACCGTCATCCTCGACACGGCCGAGAAAATGTTCCTGTCCAAGGGCTTTGGCGACACCAGCATCGAGGCCATCGCGGCTGCCGCGGGCACTGCCAAAAAGACGATCTACGCGCGTTTCGGCAGCAAGGAGGGGTTGTTCATCGCTGTTGACGAACGCATCCTCGCCAAGCCGGATAAAAGGAGCATAAGCGCGGAAGGATCGTTCGAGGAACGGCTGGTCGCCACATCGCTGGCGATGCTGTCGCGTATGTTGCAGCCTAAGCTGGTCCGCATCTACAGCATTGTGACGGGCGAAGCCCAGCGCTTTCCCGATCTTGCCCGGCGGGGGGAATATGCCACCGCCTTCCCTGCGCGGCGGGCGCTTCGGGAGTTGCTGGCGCAAGGGCATGAAAGCGGCGAGATCATTGTCGATGACTTGCAACGCGCCACCGAGTTGCTGGAAACGATGGTGAACATGGCGCCGCTCAACTGGACAATCCTGGGCGTCAAGAAGATGGACAGCGCGGCGCAGGAGGACTGGGTGCGTTCGGCCGTCGCCCTGTTCCTGAACGGCTGCAAGCGCCGCTGACATTTTATCCTGATTGTGGCCGGAGCTGCCGCATGGCGTGAATCAGTCGTGCTAAGTCACGATTGACCTACATCATTGATTGCCCTAATTTGAAAACGCAACGGATCGTTCCGATTCGGCGGATGCATGTCCGCCGCGTCCCAAGGATCACGCTTGCTCGTCAACAATGCGGCAAAAGCCGTAAGCCGGACGAGGTCCGGCATAACGAGGGAGGGGATGGAAGATGTCTCATCAGGATAAGTGCGCCTGCTTGATGGCTGGCGCTGCGATGGCTATGGCGCTGTCCGCTGCTGTGCCGGTCCATGCGCAAGAGGGTCAGGTTCAGCCGGTTTCGGTGGATATGCCCGCGCCCGGAGAGATCATCGTCACCGCCCAGCGCCGCGCGCAGGCGCTTCAGACGGTGCCTATTGCGATCACCGCGATACAGAGCGACACCTTGCAAAGCCAGGGCGTCACCAGCCTCGCCAATCTGGCGGCGATCGCGCCCAGCCTGAATGTCGTCGCCTATCCCAACTCATCCGACACGCTGGCCTTTGCGATGCGTGGCCAGGGAAATAACGATCCCGGCCAGATCACCCGCGATGGCGGCGTCGGCGTCTATATCGATGGCTTCTACATCGCCCGGCCGCAGGGCGCTCTGCTCGACCTTGGCGAGCCGGAGCGGATCGAAGTTCTACGCGGGCCGCAGGGCACGCTTTATGGGCGGAACACGACCGGCGGCGCTGTGAACATCATCACTCGACAGCCGACCGGCGAATGGGGTGGTAGCGCATCCCTGTCCTTCGGCAGCCGCAATCTGGTACGAGCGCTGGGCAGCGTCGATCTGCCTTCGTTCGGTAACCTAGCGATCAAGGGAACCATTTCCTACAAGAGCAAGGACGGCTGGGTCAAAAATCCGGGCGCGCAACTGAACTTCGGTGAGTTCGGCCAGATTGCGGGACGGATCGCGGCGGAATGGAAGCCGGTGGACGATTTCACCGTCCGTTATGCCTTCGATCTGGGCCGCGTGCGATCGACGCCGCCTTATTATGTGAACCCGGCACTGGTGGGAGCCATTCCGGGCTACAGCGCTGATCGCGACCGGACCTACGCGCCGCTGGACCTGGATTATAGCGTCACCAAATTCGTGGATCACCAGCTGACGCTGGAATATCAATTGTCGGACGCCGTTCTTCTCCGCTCGCTGAGTGCCTATAGGGGAACGCGCGCCACGCAGGACGTCAATTATGGCGTGGCACAGTCGACGCCGTTCTTTCCGCTGACGGTCGAAAGCCAGCATTATTATCGCACAAAGCAATATACGCAGGAATTCCAGCTGATCGGCGATATCACGTCCAGGCTCGATTTCACCGGCGGCCTCTATTATTTCAAGGAAAGTGGTTACCACCCCTTCGACACGACACTTGGCTATCTGCTGTTCGGCGCCGAGCAGCTGACCCAAACCGTCATTCACGCCAAATCGGAATCCTACGCCGCCTATGCGCAATCGACCTGGACGCCGCCGGTCTTCGATGATCGCATAAAGTTGACGGTCGGCGGGCGTTACACGCGTGATCTTCGCGATGCGTCGCGTGACAGGACGATCAATGGCGCTCTGGTGGACGATAACATCACAAATTCCCAGCGCTTCAACAATTTCAGTCCGATGGCAAACCTGGCCGTGCAATGGACGCCCCAGATGATGACCTATTTCCGCTTCTCCAAAGCCTATAAGGCGGGCGGTTCCAGCGAGTTGTCGAAGGATTTCACCCAGACGTTCGGCCCGGAAAAGATTACCGCTTATGAAGTGGGGCTGAAGTCGCAGTTGTTCGACCGGTTGCTCACCTTCAACGTAGCTGCCTTCCTGAACAAGTTTGACGATCTCCAGATCATCTTCGGCGCGGACCCGGTCGATACCAGCATTATCGCTTCGGCCAATGCGGGTAAGGCCGAAATCAAAGGCGTGGAGATCGATGCCACGCTTCAACCGTCGCCCGATCTTTCGCTGCGCGCATCCTATGGCTATCTGAAAAGCGATCTGAAACAGGTCGTCGCTTTGCCGGGAACGATTTTCGATCCGGCGGTCAATCCAAGCTCCCCTTTCAACGTGGGTGACAATGTCGCTGGCTATTTCACCCTGCCTTATGTCCCGAAACATTCGCTGACACTGAGTGGCGACTGGACGTTCCTGCGCGCAGGCGACAATGCGTTCGCGGTTCATGGCGCCTATACTTACCAGAGCGCGGTGTTCACCTCCGCCGGTGCCGGGCCGTTGGTGCCGGGCCATGAGCTTTATACCAATCAGGCGACAAGGAACGTCAACGCGCGGCTTACATGGACGCGGCCGATACCGGCTGGCAAGCAGCTGCGCGTATCGCTCTTTGCCGAAAATCTGTTCAACAACAGGCGCCGTTCGGACTTCACGATCGGCGTGGGCGGCACGGCCTTCGACGGCTTCCAGAGCTTCACCACGCCCTATAACGAACCGCGCACGATCGGCGGTGAGGTCAGGGTCGAATTCTGACAGGCGGCGGGCCGTAAGGAAGGAAAGATAGATGAAGATCCTGGTGGTGGGCGGCGCGGGCCTGATCGGCGGTCATGCGGCGCTGAGGCTGGCGCAGAGCGGCCATGACGTCGTTATCGCGGGCCGCAACGCGCCTGCGGAAGACACCCCGCTTGGCAAGCTGCCTTTTCAGCGGTTGGATTTCGTCAATGACGACCCGCCCGCCGATCTGCTCTCCCGTTTTGACGCGCTGGTCTTTTCGGCGGGCAATGACATCCGCCATGTCCCCAAGGGTGCTGATTATTTCCAGCATGTCACACAGGCGAATACGATCGCGCAACCGCGCTTCTTCGCCGCCGCGCGCGACGCGGGCGTGCGGACCGCCATCAACATCGGCAGCTTCTACCCCCATGTCGCGCCGCATCTGCTGGACAGTAATCCCTATGTCCGCTCGCGTTACGAGGCGTGGCTGAAGACGCGCGCGCTTGCTTGTCCCGATTTCAAGGTTGTTAGCATCGACGCGCCTTCCGTTGTCGGGACGGTGCCGGGCCAGATATCGATGTTCGCGGCGTTCGTCCGCTATGTCGAAGGACGGTTGCTGGACGCGCCGGTCGTTGCTCCGGCAGGCGGCGTCACATGGGTCAGCACCGATACGGTGTCCGATTGCGTCGAGGCTCTGCTGGAACGTGGCGAAACCGGGCGCGGATATCTGATCGGGGACGAGAGTCTCACGCATCAGCAGATTTTCGGCGCTTTCTGCGAGGCAGTGGGCAAGCCCGCCCCGCCGGTTTCGCAGGACGAACATCCGATCCTGCCCGACATCTCCCTGGCATGGGGACGGGGCAACAGCCTCTACTTCAATGCCAACCCCCAGGATGCGGCGATGCTGAACTACCGGCGCGGTGACGTGCTTCGGACGATCCGGGAGGAAATCGTGCCGCAATATGCTGGCGCCAGCTTTCCCATCCGGCTGGATGTCTTTTGAATAGGGGGGAGAGGGCATGGCGGATGAAACCGTCATGCCCTTTGCATCGATCGATGTTCAGAGGGACAAAGGGAAGGCGCGGAACCCTGGGCGTCATCGTCCCGATGCAAACGAGCAGGAGCTATGATGAGCAGCGATAGTCAGCAACGCGGATGGCCAGTGTGGGACGAACTGGGCGCGGCGCTTTCCGAAGCGGGAGAGATCGTCGCGGGCATCGATGATCTTGATGAGGTCGAGATCGCGGAAGGATATCGCTATGTCACGCGCATGTTGCGGCAGGCGCTGGAAGGTGCGGTCGAGGGATCGTCCGCCTCCGCGCCGCTATTGCGGCTTGGGCGTCCCGAAACGATCAAGGGGCCCGGCTTCGACAATCCCGACCAGATCGCGGGCGGCGCGGCGATCGAGGCTGGGTCGGACTATATCGTGCGCGGCACGCGGGGCACCGTCACCTATCTGAGCCTGGGCACCTATTATGGTCGCGATTATGGGCAGAGCGGACGGTCCGGTCGCGGCGGAGCGCTGAGCGGCGATCAGCTGGAATATGGCCCTGACGGGACGTTCGAGATCCATGTGAGCGGCACGCCCAAGCCGGGCAACTGGCTGCCCATGGACCCCGACACCCATGTGCTGATCGTCCGGCAGTTGATGCTCGACCGCTTCAACGAGGTGCCTGCGGAACTCAGCATCGAACGGGTAGGTGGCGCTGTCACTCCGCCGCCGCTGTCGCGTGAAGGGATGGAGCGCAGGCTTCGCGCCGCCGCGAAGTCGATGGTCGGGTCGATCCGGCGCTTTGCGGAATGGTCGCGCGAGTTCATCCAGATGCGCAACGAGATGAAGCTCATGGACCCGGCGCAGATGGCGGCGGTCCATGGCGATCCGATGTACACCTATATCGTCGGCGGTTTTGCGTTGGAGCCCGATGAGGCGCTGGTCGTGGAGGTGCGGCCGCCCGAATGCATATACTGGAGCCTTACGGCCTATAATTACTGGCTGGAGACATTCGACCATCGCTTCCACAATGTCGCGGTGAACAAGGCCAATGCCGTGGCTGCGCAGGATGGGACCGTGCGGGTCATCCTTGCGGCCCGTGATCCGGGCGTTCCCAACTGGATCGATACGGCGGGACACCGGCGCGGCACATTGATGCTGCGCTATGCCAATTCGCAGGAAAAGCCGATGCCAAGCTGCAAGGTTGTGCCCATTACCGACCTGGAGCGGTGAGATAAGCTCCGGGCGGTGATCAACACCGCCCGGAGATGAACTTCATCGCGTCGTGAAGTGAAGGTCCGACCAATCCTTCAGCGGCGGATCGAAATAGCTCATGAAGGTTTCGGCGCCCTGCCGGTCGCCCTGCACCGTTGCCGCATTGCTTTCGATCAGATGAGCGAGGGTCGTATCCCCGGCGGCGAGGCGGGCAAGGGCTGCTTTCGTCGTGCTGACGGTGAAGTCGGGAGAGGGGGGCGCCTGAGTATAGACCTCCGCTATGCCACGGCGGATTTCGATCCCGGCCTGATCGCCACTGTCCGAAAGCACGAAGGCCAGTGTCTTGTGTACGTCCAGCGTGCGTTCGGCTTGCAAGCGCGGAGCGAACAGGCCGATGATGGCGCGGCCCGGCATGGCGTTGAACTGGGCGACGCGCGCCTGCGGTGAAGCCACGCCGCGGAACCAGTCATTCTGGATCTGCAAAGGCGCTCCCTCCAGTTCCTGCGCGGACGTAAGATACCAATTGCGGGCATTGGCGTTCACCTCTGCATAGCCGAGCTGCCGCAGGGCCTGCGCCTTCAGCTTGCGCGCGTTCATATTGCTAGGGTTCACGCGGATGACGTCGGTCAGCATGTCGGCGACCCAGCGATAATCTCTGGCTGCGAGCGCCTTCTGCGCCTCCGCCACCACATGCGCTTCGCCGCCCATCAGCGCTAGGTTGCGCTGCGCCCTGTCCTTCGGTGGAAGCAGGTTGAGCGTCGTCGGATCGCCTTCGAACCAGCCGAAATAGCTGGCATAAAGCTGCCGGACGCTGCTGCTCACCGATCCATAGAATTGCGCGAGATAGGGATCGTCGCGCAGATGCGGGGGCAGCTGCGAAATCGCGGCGGCCAGTTCATCCGGGCCATAGCCCTTGTTCATCAGGCGGACGGCCTGATCATGGACATATTGGATGGCATCGCGATGATTGGTCAGCACGCTCGCCACCTTGTCGCGGCCGAGCGCGGGTCTGCCATGGCTCAGCACCAGATATTCGGCGGGGAACGCGCGCACCCGGTCGATGGAGCGATACCAGGTGATCGGATTGCGGATCTCCGCTCCGCGCAGCGTGTAGAGGTTCGGGAAAGTCTCCCCCATCAGCAGATCGCCGGTGGCCAGCATCTTGAGGTCAGGCATCCAGACGGAAATCGCGTCATCGGTCTCACCGGGCGTCCGCACGATATGAAGCCGCACGCCCGCGATCGTGACGTCCAGCGTGTCGTCCACCAGCTTGTTCGGCGGCACCAGGCCGACCGGCCCCGCGACCATCGCCGGGCCGGTGCCGTTGTTCACGACGCCTTCCGGTCCCTTCGGAAGATAGGCGCCGAACATATAGGCGAAGCGCGCCGTCATGATGTCGCGCGTGAACAGCGGATTGGCCTTGGCCGTTTCGGAGCTGGCGAGCAGCTTCATCGTGTCGGCTTGCGAAATCACGGTCACCTTGCCAGACATGGCGTCCTGCGGCTGAACGAAGGCCGCCGCCCCGCCCAGATGGTCCATATGGTGATGCGTGTAGATGATGCCCTTGACCGGCAGCTTTGAAATCTTGCGGAACTCCGCCTCCACCGCGCGGCCGGAGGTGAGGGATTCCGTCGTGTCGATGATGATGAGGCCATCATCGCCGATGACCATGGTCGAATTGGCATCGCCATAGCCGACCGCGACATAGACGCGGTTCGATACCTTGTAGACCTTGGGCTGCATCGCCTTGGACAGGGCCGTCAGCTTCGGATTGATCGTCGGCGCGGGCTTGTCATAGGCGAGGTTGGCTGGCGCGGCGGCGGCGGACAGCGTTCCCGCGCAAGCGCAGGCCAGCGCCGCCGTGCCGAGGATGAAGCGCCGAACGGATTGTTTCGCACGGAAGGTCATGGGGCAACGTCCTTTGTTCATCTTTGCTGGGGGCGATATTCGCAATGAGAGGTTCATCGGCCATCTACGGAAAAGGCCATCAGGGCATTTCCCCCACGGCCAAGCCCCGCGCCCGCGTTGACATAGACCATGCCGCCCGCGATCGTCTGGCCGCCGCGTCCCATCGCCCCGCCGCGGGCCTGCGCGCCGTTCACCGCGTTGATGGTCCTGGCCATGTCGAAGCTCCAGACGATGTCGCCGGAACTGGCGGCATAGGCGCGGATGTGGCCGTCATTGGAACCGGCGAAGACGATGCCGGGAACAGCGCTGGGCGGCGACCGCTGGGCGGCGCTGCAAAAGTCCTTGCCCCATGAACAGACGGCAGGCTGCGCAGGCTTGCGCCAGACCTGACGGCCGGTGGCAAGGTCAACGGCCGCCATGCCGCCTTCGGGCTGATCGAAGGAGATGGGAAAATAGGCGATCTGCCCCACAACCGCCGTCCCGAAGGTAAGGCTCCCCTGCGGGTTGGGCCGCGCGAGGCGGGTCTGCCACAGGATCTTGCCCTTGTTATCGGGGTCGAAGGCATAGACCACGCCCCCCTTGCTGCCCGCGACGAGGATGTCCTTGCCGCTGTTCAGCGTGACGAGCGCGCCGGGCATGGAGAGATCGGAATCCGGCCCAAGTTTGCGCGGACAGTTGGCGTGCGGTTTCCGGTCGCACCCGGCGACCCAGGCATCCTGCGGCAGCGCCTGGCTGCTCCAGCGGATCTGGCCGGTGCGCAGGTCGAACGCGATCAGGGCGTCCGAAGCACTGGAGGCGGGCTCGGTATAGGCATTGCCGGTCGTCACATAGACGGCGCCGCGTTTGGGATCGATCGTCGGAGCGGACCAGACGGACGCACCGGCGGGGCCGTAATTCTGAGCGCCCGCCGCGTTCACTTTGGTGGGCCTCAAAGGCTCGGTGAAGACATCCTTCGACCAGACGATCCGCCCGGTGACAGCGTCGATCGCGGCGAGACCGCCGCGCGCCTTACAGCATTCATAGGTCGGCACTGGCGCCATCTGGCTTTCAAAAGCGGCGATGGGGACGAACAGGCGGTTGCCGTAGAGCACCGGCGAACCGGAGATGCGGCGCGTCTCTTCGGTGAATAGGCGGGTCGCCCAGCGCTGCTTGCCTGTGCGCGCGTCAAAGGCGGCGACGTTCCCCAGCGCATCGGCGACGAACAGCATCCGCGCCTTCGCGCCGCCGGGTGCCTGAACGGTGCCGATGACCGGCGCGCCCCGCACTTCTCCGGGAACCTTGGCGGTCCAGCGGGTGCAGCCGGTGCGTGCGTCGAGCGCGAACACATTGCCCTTGGCGCTGGCGCCGTAGAGCCAGCCATCCGAAACCACGGGCAGGCCGCCGACGCCGCCGGGATAGGCAAAGGCCCATTTGAGCTTCAACCGGGGCACGTCCGCCGCGGCAAGCCCGCCTGCGGGCTGGAAGCGGCGGTTGGTGAGATCAGAGCTCCACCCTGTCCAGCTTCCATCGGCCGATGCCGCTGCCGGTGGGGCAGGGGTCTTGCACATATTGGCGGTCAGCGACGGTTCGCGCAGCGGCTTTTCCTGCGGCAGCATGGCCGCCAGCAGCCGTTTTTGCGCGTCGGTCAGGCCAGCCGCCATTGGTTGCATCACGCCGGTCGTCAGCGCCGCATAGATGCGTTCGCGGGTAAGGGAGCCGAGCACGGCCCGGCTTGGCGTCGGCCCGGAAGGATGATCGTGGCAGGTGGAACAATTCTGCTTGAAGAGGACGAAGCCTTCGACGGCCAGGTCTGCGTTCATCACCGGAAAGCCGTTGTCCAGCGCCGGGCCGCTGATCGCAGCCGCTTCATTCGCAGCAACCGTTTCATTGCCGTCATTAGGCGCCTGGCAACCGCCGAGCAGCAGGGAGCCCCCAAGCGCAAAAAGGATGGAGCGAAGGCTCCATCCGTTCGAACCAGACCCTATCATCTCACTTGCCGACTGGTTTCGATGCCGGTTGGCCATTGGCAGGCGCAGCAGGCGGTACGGGTTCCCGCTCCTCCAAAACCCAGGCGGTTTCCTCCTGACGGCTGGCGAAAACCCATGCGCCCGCCACCTTCTTGAACCTGTCCTTGTAGACGGCGATGCGGAAGATTTCGGCAGGCTGACCCGCTTTCGCCTGGATCGTGGTGAGGAAGCTTTCCGCCTGCGCGCTGTTGCCATCGGGCGCGATGTCGATGCGGGTGTTGGTGACCATATGGCGCACCGTGGTGCCCGGATCGCCGCCCAGATATTTGCGCACCAGGGCGGAAACCTGTTCTGACCCGCTGGCGATGACCTGACCCTGCGGACCCAGGAACGCGCCATGGGCGAACAGCTTGCCGTAGGAATCGAAATCCTTGGCGGCCAGGAAGGCGCTATAATCGGCGATCAGCCGTTCGATATCCTGCTGGTCGGCGACGCGCTGAAGCCGTGCCGCCAGAGAAGCCGGTGCGGGAGTGGCTGCGTGCGCGGCAGCGGCTCCCACGTGCAAGGAGCATCCGGCGAACATCAATCCCAGCAGCCGTCTGGCGAATATATGTCTCATTCTCTCTCCATTTCCACCGGACGGCTGCTGCTTCCCTAGAAGTGATAGCGGAGCGACGTGCCGTACATGCGGGGCTCGCCATAGATGCTGGCAGTAAAGCCCGTGCCCGCGCTGCTCGCGCTCGTGCTGCTGATCCGGTACAGCTTGTTCGTGACGTTGGTCATGAAGAAGCGCGCGTCGAAGTTCGACCCGAACAGCCCATTCCAGTCGAGAGACAGGTTAAGCAGGCCGAAAGAGTCGATCTTCGCGTCAGGTTCGTCCCTGATGGTCGAGACGGGAAGCGAATATTTGGTCCCAACCCATGAGTAGCCGGCATTGGCGACCAGCGTTCCGACATCATCGCCCAGCGGCATGCTGTACCGCGCATTCAGGTTGAACTGATGCTTGGGCGTATGCTGGAAGGGCAGGCAGGACATATCGAGCGCGACCGTCTGACCCGGAGAGGCCGGTAGTGCGACTGGCCCGTCGCAGCTATCCTTGAAGCGGATGCGCGGATCACCCGCGACGATCAGCGTGTACTTCTTATATTTCGCGTCGGTATAGGCGTAGCTGCCGGACAGTTCGAGGCCGGTGACGGGCCGGATTACGCCTTCCACCTCGATGCCGCGGATGCGGGCAGACTCCGCGTTGAACACGCGAGAGCCGCTGTCGAAGCCGCTGGCTGGCGGGGGAAGGCCGTTGGGTGCATTGTCGGCGGTGGCGCGCTGAATGTCCTTATAGTCGAGATTATAGGCAGAGACGTTAAGCCGGACCGGCATGTCGGCGACCCTGAAATCACTCTTCACGCCGATTTCATAGTTGGTGACATATTCGGGCTGGAAGGTCAGCACTTCGACGCGGGGGCCGCTCGCGTTGAAACCGCCGCTCTTGTAGCCGCGCGTCACCCGTCCGAACAGCAGCAGGTCGCGGTTCGGCTGATAGTCCAGGCCAATGGTCCAGGTCGGCGCGTTGGTGTCGAGCTTGGCGCTTGCGGTCGGGATAACGACGAAGGCGGGCGCGATGCGCGAACCCTTGATCGTGTCCCAGGTATGCCGGTAGCCGCCGGTCAGCTTCAGATTGTCGAGGGCGGGCGAGAAGGTGCCGAGATCCAGTGTCGCCTGGAAGTAGACGGCCGTGCTCCTGGTGTCGATCTTGGCGAATGTGCCGCCAAGATTGCCGACATTGAACGATCCCGTACCCTGGAACCCTTCGGGCTTGGTGTGCGACAGGAAGCCGCCGAACACGAAGTCGAGCTTGCCATCCAGCATCTTGCCCTGGATCTGCGGTTCCTCGGTGATCAGGCTGAGATTGGTGGCTTGGTAGGACGAGCCCGCAGCGCCCAACTCAGGATATTGCGCAGCAAAGCCAGGCGTCACCACCGCGGGGATGTTCGCCAGAATCGGAGCGATCGAACCGTCCAGATCCCAGGCGAAACTCTGTTTCATCCGCTGGTAGCCGAAGATGTTGCGGAAGGTCAGAGCGTCATTCAGCCTAACGCTCAAAATGTCCGTCACGCTGGTGATATCGACCTTGAAGAAGGTGTCGGTGTTAAGCGCAACTTTACGCGGGCCAAGCTCACGCTGGCGCGCGAGTATTCCCTGGATGATCGCGGGGTTGAAGGATTGAGCCGGCACGAAGGGACGCAGATAGGCAAGGTTCGCGGCGAGACCAGCCAGATTCGCGTTGTTTCCGTTGCTCGCTTCCAGATAGGTGCCGGTGCCGTTCGTATCGGACTTGGTCTTGTAGGCGACGAGGTAGTTTTCAACGCCATCGGTAGGGGTGAACAATATCCCGATCCGCGCGGTCCAATAGTCGCGGTCGTCATAGCGCTTGCCAGCAAAGCCCGGCCCGCGTCCAGCAGGGGCGAGGCATCCCACCGTGCTGGCGACGCAGACATCGGTGAAGCCGAATGCCTCTGGCCCAACATCCTTGGTGAAACCGTCGCGCTTGGCGTATTTGCCGCCGATACGGATCGACAGAATGTCCGGCACAACCGGGATGTTGATCGCGCCTTCGAATTCGCGATCATTATAGTTGCCATATTGGCCCTGGATGTAGCCCTCGAAATTCTGGGTGGGCCGCTTGGGGCCGACCAGCAGCGCGCCGCCTGTCGTGTTGCGGCCGAACAGCGTTCCTTGCGGGCCGCGCAACACCTGGAGCGATTCAAGGTCGAAGAATAGCCCCGGTCCGCCCTGGTCGCCCAGAACCGATCCCTGGATCAGCGGCACTTCGGCGAAATAGTTCACGACGCCGACGGGCGCGCCGAAGGTCTGGCCCTGGCCGCGCAGCGTGATCGATTCCGCATCACGCTGGGTTCCGTTGGGGCCGACGATGACGGACGGAACCTTTCCCAGCAGGTCCTGCGCGCTGGAGATATTCTGTTCGCGCAGGCTTTCATTGCTGAAAGCGGTGACGGAAACGGGCGTGTCCTGGATTGATTCGGCACGGCGTTGGGCGGTGACCACGATCTCGCCCATTTCGGGGGCAACCTGCGGATTAGTGTCCGTTGTCTGCGCCAGAGCCGCTGTGGAAGCCAGCGCCGTGCTGGCCAGGAATGCAGCCAAAACGGGATATGTGTAGGTCTTCATATTTGCTTCTCCCCTTTCGACCCTACGTCACCTCTCTTCGAAGAGTGGGCGTACTTATACGTAACGGTCGCGTACTATCGCGTCCTGCTACAGGCTGTTTTCCGCTTGAGCAAGCCCGCTTTTCCGATAAGGACAGGATGATGAAAAATGGCATGGTGAGGAGCGCGGCAGAACGGCAGGGGGAAGCAGATCAGCGCGACCGCATACTCGAAGAAGCAGAAAGCCTGTTTCTAAAGGAAGGGTTCGATGGGACGACCATCGACATGATCGTCAGCCGGGCGCATATCAGCAAAAGCGATTTTTACCTGCATTTCCAAAACAGGGACGATGTTTTCCTGGCGGTCGCGCGGCGGTTGATCGTGTTGTCCGGGCGCTTTCTTCCGATCCCGGACGGACCGCTGTTCGATCAACTTGCCGCTTTGGGGCCGCTCATGCGCCGCGGGCAAGTCATGCAGCCGGGAATCGGCATCCTTCGCGCGGCCATCGTCGCCAATCGCTTTTCGTCCGACGTTGCCCGTCAGGTCTATTTGCGCCGCGCGAGCCAAGGCGACAGTCTCGCGCGATTGCTCATGAAGACGGCCGAAGCTGACGGTGCGCGCTTCGACGACGCTTCGCTTTGCGCATATAGATTTGGCGCCATCGTGACGGATGGTCTTCGGCATCTTGCAGGCCTGCCGATGCCGGGGGCGGATGATCAACGCGCCTTTGGCCGCTATGCCGCGCATATATTCCTCTACGGATATGCGGCCCGTGAGGACGGATCATCGCGCGCGGGCATAAAGGAAGGGGGAAAGCATGGCTGGATCGCGCCGCAGCCCGTTTTTCCTGATCTGCCACCTACCCGCAAGTCTCAGGAAAGCTGGAACGCCGTTCTTGACCAGGCCTGGTCCGTGTTCAGGCAGGCGGGCTATGATGCCGCCAGCATGGATGGAATATCGGACCGTGCGGGATTGCCCAAGAACACGATTTACCGGCGGTTCGGTTCAAAGGCAGGACTGTTCCTTTTCACTGCCCGGCGCCGGATCGACATGATATTGGCGGCACCCGTCGAACTTGAAAAGGGTGCATTCACCGCCCACGAGATACTCACTGGCGTGATGCTCGACATGCAGAAGCGCTTCTGTTCCGAAGATTGTCTTGCGCTCAGCCGGATTCTCATCGCCGGAGCGGGTGAGCATGATGTCATGACCAGTACGGTCTGCGAATATCTCGTTCAGCAGGTGATCGATAAAATCCTGCCTATTGTCCTGTCGCTTATCCGCACAGGTGATCTTGCGATTGGCGTGGCGCCGGACCTTGCCGCCTGGCACATCTTCGTGCTCGCGACCTTCGGCAGCCGCTTCCTCTTCATCGCCCCAGAAGGCGCCGAGGAACAGCTTGCCCTGGCCAGCGAAGCGGCAGAACAGTTCCTGTTCGGAATCTTCCGGCCGCCCCTGTAGGAAATGGCGGGCCGGTGAACGGGCCCGGATACAGGATTGTCCCGCCGCTGGGCTGTCATCCGGCGGCGGGACAGGCAGGCGGCCCGGGGGGAGGGGCAGGCCGCCGCCTGGTTATTCGGCGGCGTTCAGCATCGGCACGCCATAGTTCGGATCGTCTTCATTGCAGAGGCGGTTGCTGTCGAGCCACAGCCCTTCTTCGACGGGCGTGATGTTCAATTCCCTGCGAATGTCGCTGATCTGCCAGTCGGTATAGGCGCGCCAGTCCACCAGCATGAGAGGATATTTCCAGTTCCGCCCCTGCTGCGCCCCACGATATTCCGCCTCCAGGTTGAGGACCATGGCTTCGGGATAGTGCAGCCCGTCCTTCATGATCGTCTTCGCCTTGAGGTAGGTCGCAATGCGCGAAAAGAAGGCGGACAGTTCCGGGTGGAAATAGCGCGCTTTGGCATGCATGTTCGCGGTGAGCAGCGCGACTTCGCCGCCATGATTGGGGCCAAAGCCCGTCACCATATGTTCAATGTCATGGGTGAGCGCGGTCTGGCGCAGGTAGAAGGTAAAATCGTTGACGACCTGTACTTCCTGAAAGAACAGGTCTAGCTGATAGCCTGAATTCACCATGAAGTCATGGATGGCTGCGCCCAATGTTCCCGCTTCGCAATGGGCGAGTTCAGCGATGGTGAAGTCTGCCAGGCGGCGTTCCGAAAGCCATTTGGCGAATTGCGGAAGCCGCGCCTTTTCCATTTCGAACAGTTCGATGATCCGGGGCATGTCCTCCAGTTCGTGCAGTATCGCCGCGACTTCGGGAATATAGGCGGTGTTGGGCATGTCCGGCCCGTTCCGCCGCAACATTTCCTGCGCGATCAGCGCGCGTAATGGCGCGTGGTTGAGGTAGCGGGACGAACTGACCAGCACGCTGCTGTCCGTCGTTATCGTTTTGATGCGGCCGTTGAAATATTCGCGGTCGGCATCGCCGATCTTGGCTTCGATCATGTCTTGCATCCTTCCTGTGCAGGCGCGCCGCTCCAAAGGGCGCGCCCTGTCCTTCATTCAGCGGCGATGGCGAGGTTGGGCGATCCAATCACCGGGGAGAGGAATTCGCCCGGCTTCGCGCCCGTGTAGGCGCCGTTTTCGAAGGTCGGCACGCCGTTCACCAGCGTCAGCCGTGTCGGCATCGGCTTGCGGGTGAAGCGCCATGTGGTGCCGCCGCGCCCGTCTGGAACGTCGAACGCCTTTTCCATCGCTTGCCGCTGCACCTCGTCCAGATTGAAGACGGCGATGTCCGCCTGCTTGCCGGGCGCGATCACGCCCCGGTCGGCAAGGTTGAAGTGGGCGGCGAGCTTGCCCGTCATCACATGCACCGCTTCCTCGATGCTGAGCTTCTTTTCCTCGCGCACATATTGGGTGAGCAGCAGCGCGTTCTCACCGCCGCCGCAGAGCATCTGGAGATGCGCGCCAGCGTCGGAGATGTTGCCGACCGTTTTGGGATCGCGCATCAGCTCGATCGTCAGTTCCTCATCCTTGGGGAAGGGCGCCATGTGGACGGTGGAGCGGGTGCCGTTCTTCAAGATCCAGTCCGCCATCGCGTCCGAGCGGTGAAGCCCCAGAGACTCCGCATATTCCTTCAAGGTGATGTTGAGCGGCCCCGTACCGTTTTCGCTGTCCAGCAGATAGAGGTCCTGCGGGTTCTTGAGCGGTGAATGCGGCCAGGCGCTGTTGTCCCAGCTTTCGCGTGCACGAGCGCGCCAGTCGGGATCGGCCAGCAGCCGCGCTTTTTCCGCATGATCGTCGGCCAGCACCACCTCATGCCAGACATAATCGTTGGACTGGGCGAAGATCAGCGACTTGACGAGGCTGAGCGTCGAGGTCGGCGACACATGGGCAAAGCCCGGCCAGACATCGACATCGGCCTCCCGCATCTTGCGCAGGCTGTCCTGCATGGCGGGCAGGATGCCCTTCTGGAATTCAAGCGTCGGCACCGCGCCCGCGATCTGGACGCGGATCTTGCGGCCCGACAGAAGTTTCGACAGCCGTTCCAGATTGGCGGGACCCGTCATGCGCATGAAGGTGTCGACGATCACCTGATAGCAGCAGTTGGGATAGCGCTCCATCACATCGAACAGGGCGGAAAATTCCGCGTCGTTCGCCATCAGGGTCGGAACGGGCCGATCCTGCCCGTCATGGTCGTGCATATTGTCCGACATGCCGAGCGCACCCGCTGCCAGCGCGTCATCCAGAAGCTCGCACATGCGCGCAATTTCTTCCGGCGTCGCTTCGCGATCCCACGCCTCGATCCCCATCGCCGCCAGCCTGATGGCGATATGGCCGACATAGGCGGCATAGTTCAGCGGCACCTTCACATTGCGCTCGACCGAGGCGCGATATTCGGACCATGTGTTCCAGTCCCAGGGCAGCTTTTCCATGAAAGGCCCTTCGGGAATATCCTCGAAGAAGGAGAAGATGCCGATCATCTCGCGCTGGGCGGGCATATATTTGTGCAGCGGCGCGGCGGAAAAGCCGCAATTGCCAAGGATCATCGTGGTCGCGCCATAGCCGGGCAGCGGGTCGAGATCAGGCTGCCACCACATGGTGCCGTCATAATGGGTATGGCTTTCGATGAAGCCCGGCGTCACATAGCATCCCGCCGCGTCGAACAGCCGTTCGACCTGCGGCTCAAGGCCGGGCCCGACCTCCGCGATCTTGCCGCCGCGCACGCGCACGTCGGCCTGGAAGGCAGGCGCGCCGGTGCCGTCGACCACCGTACCGTTCCTGATCAAGATATCGTTCATCGCTCTCCATCTCCTACGATCCTCTCCTCGCACGGGCTTGCGTCGAGGGGGGCTTTTCGCGGGGAGCATGCTACGCCCGCCATCGTGGATGCCGAAGGGCGCACTTGAAAAAGGGATCAATATCCGTGCATCATCGGATCATCATGCGATCCGATTCCACAAGCGCCGCCATGTTGAGCGTCCTTCGCCGGCACCTGCGCAGCGAAGGATGGACGGCGGTGCGGCTGGCCCGCGAACTGGGAGTCGGGGAGGCCACGGTCAAGCGCTGGCTGGCGGGCAGGTCGCTGTCGATCGACCGGCTGGAGCGGCTGGCGGGGCTGTGCGGCACGACCATCATGGAACTGGCGCATGAGGCGGAGCAGGCGCGGTCGGGCCTCGCGCGCGAACTGACATTGGCGCAGGAACGGGCGCTGTCCGCCGATGTGTTCCTGTCGCTGCTGTTCATGGCGCTGATGGCGGGGGCGAGCCCGCGCGAACTGGCGCAGGATTTCGACATCGCGCCAGCGGCGCTGGATGTCGCGCTCGCCAAGCTGGAGCGGCTGGCGCTGATCGACCGCATCCGCGACGACAAGGTGCGTCCGCTGGTCGATCGCGCGCTCATCTTCCGCAAGCTGCCGATGCGCGGCCTGTTCGAAAAGCATATGAAGCAGCAGTTCCTGGCGATGGACTTCGCCGCGCCGGACGCGGTCTATGCGTCCGAACTGTTGAAGCTATCCAATGCGGGCATTGCGCAGCTCGCCGAGATGATGGAGCGGTTCCGCCGGGATACGCATGCGCTGGCCGAGCGGGACCGGGAGAACAGTCTGCTCCAGCGCCAGTGGATCGCCATGCTGTGCGCCATCCGCCCGTTCCGCACGACTGGGTTGCAGGAGGAGCAGGGCGGGATAGGCCGGGGTGGCTGAAGAGCGCTCACTTATAGTGATCTAGCAGGCTATTTCGGGCGAGAGAGTAGTTTTGGTTCGCGCAGAGGCGCAGATGGCGCAGAGTTTTTGGTTCACGCGGAGGCGCGGAGGATTTTTAAAGAGGACCTTTGGTCCTCATCCTTCCAACTCTGCGTTCTCTGCGCCTCTGCGCGAATTAAAGATGAGCTTGCCCATAGCGGCGTGCTGCTCCTCCTGAGGGCTATCTAATCCAATTGGAGGATGGCAGGGCGCGGCCTTCATGCATTAGCCTCTTGCCCAAAGATGGAAAGGAAGAGGCAGATGGGCGGCAAGGCTTTCGCGGGAAAAGTGGCGATCGTCACCGGCGGCGGGTCGGGCATCGGCCGGGCGGCAAGCAGGCTGCTGGCGGCGGAAGGCGCGCAGCTTGTCGTCGCCGACATCGCGATCGACCAGGCGCGGCGGACCGTCGAACTGATCGAGCAGGCGGGCGGCGAGGCGATCGCGGTGCGCGCCGACATTTCCAGCGAAGACGATAATCGCGCCATGTTCGACGCGGCGGCCGACCGCTTTGGCGGGGTGGACCACGCTTTCCTGAACGCAGGTATCCTTCAACCCTATATCCCCTTTGAAGAGGTTGGGCTGGACCTGTTCGACAGGCTGGTCGGCGTCAATTTGCGGGGCACCTTCATGGGCGTGCAGCAGGCGCTTGCCCGGCTGCGGCCGCGGGGTAGTTGCGTCGTCACCGCTTCGCTGGCGGCGGTGGTGGGTTTTTCGGAAGCCGCCGCCTATTCCATTTCCAAACATGGGCTGGTCGGCCTTGTCCGGTCGGCCGCCGGTCCCTTCGCCGCGCGCGGGCTGCGCATCAATGCGATCTGCCCCGGCATGGTGCTGTCGGGCATGACGGGTGGCGCGGGGCTGGAGACGCTGGTCGATCCGGCGGAGCTTCCCGACCCGGCCTATCGCGGCGGCTTGGAGGCGCAGCATATCGCGGAAGCCGCGCTGTTCCTGCTGGGGCGCGGGGCGGCGGCGATCAACGGGCAGGCGCAGAATGTCGACGCCGCTTTCCTGGCCGCCTTCCCGCCACTGCCGGAACTGCAATGATGGCTGGTGACGTGCCCGGCTCTGGCCGGATCGGGTAAGCGAACCCGATGAAATTCATCGCGAAAATGGGTTGATCGACGATGAAGCATCCTTAACTTGGGTCGAGGCGTTGATGCCTTGTTCAACTGTGGTCGTGTGTCTTTTGCTATTCGGCGCGCGTCCGCATAGCCGGAGAAATGAACAGATGCACCGTGCTCTGCTGACAGCCCTTTTCCTTTCCGCATCCGTTACCGCCGCCGCCGCGCAGGAACAGTCCGGCGCCGCGCCTGCTTCCGCGCCCGCTGCCGATGCTGCCGCCCCGGCGCTCAGCCAGGCGCAGATCGCCGCCTTCAACAAGGCGGTGACCGACTTTACCGCCGGTCAGACGGCACAGCAGAGCGGCGACAATGCAACCGCGCTCGCCAAATATGAAGCCGCGCTGCCCGCCATCCGCGACGCGGTGAAGACGCAGCCGGACAAGATCGAGAATGTGAATTTCCTCGCCAACGCGCTCTATGCCGCGGCGGCGGCGAACGCTGCCTTGCAGAAGATCGACGCGATCGCCCCGCTCTATGAGGAAAGCCTGCCGCATTGGCGCAAGGTGGTTGCCGCCAAGCCCGCCGACGCGCAGAGCAGGGGCGTGCTGACCGGCGTGCTGATCCAGCTTGGCAATTTCAAGCTGGGCAAGCAGGACAAGGCTGGCGCCGCGCCGCTCTATGCCGAAGCGATCCCGCTGGCGCGCAAGGCCGTCGCCGAACAGGCCAATCCGGTGAACCGCAACCTGCTGCTCGCCGCGCTCATCGGCGCGAGCCAGACCAGCGAGGATGCCGCGATCAAGGCGGAAGCGGCGTCCCTGTCCAAGGCGATGATCGCGGATGGCACTGTCGATGCGGCGAACAAACCTTCGGCGCAGGTGCTGGCTCAGGCGGCGGGATGATCCGCGCCGGTTAAGGTTTCTGAAGGGCTTCTTTTTGGGAGGAGCCCTTCGGCGGCCTGATTGCGGTAGGCGCTCCGGGGAGGGCTTTGACAGGCTCAGCCCGGACGGGTGAGGTTGATGGGTCGGCCTACCGCCACTCGACGATCGGTTCGTCCTTGCCCGGCGCCATGAAGGCGACGCGTTCGAACTGTACCGCGATGAGGCAGCGCGGGGCGGTGGCCGGAGTTTCCTGTGAACAGTGGACGGGCTGGCCATCGGGGAAGCCGGAAAGCCTGCCTTCCAGTTGAAGCTGATAGCCTGCGGGAGATGGGCTTTCTCCCTCCTCCAGCTTGACGGTGGAGGTATAGGGGCGGCCGCCCCGGCGGAGCGTGCGCGGGCCGCCGGGAGAGTAGAATTCAGCGATGGCAAGGCGCTGCGCGCCGGGGTCCGGCACGGTGTCGGGCATGGCGCCGGACGAGGCGAGATCGCCCGCCCCGCATTGTTCGGCGCGCGTCCAGGGGCGGCGCAGCCAGAAGCCCTCCACCGCGTCGAATTCCATCTCGCTCGCGAGCTGCTTCACCCATGCCGCGTCGGTAAGAGCGGCGGGGCGCGCGGTCAGGCGCAGCGCGCGGCTCTTGGGGGTGAAGCTCCAGCCTGCCCAGACGTCCGCATCCTTTTCCGCCATTTCGCCATGGCAGCCGAAGGGAATGCGCAGGACGAAGGAGCGCCCGGCCAGCGCCGCATTGGATTGGGGCAGGGGCGCGCCGCTCGCCACCGCGTCTGCGGCGCTGGCTG
>NZ_ATHO01000070.1 GCF_000445065.1 Sphingobium quisquiliarum P25 | reverse complement strand
GGCATCCCCGCCGACACGTTGCGCCAGAGGCCGGACGTGCGATCGTCCGAACGCGCCCTGGCCGCCGCCACCGCCCGCATCGGCGTCGCCGAGGCGCAACTTTATCCGGCCCTCGGCATCAGCGGCAATATCGGCACCAGCGCGACCGCCTTCAAAAGCCTGTTCGACGTCATCACCGGCGGCATCTTCGCCAATGTCGCGCAGGTCATATTCGACGGCGGCCGCCTCGCCTCGCAGGTCCGCTCCCAACGCGCGGCGGCGGAGGGCGCCTTCGCCGCCTATAAGCAGAATGTGCTGACCGCGCTCGAAGATGTCGAAAACGCCATCGCCTCGCTCAACAGCGCCCGCGCGCGCAAGGCGGAATTCTCCGTCGCCTTTGAAGCGTCGAACAATGCCGCGATCCTCGCGCGCAGCCAGTATCAGGCGGGCCTCATCGACTTCCAGACGCTCTCCACCAGCGAAACCACTCTTTTGAACGCGCGCAACAGCCTCGCCTCCGCCCAGGCGGATGAGGCGCTCGCCATCGCCCAGCTTTACAGCGCGCTGGGCGGCGGCTGGCAGAATATGGAAACACCGCCCGTATGAGCAACGATGTGACCAAAGATCAGGACCTCGACGATTTCCTGGGCGCAAAGCCCGCCGGGCCATGGCGCAAATGGGTCGTGCGCGGGGCGATCGGCGTCGCGCTGCTGATCCTCATCCTGCTCCTTGCCCGCTGCTTTTCCGGCGAGGACCAGCCCAACTATGCCACGCGCGAAGTACGGCGCGGCGACCTGACCGTCACCGTATCGGCCACCGGCAACCTGAAGCCCATCAATCAGGTGGACGTGGGTTCCGAACAGTCGGGCAAGATCACCGCTGTCTATGTCGACGTCAACGATCGCGTGACGCGGGGGCAGAGGCTGGCCGAACTCGACACCCGCCGCCTTGTCGACACTGTAACGCAGAACCGGGCGCAGGTCGCGGCTTCGCAGGCCAGCGTCGCGCAGGCGCAGGCTCAGGCCGCTCTCGCCAGGGCGACGCTCGACCGGCAGCTCAACGTCTACCGGCTCTCTGGCGGCCGCGTGCCCGCCAAGACCGAACTGGACGCCGCCCGCGCCGATTATCAGTCCGCGCTCGGCACGCTGCGCGCCGCGCAGGCCCAGGTCGACGTCTCGCGCGCCCAGCTTTCGACGGCGCAGACCAACCTGTCGATCGCGCAGATCGTGTCCCCGGTGACCGGCGTCGTCCTGTCCCGCGACATCGAACCGGGGCAGACCGTCGCCGCATCGCTGAACGCGCCCGTCCTCTTCACCATTGCCGAGGACCTGACGCAGATGGAAGTCGAAGTGTCGGTCGACGAAGCCGATGTGGGCCAGGTGAAGGAAGGCCAGGCCGCGACCTTCTCCGTCGACGCCTTCCCCGGACGCAGCTTCCCCGCGCGCGTGACGCGGGTGAATGTCGGCTCCAACGCTTCGGGCAGTTCCTCCTCCAGCTCGTCGAGCAGCAGCACCGCCGCTTCCACCACCGGCACCGTGGTCGCCTACACCGCCGTCCTCGCGGTGGATAACAAGGACCAGATCCTCCGCCCCGGCATGACCGCCACTGCCGACATCGTGACGCAACAGCTTGCGGACGTCCTGCTCGTCCCGAACGCCGCACTGCGCTTCAAGCCCAGCGCCGATGCAGGCCAGGGCGGCGGCATCACCAGCCAGATCGTCCCCGGCCCCCGCCGCTTCCGGCGCGGCAACAACCGCCAGACCAGCTTCGGCGCGGGCAGCAGCCAGACCGTCTATGTCGTGGGAGAAGACGGCAAGCCCAAGGCGATCCAGGTCGTCGTCGGCGCCAGCGACGGCGCGCGGACGGTCATCACCAGCGGCAACCTGAAACCCGGCATGCGCGTCATCACCGGCCAGCTCGCCGCCGGGCAGGAAGCGCCGCCCGAAGACCAGAATGGCGGCGGCCAGGGTCAAGGTCAGGGCAACCAGCCCCGCGACCGCAATCGCAACCCCGCTACGGACGGCCGCCCCGCCACCGCCGGACAGATCGGCAACAGCGGCAACGCAGCGCCCGAAACCGCGCCCATCGCCCCTGCTCCGACATCGCCGCAGGGCAGCGAAGCGCGCGGCACCGGCAGGCAGAGCGGGACCTGATTCGATGCCCGCCGATCCCATCATCTCCCTGCGCGGCGTGACGAAGGTCTATGGCTCCGGCCCCACGGCCTTCCAGGCGCTCAAGGGCATCGACCTCGACATCGCGCAGGGCGACTTCGTGGCCGTCATGGGTCCGTCCGGTTCCGGCAAGTCAACGACGATGAACATCCTCGGCTGCCTCGACGTGCCTTCGGGCGGGGAGTTCCTGTTCAAGGGCCGCCATGTCGAAACGCTCGACCGCGATCAGCGCGCCCTGCTGCGACGGCGCTATTTCGGCTTCGTCTTTCAGGGCTTCAACCTGCTTTCCCGCACCACCGCGCTGGAGAATGTGGAACTGCCCCTCCTCTATCGCGGCGAGGACAGGAAGACCCGCTATGACGCGGGGATGGCCGCGCTCGACAAGGTGGGCCTCAAGGACTGGTGGGATCACACCCCGGCCGAACTGTCCGGCGGCCAGCAGCAGCGCGTCGCCATCGCCCGCGCCATCGTCACCCAGCCGGACGTGCTGCTGGCGGACGAGCCCACCGGCAACCTCGATTCGGAACGCTCCATCGAGATCATGGAGCTTCTGACCGACCTCAACCGCAATGGCGGCATCACCGTCCTCATGGTCACGCACGAGCCCGACATGGCCGCCTTCGCCCGCACCATCGTCCACTTCAAGGACGGGCTGGTGGAGCGGATCGAGGAAGGGGTGGCGGCGGCGTGATTTACCGTCCCACATCCGTTCGCCCTGAGCCTGTCGAAGGGCTCGGCCGAGCTTGTCGAGGCCACTTCGCTCCGCTCAGTGCCAGGCTTCGACTTCGCTCAGCCCGAACGGAACAGAGGCAGTCAGCATCATGCTAGGCACCACCGTCATCCTCGCCTTCCGCGCGATCAACCGGCACAAGCTGCGCAGCTTTCTCACCACGCTCGGCATCATCATCGGCGTGGCGGCGGTCGTCACCATGGTGACGCTGGGCAACGGCGCGACGGCCGCCGTGCGGGAGCAAATCAGTTCGCTTGGCGCCAATGTCCTGCAACTGCGTCCCGGCCAGGGTTTCGGCCGTGGCGGCGGCGGCCCGCGCCCGCCCGACTTCAAGCCCGCCGACCTCACCGCGATCGAAAACCAGTTGACCGGCGTCCGCGCCGTCGCGCCCCTCGTCCAGTCGAGCGGCACCGCCATCTACGAAGGCAGCAACTGGTCCACCACCGTCTACGGCACCACTGCATCCTATTTCGAGGTGCAAAGCTGGAAGGCCGACACCGGCCGCCTTTTCATGCCGGAGGAGGAGGAAGCCGGAAAGCCCGTCTGCATCATCGGCAACACGGTGCGCACGAACCTCTTCCAGGGCAGCGATCCTGTCGGCAAGCGCCTGCGCGTCAAGGGCGTGTCCTGTCAGGTGATCGGCGCGCTGGCCACGCGCGGACAGGGCGGCTTTGGCGATCAGGACGATGTCGTCGTCATGCCGATCAAGTTCGTGCAGCGCCGCTTCACCGGCGACCGCGACATCAGCCAGATCATGATCGCGGTGGACGACGCCTATGACACCTCCACCGTGCAGGCCAGCCTGGAGGAACTGATGCGCGACCGGCGCAAGATTAAGCCGGGCGCGGAGGATAATTTCAACGTCTTCGACACCAAGCAGATCAGCGACACGCTGACCGGCACCACCACCATCCTGACCCAGATCGTGGCTGCGGTCGCCGCCATTTCCCTGCTGGTGGGCGGCATCGGCATCATGAACATCATGCTCGTTTCCGTGACGGAGCGCACGCGCGAAATCGGCATCCGCCTCGCCATCGGCGCCGTCGCGCGCGAGGTGCTGATGCAGTTCCTGGTGGAAGCGATCGTCCTGTCCTGCCTCGGCGGGCTGATCGGCCTCTTCCTCGCGCTCATCGCCTCGGTCGCCATCGCCCCGCTGATGCAGGTGCCCTTCATCTTCGACCCGCGCGTGAACCTGATCGCCTTCCTCTTTTCGGCGGCGATCGGCGTCGTCTTCGGCTATTTCCCCGCCCGCCGGGCCGCCGCGCTCAACCCGATAGACGCCCTGCGCCACGAATAGCCCCACTCCTCCCCATCACAAGATGGGGAGGTGGAAGGGGAAAAGCGCGCACCCCCACCCCATTACACTTTCCGACACTTCCCCCGCGCCCCGGCACATCCTTGCGACAACTGCCTCCTAAATCTGTCTTCAACGCCGCAGCAACGGCGCGAAAGTTCAAGACAAGGAGCCAAGTCATGATGATCAAGAAACTGCTGATGAGCCTCGCCGCGACCACCATGGTGGCCAGCCCCATGCTCGCCGCCCAGGCGCAGGCCGCCCCCCACCGGGAAGTCACCCGCGTCGTGAAGCAGGGCCCGCACGGCCGCACCGTCTACAAGCAGAAGACGGTCGTCCGCAAAAACGACCATCGCCGCTGGGCGAAGGGCCAGCGCTTCGACCGCCGCTATGCCCGCGACTACCGCGTGATCAACGACTATCGCGCCTACCGCCTCTCCTCCCCGCCGCGCGGCTATCACTGGGTCCGCTCCGGCAATGACGCGGTCCTCGTCGCCATTGCAGGAGGGATCATCGGCGCGGTGATCGGTAATGTGATCCGGTAAAGCGTCTCCCCACTCCTGCGTCGAACGCCCCGGCGAGCCAGTCTCGCCGGGGCGTTTCCTGATCCATGTCAAACATAATATGGAAAGCCTTTGCGGCTATCTTGGGCGGTTCGGGGGAGCGATGCGTTAGGAACCGGAATGTCCTTGTACCAGATCATGTATATCAGCAGCGCGGCCAGCCCCGTCCCGCCCGCCCAATGCGCGCAGATCGCGCAGGACGCGGCCGTACGGAACAGCCGTGACGATGTGACCGGCCTGCTTCTCTTCAACGGCAGGCGCTTCCTTCAGGTGCTTGAAGGGCCAAGGCAGAATGTCGAACGGATCTATGAGCGGATCGGCCGGGACGGCAGGCACCGCGCCCTCGTGATGCTGCGCAGGCAGGACATTGCGGCACGCGAATTCGGCGACTGGGGCATGGCCTATGACGACCCGGCGCACCCGTCCGAAAGCCTCAGGCACAAGGTCGACGCCCTGCTCGATAAGGCTGGCCCCTCCACCCGAGCGCATTTCATCGGGTCGGCGGAGATGCACCGGCCTTGACCCTTGCCAAGCGGACCCGTTTCCGCCATAGGCCCCGCTTCGCATGACGCCGGGTGACTCGGCGCCCCTGCGGATCAATGCTTGAGACGACAGCCGGAGGGGCGTTCCACATGGGGTGGGCGTCAGCGATCGGCCAACAGATGAGGCAATACCCATGGCTCTTTACGAGCATGTGTTCCTTGCGCGCCAGGATCTGGCACAGGCGCAGGTGGACGCGCTGGCGGAAACCGCCACCAAGATCGTCGAGGATAATCAGGGCAAGGTGACCAAGGTGGAAACCTGGGGCCTGCGCAGCCTCGCCTACAAGATCGCGAAGAACCGCAAGGCGCATTATGTCATGCTCAACATCGACGCCCCCGCCGGTGTCGTGGCCGAGCTGGAGCGCCAGACCCAGATCAACGAAGACGTCATCCGCTACATGACCGTCAAGGTCGATGAGCTGGAAACCGGCCCGTCCGTCATGATGCGCAAGCAGGAGCGTGGCGATCGCGGTGATCGCGGTCCCCGTGGCGGCGATCGTGGCCCGCGCGAAGATCGTGGCGACCGTGGCCCGCGCCGCGATCGCGAAGAAGCCGCCGGCGAATAAGGAGATCTGAAACATGGCACGCCCGTTTTTCCGCCGCCGCAAGAGCTGCCCCTTCGCCGCCAAGGATGCGCCGAAGATCGATTACAAGGACGTCCGTCTGCTTCAGGGCTTCGTGTCCGAACGCGGCAAGATCGTTCCCAGCCGCATCACTGCGGTGTCCGCCAAGAAGCAGCGTGAACTGGCCCAGGCCATCAAGCGCGCCCGTCATCTGGGCCTGCTGCCCTACATCGTGAAGTGAGGGAGTAATCTCCATGGAAATCATTCTCCTCGAACGGATCGAGAAGCTGGGCGCCATCGGCGACGTCGTCACCGTGAAGGACGGCTATGCCCGTAACTTCCTGCTGCCCAACAAGAAGGCGCTGCGCTCCAACGCCGCCAACAAGAAGGTCTTCGAAGCCAACCGCGCGAAGATCGAGGCGGACAACGCCGCCCGCCGCTCGGACGCCGAAAAGGCTGCCGAAGGCGTCAACGGCAAGCAGATCGTCCTCATCCGCCAGTCGTCCAACGCTGGCCACCTCTATGGTTCGGTCGCCGTTCGTGACGTGGTCGAAGCGTTGCAGGCCGAAGGCATCAGCAACGTCACCAAGTCGATGGTCGTGCTGGAACGCCCGATCAAGACGCTGGGCGTGTTCGACGTCAAGGTCGCGCTGCACCCCGAAGTCGCGGTGACCATCACCGTGAACGTCGCCCGCTCGCCGGAAGAAGCCGACCTCCAGGCCCAGGGCGTGGACGTGATGGCCGACCTGTTCGAAAAGGACGAGAGCGGCTTCACCGAAGATTACGATCCCAACGCGGAACCGGGCGAAATCGCCGCCGCAGCGGAAGAAGAAGCTCCGGCCGAAGAAGCCTGATCTTCCTTCCCGGATCGAAAAGCAGGAAAGCCGCCCCTCACCGGGCGGCTTTTTTGTTGGGATGATCCGCCTTTAGCCGGAATGAGTAACGCTTTCGCGCCGCCTCCACTCCTCATGAGCTTGTCGATCGGTAGTGCCGGGGGCCAGCGGCCCTGCCGGGCAGGCGATGCATCTTCGCTCCGCCCCGTCTCACCGCAAATCCGGCGCAATGGCCACGCGCAGGCATGGCCCGCCACGGGATTACCTCGGAAAAGTTCACCATAAGGGCTGTCAGCCGCCTAGACCTGTGGAGGATTGAAGCGAGGTGCGCTGATGCCCGGTACGAGCCTGATTCGGTCTTGGCTGTTGAACCTCTATGTTCATCGCCTTCCGCCTTTCCGTGGGAAATGGCGGCTGCTCCGGCCCTTTGCCCCGGTGCTGGACGGCACGCCGGTCCGGTCCAGCTATGGCGATGTCCATCTCGGCTTCGACGTTGGCGACCGCACCCATCTGCTCGGCCTGTCAGGCAAATATGGGGAACGGGTCGCCAATGAGGTGAAAAGCCTTCGGCCGGGCGATTGCTTCATCGATGTCGGCGCCAATTGTGGCGTTTTCAGCCTGCTCGCGGCGGAGCGTGTGGGGCCGGATGGTCTGGTCATGGCGTTCGAACCCTGTTTCGGCACTTTCACCAAGCTTGTGAGGAATATCGGCCTCAATGGCCTTGGCAACGTGCTGCCGTTCAACATGGCGCTATCCTCCCTGACCCGGCCAGACCTGCTCGACAACAGCAGCGCGGGCCATTCCGGCCGCTTCGCCATCGCCCATGCGCCGGTCGAAACGGGCGAGCGGATCATGTCCCTGTCCATCACTGACTTTCCCGGCCTGCTCGCATTTATCGATGATCGCCGGGTCACGGTGAAGATCGATGTGGAAGGGTTCGAACATGCCGCGCTCCAGGGGCTGGCGCCCATCCTCGCTCTGCCGCAGACCAAGGGCGTGGTGGTGGAGATCGACGACCGCAATCTCGGCCGCTACGGCTCCAGCGCAGAGGCCATATTCGGCCTGCTGCGCCAGCACGGCTTCACCCGCGCCGGCCCGCACGAGACGGGGCAGCATTTCGACGCCATATTCCACCGCAATCCTGCCGCCGCCCGTCTGCCAGCGCCCGCCGCTGCGCGCAGGCGGCATCGCTCCCCCGGCATCGGTGCCGCCCCGCCCGCGCGCAGAGCGCCGCGCCCTGCCTATCTTCCACGCGCCGCCGCAGCCATGCTGGCGCTCGCGACCGGCTGGTTCGCCTTCGAAAGCAAGCCCTTCGTGAAACCGGCCCAGGCGGAGGAGAATTTCGTCGAGGAAGCGCTGCAATCCTTTCAGGTCGCGGAAATGCGGCAGCATCTGCGCCGCTCCCCCGCCGCGACGTTCAATGCGGGCGAGGTCGGATCGTCGGCGCGCATAGCGCTTCCCATATTGCCTGCGGGCTGGCGCATCACCGATGCCCAGTTGTTCCCCTCCGACAGCGGGCCAAGCCTGCACATGATCATCACGAACGGGAAAAGCCGTCCCATCTCGCTCTTCGCCATCCGCGACGATCATGTCGCCCCCGCCCAGCCCGCCGTGCTCACCCGCGACGGCAAGACCGTCGCCTACTGGCAGGAGGGCGATCTCGCCTATGCGCTGATCAGCAAGAGGCGCCCCCCCGCCGAACTCGATCGCCTGGCGGAGGATATAGCGGACAACGTCACTTCCTAACTTGCTCCCGGCGGCCGCTGCCCCGCGCGCGGACGAAAAAAAGGCGCGGAAATCTGTAGGAAAATTTCCAGGAAATGGCGCTTTTCTGCGCCTTCATCGTGTCACCTTTGTCACCCTGATCCGTGCCTTGCCCCTTTCCTATTCCCCCCGACCTGATCTATGGCGGGTGCGAATTTCCCAAGGGGGAACGATAAGTTGATCCTAGACCTTGCCGCCGCAGCGTCCGGCGCCATCCATTTCGACCAGCTGGGGCTCAGCCCCGTTGCGCTCGACCTCGGCTTCTTCACGCTCAAATGGTACAGCCTCGCCTATCTCGCGGGCATCCTCGTCGGCTACTGGTATCTGCTCAAGCTCGTCGCGCAGCCCGGATCGCCCATGGCGCGGCGGCATGCCGACGACATGATCTTCTACGCGACGCTCGGCATCATCATCGGCGGGCGGCTGGCCTATGTCCTCTTCTACCAGCCGGAAATCCTCCGCAATCCGCTCGACATCTTCAAGCTGTGGAATGGCGGCATGTCCTTCCACGGCGGCGTTGTCGGCGTTTCGCTCGGCATCCTCTACATGGCGCGCAAGGAAAAGCTTAGCTGGCTGCGCATCCATGATTATGTCGCCTGCTGCGTCCCCTTCGGCCTCTTCTTCGGCCGTCTGGCCAATTTCGTGAATGGCGAACTGTGGGGCAAGGAAACCGATGTCCCCTGGGCGATCGTCTTCCCGACCGGAGGCCCCTTCCCCCGCCACCCGAGCCAGCTTTACGAAGCCGCGCTGGAAGGCCTCCTGCTGTTCCTGATCCTGGCGTTCGCCTTCTGGAAGACGCGGGCGCGCTACAAGCCGGGCATGCTGGTGGGCATTTTCCTGCTCGGCTACGGCCTCTTCCGCTTCTGCGTCGAATTTTATCGGGAAGCCGACGCGCAACTGATGGAATTCGCCGCCCGTACCGGCCTCCACATGGGTCAGTGGCTGTGCGTGCCGATGATCGTGGGCGGCCTCTATCTGATCGTCACGGCAAAAGGCCGCCGCGTGCGTGTGGAACCCATCGCGGGAAGCGCAAGTGTCAGCTGACGCGCTGACGCTTGCCCAAAGGCTCGCGCGGCAGATCGATTCCGGCGGTCCGATCACGATCGCCCATTATATGGCTGAGGCCAACCAGCATTATTACGGTACCCGCGACCCGCTGGGCGCCGCCGGGGATTTCACGACCGCCCCGGAAATCAGCCAGATGTTCGGCGAACTGGTTGGCCTCTGCCTCGCCGATGTCTGGATGCGCTCCGGCAGCCGTCCGCATTCTCTCTATGCCGAACTCGGCCCCGGACGCGGCACGCTGGCCGCCGACGCCCTTCGCGCCATGGCCAGCGTCGGCTTCACTCCCGAAGTGCGCTTTGTCGAGACCAGCCCCACCTTGCGCGAACGCCAGCAGGCGGCCGTTCCCAACGCCCGCCATTGCGATGACGTCGCCGGATTGCCGGATAATGTCCCGCTACTGGTCGTTGCCAACGAATTTTTCGATGCCCTGCCCGTTCGACAATATGTGCGAGCCGGCAATGAATGGCGCGAGAGGGTCGTGATCCGCTCCACCGTGGATGATGAGGATCATTTCCTCCCCATGCCGGGCTATCGCCGCGTTGAATCGGGCATTCCGGCGATCGCCGCCGATGCGCCGGAAGGCTCCATCCTCGAAGTGCCGATGGCGGGAGCAGCGATCGCCCTCGACCTCGCATCCCGCATCGCGCGGCAGGGCGGCGCCGCGATCATCATCGACTATGGCTATGAAGGCCCTGCGGTCGGCGACACGTTGCAGGCCGTGCGCGGGCATCGTTTCGCCGACCCCTTCGCCGATCCGGGCGAGAGCGATCTTACCACTCATGTCGACTTCACCATGATCGGCAACATGGCGCGGCAGGCGGGGTTGCGTGTGCTCGGACCGGTCGGCCAGGGCGAATTCCTGCGCCAGCTCGGCATCGACGCCCGCGCCGATCAGCTCGCGCGCACCACGCCCGCCCGCGCCGCCGATGTGGAAGCCGCCCGCCACCGCCTGACCGCTGACGACGCCATGGGCACATTGTTCAAGGTGATGGCGCTGGTGCACCCCCAATGGGTGGACCCGGCCGGATTCGAAGCGCCTGCTCAGTCTTCCTGATGGTAGCGGCTGAGCTTGCGGATGAAGCCGATCAGGCCCGTCTGGCGGCTGCGCTTCATCCGCTCGGCATGCAGAATGGTCTGGACTCGCCGGAAGCAATCGTCCGCATCGACGTTGCACAGCACATAGTCATAGCCGTCCCAGTGCGCGATCTCGTTGGCGGCGCGCGACATGCGGCCCTCGATCACTTCCTCGCTGTCGGTCGCCCGGCCGCGCAGACGCCTTTCCAGTTCCTGCATGGATGGCGGCAGGATGAAGACGCGCACCACGTCGCCACCGGCGATCTGGTGCAACTGCTGCGCGCCCTGCCAATCAATGTCGAACAGGACATCGCGCCCGCTTTTCAACATCGCTTCGACCGGCGCGCGCGGCGTTCCGTAGCGCTGGCCGAAGACATGCGCCCATTCCAGAAACTCATGGTCCGCCGTCATCCGGCGGAACTCTTCCAGATCGACGAAATGATAATCGCGGCCCTCGACCTCCCCCGGCCGCATCGGGCGGGTGGTCGCCGATACCGACATGGCAAGGTCAGGCTCGGCCGCCAGCAGCTTGCGCGCGATCGTGGACTTGCCCGCGCCGGAGGGAGACGAAAGTACGAAGAGCACGCCGCGCCGCTTGAAATCGGGCGTTTCGGTGGGAATGCTGTCGGCCATGGCCGCTAGTGACGCCGCGAGCGGGATTTGGCAAGGGGCCGCGGAGGGGGAAAGCAATTGTCGAAAAGCAAACGGGCGCGAAACCGGCGCGGATTCCTGATCGCCGCCGCCGTGGCGCTGCTGGCCTGCGCCCTGCTGTTCCTGATGGCGCGTCCGCCAATCTGCACCTGCGGCCACATCGAATTGTGGCATGGCGCGCTCGACAGCGGCAACAGCCAGCATATCGCCGACTGGTACAGCCTCAGCCATATAATCCACGGCTTCCTCTTCTACGCGGCCGCGCGCCTGCTGATGCGCCGCCAGCCGCTGGGGCCTCGCCTCGCGCTGGCTGTGGCGATCGAATCAGCCTGGGAGATACTGGAAAACTCCCCCATCATCATCGATCGCTACCGCACTGCCACGATCGCGCTTGGCTATAGCGGCGACACCATCATCAATTCCATGAGCGATATAGGGATGATGACGCTGGGCTTCCTGTTCGCCGCCCGCGCCCCGGCCGCCGTCACCATCCTTGCCGCCATCGCGATGGAACTGGTCGCGCTCTATGTGATCCGCGACAATCTGACGCTGAACGTACTGATGCTGGCGTGGCCCATCGAGGCCGTAAAGCAATGGCAATCGGCGCTTTAGGATGCGCTGCTCTTGTCCGGCGCGGGCGCTTCGATCAGGACCTGTTCGCCGCTCTTGTCCGGCAGGGCGCGCACGGCCCGTTTGCGATCGGCCTCGCGCTTCGCCTCATAGGCCTTGCCCGCCAGATAAGCGCCTGTCACGAACAAGGCGCCCATGGGGTAACGCATGATCACCCGCTTGGCCCCGACTCCGGCGATCAGCCCGACCACCCCCTTCTTGCCCGTCGCCGCCGCGACTCGCGCGGCAACGACGGTAGCGCCCAGGCGCGCCGTCTTTCGCAGCAGCCCCGCCTTGCGCGGCGGGCGAATGGTGACAAGCGGTTGAGAGGCAAGGGGCTTCTTCTTCATGATGCGTCAATGTATCGAACCCCGCGCGGTTCCGCCACCGTCACACCATATTTTCCGGCCGCACCAATCGGTCGAACGCCGCTTCATCGACAAGACCCAGCGCCAGCCCGGCTTCCTTGAGCGTCAATCCGTTCGCATGCGCATGTTTGGCGATCTTCGCGGCATTGTCATATCCGATCTCGGGGGCAAGCGCCGTCACCAGCATCAGGGACCGGTCGACCAGTTCGGCGATGCGCCCTTCATTCGCCTCCAACCCCTCGACACAGCGCTGTGCGAAACTGTCCATTCCAACGCTCAACAGATGGATGGATCGCAGGACCGCCGCGCCGATCATCGGCTTGAAGACATTCAGCTCCAGATGCCCTTGAAGTCCGCCCACGGTCACCGCCTGATGATTGCCGATCACCTGAGCGGCGACCATGGTCAGCATCTCGCATTGGGTCGGGTTGACCTTGCCCGGCATGATCGAACTGCCCGGCTCGTTGGCGGGCAGGTCCAGCTCTCCAAGGCCCGATCGCGGCCCGCTGCCCAGCAGGCGAATGTCATTGGCGACCTTGGTGAGCGCGACCGCCAGCGTCGCCAGGGTGGAGGACAAATGCACCAGCGGGTCGTTGGATGCGAGCGCCTCGAACTTGTTGTCGGCGGTGCGGAACGGCATGCCGGTGATGGCGGCGATCTCCCTCGCCACATCCGCGCCGAAGCCATCGGGGGCATTGAGGCCGGTGCCCACCGCCGTTCCTCCCTGCGCCAGTGCCATCATCCCATGCAGCGCGGCAGGCTCTATCCGCTTGCGGCAGCGGTAAAGCTGGTGAGCGTAGCCGGAAAATTCCTGCCCCAGCGTCAGCGGAGTGGCATCCTGAAGATGCGTTCTCCCGATCTTCACGATTCCCGCCCATGCCTTCGCCTTCTCGTCCAATGCGTCGTGCAGCCGGTCGAGCGCCGGGAACAATGCGCCGGTGACCGCCCGCGCCGCTGCTATGTGCAGTGCCGTGGGAAAGCTGTCGTTGGACGACTGGCTCATATTGACATGATCGTTGGGATGAACCGGCGCCTTGCCTCCGCGCTGGCCAGTCAGCGCCTCGTTGGCGATCCCGGCGATCACCTCATTGACGTTCATGTTCGACTGGGTGCCGCTGCCCGTCTGCCAGATGACCAGCGGAAACTGATCATCGTGCCGCCCCTGGATGATCTCCCGCGCGGCGGCTTCGATCGCATCGGCGATGGAGCTGTCCAGCCCGTGCAGCCGGTTCACCCGCGCCGCCGCCTGCTTCACGATGGCGAGGGCATGAACGATGCCTATGGGCATGCGTTCTTCGGCCCCGAAAGGAAAATTCTCGATACTGCGCTGTGTTTGCGCGCCCCAATAGGCATCTGCGGGCACATCGACGGGGCCGATGCTGTCGGTTTCGATACGGGTGTCAGTCAAGGCGCACTCCCCTCTTTCATCCGGGACGCGGCCAATCTGGGGAACGGACCCGCAGTCCGCCAGCCCCTATTTCTTCTTGCCGAAATCCACCGTGACGACGTTCGACCCGTCTTCGCTCTTGACCTGAGGCGCGTCATTCTCGGCCTCTTCATGCGGTTCGGGCGCTTCATCCGCCTGCACCTGAAATTGCAGGGCGAAGTTGACCGCCGGATCGACAAAGGCGGTGATGGCGGCGAACGGGATATGGAGATGGGCCGCCACCTGGTTGAAGGTCAGGCTGACGCCGAACGCGTCCTCGCTGACTTTCAGGTCCCAGAACTTGTTCTGGAGCACGATGGTCATTTCGTCGGGAAAGCGCTCGACCAGATGCCTGGGAATGTCGACGCCCACCGCCTGCGTCTTGAAGGTGATGTAGAAATGATGGTTGCCCGGCAGGCCGCCGGATCGTTCCACTTCGCCGAGCACGCGGCCGACCACGGCCCGCAGCGCCTCCTGAACGATTTCATCATAGGGAATCAGGCTGTCGGGCAGGTCTTCGCTCATGGGTGAATGTCCTAACGGCGCGACGCCGCTGGTCAAGTGCGCCCCATCATGCAACGCCACATTGCATAGAGCGCCCACTTGGGTATAGGGCGCAGCCATGCGCACGGCCGAAATTCACCGCAACACTGCGGAAACGCAGATCGACGTGACCCTCAACCTGGATGGGACGGGCGTCTATGCCGTGTCCACCGGGATCGGCTTTCTCGATCATATGATCGAACAGCTCTCGCGTCACTCGCTGATCGACATGGATGTGAAGACGGTCGGCGACCTGCATGTCGACCAGCACCACACGACCGAGGACACGGCGATCGCGATTGGTGAGGCGGTGGCAAAGGCTCTGGGCGACAAGCGCGGCATCACCCGCTACGGCAGCGTCTATTCGCCGATGGATGAAACGCTGACCCGCGTCTCGCTCGATATTTCCGGCCGCCCCTGGCTGGTGTTCAAGGCTTCCTTCACCGTCCAGCGCCTGGGCGAATGGGATACCGAGATGATCGAGCACTGGTTCCACAGCTTCGCGCAGGCCGCCGGGATCACGCTGCACGTCGAAAATCTCTACGGCAGCAACAACCACCATATCGTGGAAAGCTGCTTCAAGGGGCTTGCCCGCGCGCTGCGGCAGGCGGTGGAGATCGACCCGCGCAAGGCCGACGCCATTCCTTCGACCAAGGGGATGCTGTGACCGCGCTCGCCCTCATCGACTATGGCGCGGGCAACCTTCATTCGGTCTACAACGCCCTGCGCAAGGCGGGTGCGGACGATGTCGTCATCACCGGCGATCCCGATGCCGTAGCCAGGGCGGACCGCATCGTCCTGCCGGGCGTCGGCGCGTTCCGGGCCTGCCGCGACGCGCTGGTGGCCATCCCCGGCATGGTCGAGGCGATGAACGATGCGGTCCACGGCCATGGCACCCCCTTCCTTGGCGTCTGCGTCGGCATGCAGCTGCTCGCCGAAGCAGGCGAGGAATTCGGGCGGCATGAGGGGCTTGGCTGGATTCCCGGAACCGTTCGCCTGATCGAGCCCTCCGATCCCGCGATCAAGGTGCCGCACATGGGCTGGAACGATGTGATCCTTCAGGGATCGCCGCCGCTGCTCGCAGCCGGAGAAGCCTATTTCCTGCATAGCTATCATTTTGAAGTGACGGACCCGGCCGATGTCGCTGCGGTGACGGAGCATGGCGGCCCGCTGGTTGCCGCAGTCGCGCGCGACACGGTGATCGGTTGTCAGTTCCACCCGGAAAAGAGCCAGGCTTACGGCCTCTCCTTCCTCTCCCGCTTCCTGGAGTGGCGTCCGTGACGTTAGGCAGCTTTACGCGGGCGATCGCTCCTCTTGGCTTTTCTGGATAATAGAATGTCGCTCATCGTCTTCCCCGCTATCGACCTCAAGGCCGGACAGGTCGTTCGCCTTGCAGAAGGCGACATGGACCGCGCCACCGTCTATGGTGACGATCCCGCCGCGCAGGCGTTGCTGTTCGCCGAAGCTGGCGCCCAGCATCTCCACGTGGTCGATCTCGACGGCAGTTTCGCTGGCCGCGCGGTCAATGCGGAGGCGGTCGAGCGCATAGTGGAGGCGTTCCCCGGTCATGTGCAGCTCGGCGGCGGCATCCGCAACCGGGAAGCGGTGGAGCGCTGGTTCGACCTTGGCGTGTCCCGCATCGTCATCGGCACCGCTGCGCTCAAGGACCCGGAGTTCGTCAAAGCCGCTGCGCGCGACTTTCCCGGCGGCATCGTCGTCGCCGTCGATGCGCGGGACGGCTTTGTCGCGACGGACGGCTGGGCGGAAAAGTCCGACATGCCCGTGGCCGACCTTGCCCGCCGCTTCGAGGATGCGGGCGTCGCCAGCCTGCTGTTCACCGACGTCGGCCGCGACGGCTTGCTGAAAGGCTGCAACATCGATGCGACCGTTGACTTGGCGCGGGCCACGGACATCCCGGTGATCGCCAGCGGCGGCGTTGCTGGCATTGCCGATATTCGCGTGCTCAGCCTGCATGCCGACGAGGGAATTGAAGGCGTGATCACCGGCCGCGCGCTCTATGACGGCCGGCTGGATCTCAAGACCGCCCTGTCGGTCGCAAAGGCGGCGGCGTGACCAGCTTCTCCACCGCCTGCTGCTGGAAGAAGGCGCGCCGATGACAGTCCGCACCCGCGTCATCCCCTGCCTGGACGTAGCCAATGGCCGCGTGGTCAAGGGCGTCAACTTCGTGGACCTGCGCGACGCTGGCGATCCGGTGGAGCAGGCGCGCGTCTATGACGCGGCCGGGGCGGATGAACTCTGCTTCCTCGACATCACCGCCACCCATGAAGCGCGCGGCACCATATTGGATGTGGTCCGCCGCACGGCCGAAGTCTGCTTCATGCCTGTGACAGTCGGTGGAGGCGTTCGCAGCCCGGACGATGCGCGCGCCCTGCTGCTCGCCGGAGCGGACAAGGTGGCGGTCAACAGCGCCGCCGTATCCCGGCCCGAAGTCGTCGCCGACATAGCAGATCGCTTCGGCAGCCAGTGCGTCGTCGGATCGGTCGATGCGCGGCGCGTGGCCGCGAACCGCTGGGAAATCTTCACCCATGGCGGCCGCAAGCCAACCGGCATCGATGCGGTGGAACATGCGATCCGCCTGGCGGAGCTTGGCGCTGGCGAGTTGCTGGTCACGTCGATGGACGGCGACGGGACAAAGGCGGGATACGACCTTGCCCTTACCCGCACCATTGCCGATGCGGTATCGATCCCCGTCATCGCCAGCGGCGGCGTGGGAACGCTCCAGCATCTGGTCGAAGGCGTGATCGAAGGCCATGCCAGTGCGGTCTTGGCCGCGTCCATCTTCCATTTCGGCCAGCATACGGTAGCGGAAGCGCATGCGGCGCTGGCCGCAGCAGGCGTTCCGGTCCGCAGGGGCTGAAACCAACTTTCGGTTGACGCCCCCACGCGACTGAGGCTTTGAAAGACGCCATGCGCTCTACCCTGTCCGACCTTGAAAAGACCATCCATCAACGGCGGACCGCCGACCCCGGCCAATCCTATGTGGCGAAGCTGACGGGCCGTGGCCGTGCCAAGATCGCGCAGAAGGTCGGCGAAGAAGCGGTGGAGGCGGTTATCGCCGCCATGGCTGCCGACCGTGAGGGTCTGATCGGTGAAAGCGCCGACCTGCTGTTCCACCTGCTCATCCTGCTTGCCGATCTGGACGTTCCGTTCGATGCCGTGCTGGACGAACTGGACCGGCGCGAAGGCGTTTCGGGGATTGCTGAAAAGGCTGCACGCGCGAGCGACCAAGCCTAGCGCCGGAAATATTCCGGCTCCGCAGCGTTCCTCCTGTCACATCGCTAACAGGGACAGGAGCGTATATGGTCAGGTCGATCGCAGGCGGCGTAGTGGGCGGCATCGCCATGTACATCATCGGCTTCATATTCTGGGGCACGCCGCTGAGCGCCCTCGCCTATCATCGCGCCGATGGACAGGCGAGCGCCAACCTCCAGGCGGCGCTGGCGCAGGCGCTCACTCCCAATGGCACGGGCGTCTATGTCATCCCCGATCCGGCAACCGCACAGGGCACCATACTTTACGGCAGGGGGCCGGTCGCCACCGTCTTCTATAACAGCAGCGGCTTTCCCGTCACCGACAGCGCAGCGCTGATCGGCGGGTTCATCCTGGCGCTCGCGGTCGGCATATTGATCGCCCTTGCGCTGCGCTTCGTCGCCGCCGGCTTCGGCAGCCGCGCGCGTCTGACCATCCTGTTCGCCATCGCGGCCGTGCTATGGCTGCATATCGGACAGTCGGTCTTCAACCATGCGCCGTGGGGCTACATGCTCTATCTGGCGTTCAGCGATTTCGTCGCGCTCGCCGCCGCCGGTTTGATCGCCGCCAGGGTGATGGGTCACAGGCAGGAGGCGGTCGTGCCTCCTTCGACCATGCACTGACCGGCTCCGCGCCATGCTCCGGCTCATGCGGGGGCATGGCGCAGGCATTCCTCCGCCAGCCGGACCATGCAGGCCGCATGCCGCCGCGCGATCGCCATGCGGTCAGCGCCATAGCCGCCGCCCATGGTGCTGGCGACGGGAATGGCGCGCCGCCTCGCCTCCCGCATCACCGCGCGATCCCTCTGCTCAAGCCCATGATCGGTCAGCGACAGACGGCCCAGACGATCCTCCCCATGCGCGTCCACGCCCGCCTGATAGAGGATGAGATCGGGCGCGAACGCGTCCAGCACCTTGGGCAATACGCCCATCAGCGCCTCCATATAGCCATCATCATCCGTCCCATCGGCAAGTGGAATGTCCAGCGACGACCGTGCCTTTCGCACCGGGAAATTCTTTTCGGCGTGAATGGACAGGGTGAAGACATCATCCCTGCCCGCCATCAACTGTGCGGTCCCGTCACCCTGATGCACATCAAGGTCCAATATGAGGATGCGCCGCGCGTCAGCCTCCGCGATCAGCCGGTTGGCCGCAATGGCCAGGTCATTGAACACGCAATATCCAGCGCCGCTGTCATATAGCGCGTGATGGCTTCCGCCCGCCGCATTGGCCGCATAGCCATGCGCCAGCGCCAGCTTCGCCGCCAGCCATGTGCCGCCGGGCGACAGAAGCGAGCGGCGCCTGACATGCGCGGTGACCGGAAAGCCGATGCGGCGCTCCTTGTCGCGCGGCACGTTCAGCGCCATCACTTCCGCCACATAGCCAGGATCGTGCACCGCCTCGATCCATGGCAGCGGCATGGGGGCAGGTTCATGGACCAGAAGCGCCGCTCCGCTTTGCGCGAGCGCCTCCATCACCAGCCCATATTTGTCGAAGCGGAAACTGCTTCCCGCTGTTGCCGCAGAGACATAGGCGGGATGGTGAACGACATGCAGCATCATATTTTTCCGCAAAGGCGAGTTTGAAGGATGAGGGCTTTGCGCTATCTGGTCCAGCATGAACCGTCCCAATTTGATCCGTTTATCCGTCTCTTCCCTGCTTGCCGTGGCCGCCGCGCCCCTTTTGGCGCAGCCTCCGGCAGTGTCCCCCACCCTGCCGCCCGCCACGCAGCCCGTCGCTCCGCCGCCGGTCACAGTCATGCCGCCAGTGCCGATCCCGCCCATGTCGGCCGCGCAGGAAAGCTGGCTCAACGACTGGCTGAAAGGGGGCACGAAGGAAGGATTGATGGCCCGGAGCAAGGCCAGTCAGCGGCTGAGCGGCGATGCGCTGGTATCCGCCGTCCTTGACCGGGCGAAGGCGCTCAGCACCGGCCGCGTCGACACGGCCGACTTCCTGCAAATCTGGGCGCTTCGCCCCGCTCCGTTCGATCCGCGTCCCGGCCTCGCCCGCGCCATTGCCGAAGACCGCCTGCCCCAGTGGGTGAGCAGCCTCACGCCGCCTTATGCGGGCTATGACGGCCTGCGCCGGGGGCTCGCCACCTATGAACGCATCCGGGATGAGGGCGGCTGGCCCACGCTTACTGCCAAATCCTCGCCTGACGCCATCCGCAAGCGGCTGATGATCGAGGACAAGAGCGTGCAGCCGGACGAAAATCTGGTGGACGCGCTGCAACGGGCGCAACGCCGCTATGGCCTCAACCCGACCGGGCTGCTCGACACGCGTACGCTGCGCGAACTCAACGTGCCGGTGGATGATCGCATCGCCGCCATCATGGCCAATATGGAAAGGTGGCGCTGGATGCCGCGCCAGTTGCCGGTCAATCGCGTGCAGGTGAACATCGCCGCGGCGGTGCTGACGCTGTTCGAAGGCGACCAGCCCATCACCTCCATGCGCGCTGTCACCGGCGCGCCGGACAATGCGACGCCCATGCTGTCGTCCAGCATTCATTCGATCGTCATCAATCCGCCGTGGAACGTGCCCGCCTCGATCGCGAAGAAGGAATTGTGGCCAAAGGGCCGCGCGGCCTTGAAGCGGCAGGGCTACAAGATCGTCGGCACGCCCGAAACCGGGGAACGGATCGTGCAGCCCGCCGGTCCCAACAGCGCGCTCGGCCGCTTGAAGTTCGACTTCAACAATCCCTTCGCCGTTTATCTGCATGACACGCCCGCGCGCGCCAAGTTCGCCAGCTACGACCGGCTCGCCAGCCACGGCTGCATCCGTCTGGAAAAGCCGGTGCCGCTTGCCGAGCTGATGGTCGCTGGCAATCCTGATCTGGCGGGGAAGGTCCAGACTCTGATCGACACCGGCAAGACCCAGCGGGTGCAATTGCCCAAGGAGGTCGCCGTCTACCTCCTCTACTGGACCGCCTTCGCCAGCAGCAACGGCACGATGAACTTCCGTTCCGATCCCTATGGCTGGGACAAGCTGCTCGCCCAGAAGATCGAGGCGTCGAGCCGCCGTCTCGATCCCACCGCCGCGCCATCGCCCGCCATCGCATTAAAGGACTGATCCATGCGCATCATCGCTCTTGCCGCACTCGCCGGCGCCCTTGCCCTGTCCGCTTGCGGCAAGAAGGAAGAAGAACCCGTGGTCAACAATCTGGTTGAACCGCCGGTGGAAAATGTAATCGTCGAGGAACCCGAAGCGCCCCTGCCCCCGCCCGGCAACAATGCGTCAGCGCCCGAACCTGCTCCGCCGCCGTCCATTTCGGAACAGCAGCAGATTCTGGATGATGCCGAAGCGACTGGCATGACCGCACGGCTGGACCGCAGCGCTGACGACGCCAGCAACGCGACGGACTGACGCAAAGGCTGGCCGTTCGCCGCAGACGGGCGGCCAGCCGTTGATCCCTGCCCTTGGAGCGGGGCATTCGATTTGTTATATAGGTTCCATGGATCGCCGTAGTTTTACGAAGCTCGCTTTAAGCGGGTTCGCATTTTCATTTCTCGCCGACAGTGCCGGACGCGCAATGCCCGTGGCGCCACAGCCCGCACCGCCGCCCGTCCCCAAGCCGCCGGTCCCCGGACCGCTTGCCAACCAGCCTTATGCAAAGCTGCTCGACCGCGCCAAGGCGGCGCTGGACGAGCATCAGCATATGTTCGAGCTGCGCGACCGCGTGGCGCTGGCGGACTTCAACGCTCCTTCGCGGGAACTGCGTTTCCATATCGTCGATCTCGTCGGCGGACATGCCAGTTCCTATCTGGTGGCTCACGGCCGGGGATCGGACCCGGAACATTCCGGCTGGCTGCAAAGCTTCTCCAACGAACCCAACTCGCTGGCCAGCAGCGCGGGAGCGTATAAGACCGGCACGATCTATGAAGGCCAGCATGGCCGGGCGATGCGCCTGGCTGGGCTCGACCCGCAGAACAACAATGCCGAAATGCGCGCGATCGTCATCCATGGCGCGGATTATGTCAGCGAAAACCACATCGCCACCTGGGGCAAGGTCGGCCGCAGTGAAGGCTGCTTTGCCGTCGCGCGTCATATGCTGCCGCAATTGCTCGGCCTGCTCGGACCGGGGCGGCTGCTCTACGCGAACAAGCTGACTTCGGGCGTCGCCTGAGGCATAATAGGCCAGCGCCAGACCTTCTACATTGCTTAACCTGTGTCGGGCTAAGCCTGTCGCGCCCGTTGCCCTAACCCCGTATCAGAGCGCAAAAGGCATGCGCCATGCCGAACTCAGCCCTTCGCCGGGCAGAGCGCGCGGCGGCTTCGGCATCCTCTCCCCATTGTTCGACTTCCCAGGCTTCGTCGATTTCCGCCGCTGACCAGATCGCATCGCCGTCATGACCGCCCTCCACAATGGCAAGGCCGCATACCAGAGATCCCGAAAGCGTGACCAGCGTCGACAGCCCCGCCAGGGTGAATGGATCGAACGCCCCTACCGCCGCACCGAGCCGCTCCAGCGTTTCGGCCGGTTGCTCAACGGGAATGACGCCCTGCGTGACGCGGAACGTCACATCATAGCGCCGCCGCGCCCACTCCAGCAGCGGGTCCCATGCCGCCGCTTCACGGGCGACCAATTCGCCTGGCCCCTCCGCGCGATAACAAAGTAGATCACTCTCGCCATAGCGCGCAATCCCGGCCGCGAAACCTTTGCGATCGGCCGCGATCTGATCGATCGCGCCGTTCGCCAGCCCGGTGAACGGCATGGAGCGTGGATCGATGCGTTCGCCCTGCCCCCGCCATTCTCCAGCGATCGCTTCGGCCAGCAGCGCATGGGGCAACGCCAGCGGCGCGCGAGCGGGCGTGCGAACCGGCCGCCCGTCCAGATGAATCTCGAAACCTGCCTCGCCTTCAAGGACAGCGACATGCGTGTAAAAGCGCTTCACGGGCGCGGCTCCCCGTTGTCGCGGGGCGCGGGCTTGCGGAACAGGGACAGAAGCAGGCGCGGCACGATCACGAACTGGAACAGGCCAACCATCACGAAGATCGCGCCCATCGCCTTGGCCTTTCCGCCCTGAACCCAGTCGAAGCGCTGCATCAGGATGAGGAAGCCGAACATCACGATAATCGCGCCCGAAAGCCGGAAAAGGCCAAGCGCGAAGAAGCGCTGGCGGGCCACCTTTTCAGAGTCAGCCGGAGGCGGCGGCGGGGGAGAAGAGCCAGTCATTGGCCGTGGATATGGCGATGCAATTCACTGCTGTCCATGGTCACGCCATGCGCGCCCGCCGCCACCAGTTCAGCAGGCTGATGATAGCCCCAGCCAACGCCCAGAGCGCGCGTTCCAGCGGCCAGAGCCATGTCGATGTCATAGCTCGTGTCGCCGATCATCACCGTGGTTTCCGGCGAAGCGCCAGCATCGGCCATGGCGGACAGCAGCATGGACGGGTGCGGCTTGGACGGATGCCGGTCGGCGGTCTGGAGCGTGACGAAATGCGCGGCGATGCCGTGATGCTCCAAACACAGCGCCAGTCCGCGATCGGATTTCCCGGTTGCGACGCCCAGCAGCCATCCGCCAGCGTCCAGATCCCGGATCAGTGCCGCCATGCCGGGGTAAAGCGGCTCCGAAACCATATTTTCGCGGCGCAGGTGCTGAAAGGCCCGCTTGTAACCTTCCGACAGATGCAGATGATAATCTTCCTCGGCATCCGGCAGCAGCCGCGCAATGGCGAGCGGCAATGACAGTCCCACGACCGACAGGATGGCGGCGCGATCGGGCGCGGCCAGCTTCTCCCCTTCGAACGCGCGCGTCATGGCGGTGCAAATGCTGTGCTGGCTATCCACAAGCGTGCCGTCGCAATCAAAGACGGCAAGGCGATTGCTCATTTCTTTCGCGGGCTCCGGCTTTCGCCCGCGCCACGCGACCGGCGCTCGCCCCGGCGGCCTTTGCGGACCTGCTTGGCATGAGCGCGCGCCGCCTTCTTCTCATCCTCGCGCGTCGGCTTCCGTTCGATTTCCTCGTCCAGCGGAAGGTCGCCAGCCGACAGGTCGAAGCCCAGCGACGCAAGGCTGGCCGCGAAATGTTCGGGCAATTCCGCACGCACGTCCACGCGCCCGCCATCGGGATGATCCACCCGAATGCGCCGCGCATGAAGGTGCATCTTGCGGCTGATGGTGCCGGACAGGAACGCATCCTTTCCACCATATTTGCCGTCGCCCACGATAGGATGGCCGATCGCCGCCATATGGACGCGCAGCTGATGGGTGCGGCCAGTATAGGGCTGCAATTCGACCCATGCGGCGCGATTTCCCGCGCGTTCGATTACGCGATAGCGCGAGCGGGAGGGAAGCCCCTCCTCCTCATCCACATGCATTTTCTCGCCGCCCGTGCCCGGCTGCTTGGCGATGGGCAGTTCGATCATCCCATCGTCGATGGACGGCACGCCGATGACGATCGCCCAATAGACCTTGCGCGCGGTGCGGCTGGAAAAGGCCTTTGCGAAGAACGCCGCCGATCGCGCCGTCCGGGCGACCAGAAGCGCGCCGGACGTATCCTTGTCGAGCCGGTGGACAAGTTTGGGCCGCTGATCGAGATCGAACTCCAGCGCGTCCAGCAGGCCGTCGACATGATCTTCGGTCTTCGTGCCGCCCTGGGTCGCAAGGCCGGGAGGCTTGTTGATGACGATCGCCTGAGCGTCGCGATGGATGACCAGGCTTTGCGCGAAAGCCACCTGATCCTCGCTGAGCTGCGGCCGCACGCGGCGAGGCTTTGCCGTTTCGGCTGCCTTGGGTTCGGCGGGAGGAACGCGAATGCTCTGCCCTTCGCTGATCCTGTCGCCCGGAGCGGCGCGCGCGCCATCGACGCGCAACTGCCCCGTGCGCGCCCAGCGGGACACGGTGTTGAAGCCCACATCGGGCAAATGCCGCTGGAACCAGCGATCGAGGCGAATGCCGTCATCGTCGGCTCCGACGCGGAATTGGCGGACATCGAGCGATACGCCTTTCGCCGGAGAGGCTTTTGCAACCGGAGCCTTCGCGGCTGGCTTGGGCGCAGCCTTGGGCGCTTCGGGATTGCGTGCGCGCGCTGCCGGTGCCTTACCCCGTGCCCGGCCCGGCGCAGCGCCGCTCCCGCTCCCTGGCTTGCGGCCACCGCGTGACGGCGCAGGCGGCTTGCCCGGCGGACGCCCCTTCATGCGAAGGCCCTCATAAGACTAAGGCCGCCGATCAGCGCCGCGACGGCACCAATCACCGAGAGCAGGGCATAGGCAAACGCGGTGACGAACTGCCCCCGTTCGATCATCAGCACGATTTCCAGGCTGAAAGAGGAGAAGGTCGTGAAGCCACCGAGCAGCCCGACCGCCAGCAACAGGCGCAGGGACTCGCCCGACGCGCCATGAAAGCGCGCCAGCCAGCCAGCAACCAGTCCCATGGCAAAGCCGCCCAGCAGGTTGGCGGCGAAGGTTCCCCATGGCCACGAAGCACCAGGAAACAGATGGCCCGACCAGCGGCCAAGCTGATACCGCCCGAGCGCGCCCACGGCTCCGCCGCCCATGACGAGAAGGATATTGTTCATGCCGCCCGCCCTAGAGGGAAATCACGGCAAAGGAAATGGGCCGATCTCCGGCAGGCCGGACAGCGGCTCAGCGGCCCTGGTCGGCAATGATGTCTACGCTGGTCCTGCCGCCGGGTGCGTCGGTGAACAGCAGCAGGAAGGCGCTGCCATCATCCTTGCGGGTGCCGCCCAGCACATGGCTGCCGCCCAATATCTGATGTTCGGCGTCAAATCCCGATCGCCGCGCCTGGGTATAGTAGAAATCCATCACGCTCTGGCGCGGCACCGGCGTTACGAAGGTCGCCGCGCGCAGCGTGCATCCATCCTTGTCCGCGCCCGCCGCTTCCATCAGCTGCGCGCCGGGATAGACGGTAAAGGGATCGGGCAAGCGGCTGGCCCATTGCATGCCGTAGGTCAGTTTCTTGCGGCAATAGGCGTTCCCGCCGGGCTGCGCCTGTTCGCGCGCCAGCGCGGCCAGCGTCGTGGTCGATTCCATCGCTTCGCCCTTCGACGGAGCGGGCGCGGCCAGCAGCTTGCCGCCCGCCAGCTTCACCGATTCGGCAAGCGCCTTGGCAGCGTCGCCCTTCAACACCGGCAATGTGGCGCTGGCTGGCCGGTCGGCGGGGCGCACGGCATTGCGGTTCGACTGTTTCGTCAGGTTCGGATCGACCACGATCTGCCCGGCGAGCGCGCCTTTCAGCGCAGGGTCAACCGCATCGTTCGTAAGCTGCGCGTCCAGCGCGTTCAGATCGGCGTCCTTGCCGCCCTTGCCGCATCCGCCCAGGGGCAGCACCAGCAGCATCGCGGCCGCACAGGCCAGTTGGAAACGCGCCATCGACTCACTCCTTCGTAAACAAGGCATGAAGAACGCGAGTTAATTTTCCGTTAGGCTTTTTGGTAAACGGCGGAAAATAGCTGCGATGCCAGTCGATGCGCATTGGCCTTCGCGGACGGCTTGCTCACGGGCTGCGGAATGGCCATGTGTCGGCGATGCTCAACATACTGTCCATCCTGATCGGCCTCGTCGCGCTCATCCTGATGATTCCCGCGATCCTGCCGTTCGTGGCGATCCTCAACTGGCTGCTGGTGCCGCTTGCGCTATTCGGCGCGTTGATCGGCATGGCATCCAGCCGGACGAGCGGCCGCAATTTCTGCCTGGTCGTCGCCGCATTCGGCGCGCTGCGCCTGTTCGTGGGCGGAGGCCTTCTCTGACCGGGCATAATCCCGAACTGCGGGCGGGCATGCTCGCGGCTCTTGCGGCCTATGGCCTCTGGGGCCTGCTGCCTATTTTCTTCAAGCTGTTGCATGAAGTCGCTCCGGTCGAGGTCGTCTCCCAACGCGTTCTGTGGTCGCTGCTGCTGATCCTTGGGCTTCTCGCCGCGCGGCGGGGTCTGGGACCCCTCGCCACGGCGCTCCGAACCCGCAAGCTGCTGTTGCCGCTCGCCGGATCGGCCTTCTTCATCGCCATCAACTGGCTGACCTACGTCTGGGCGGTCAATGGCGACCACATCATAGCCGCAAGCCTTGGATATTTCCTCAACCCGCTGGTCAATGTCGCGCTGGGCGTGCTGGTGCTCAAGGAACGGCTCAGCCGCGTGCAGAAGCTCGCCATAAGCGCGGCGGCCCTGGGCGTCGCCATCATGGCGGCGGCTGCGCTTACGACATTGTGGATCAGCGTCGTGCTGGCGCTGAGCTTCGCCTTCTATGGATTGATCCGCAAGCTGACGCCCGTCTCGCCCATGGCGGGGCTGGGCGCGGAGACATTGATCCTGACGCCCTTCGCCGTCGCTTATCTGATCTGGCTGGCAAGTCATGGCGGGATGAGCTTCGGCACGAACACCTATCTCACCGCCATGCTCGTCGCGTCCGGGGCATTGACCACCGTGCCGCTCATCCTTTTCGCGATGGCGGCGATCCGCCTGCCCATGTCGACGCTGGGGCTGATGCAATATCTGGCGCCGACGCTGCAATTCCTGTGCGGCGTCTTCCTCTATGGCGAGAAGCTGACGCACGGACAGATGGCGAGCTTCGCCCTGATCTGGCTTGGCCTCATCCTCTTCGCGGGCGACGGCCTGGCCGCCGCCCGCCGCAGCCAGCTTGCCGCGGCCTAGGTGCTAGGCGAACTCCGTCGCTTCGAACCGCACGGGCTCGCCCACCGCTTCGTTGGCCAGCGCATCTTCCCACATCACGCGATGGCCGCGAATGATGGTGCCCACCGCCTTGCCCGTCAGCTCCATCCCTTCGAAGGGCGACCAGTTGCAGCGCGAAGCCAGCCAGTCGCTGCCCACCGTCCACCGCTTCTTGAGATCGACGACGGTAAAGTCGGCATCATATCCCAGCGCGATCCGTCCCTTGCCCACCAGCCCGAACACGCGCTGCGGCCCCGAAGAGGTCAGCTCGATGAAGCGGCGCAGCGACAGCCTGCCCTCCGCCACATGGTTCAGCAGCAGCGGCACCAGCGTCTGCACACCCGGCATGCCGCTGGGGCTGTTGGGATAGGGCTTGGCCTTTTCCTCGATCGTATGCGGCGCATGGTCGCTGCCCAGCACATCGGGCACGCCTTGCGCCAGCCAGTGCCATAGCCCGTCGCGATGCGCGGCCGACCGGATCGGCGGGTTCATCTGCGCATAGCTGCCAAGGCGCGGATAGGCGTCCTCCGCCGCCAGCGTCAGATGCTGCGGCGTCACCTCGCAAGTGGCGATATCCTTGTTCCGCGCGATATATTCCAGTTCGGCCGGGGTCGTCACATGCAGAATGTGGATGCGCCGTCGCGCCTTGCGGGCAAGCCCAATGATCCGCTGCGTCGCGATCATCGCGCTTTCATCGTCGCGCCACACCGGATGAGAGGAAGGATCGCCTTCCACCCGCAAATCCTTGCGCGCGTTCATCCGCGCCTCATCCTCGGCATGGATGGCGACGCGGCGTGTTCCGCTCGCCAGCACACGCGACAGGGCGGCGTCATCATCCACCAGCAGACTGCCGGTCGATGCGCCCATGAAGATCTTGACCCCCGCCGTCCCCGGAATCCGCTCCAGTTCCTTCAGCGCCTCCGCATTGTCCGCCGTCGCGCCGACATAGAAGGCATGGTCGCACCACATGCGATGATGCGCGCGATCGAGCTTTTCCCGTACCCGTTCCGCGCTGTCAGTATTCGGATTGGTGTTTGGCATTTCGAACACGGCGGTGATCCCGCCCAGCACCGCGGCGCGGCTGCCTGATTCGAGGTCTTCCTTATACTCCAGCCCCGGCTCGCGGAAATGGACCTGGCTGTCGATGCAGCCCGGCAGCACGTCCAGCCCGGTACAATCGATCACCTCGCCCGCATCGCCCAATCCGCTGCCGATCGCCGCGATCTTGCCGCCGCGCACGCCGACATCCACGCTCTCCGCCCCGCCGGGCGTGTGGACGGTGCCGTTCTTCAGGATCAGGTCAAAAGTCTCGGACATGAAATGCTCGCCGCTTGGATATGGTCGCCGCCTGTCCTACCTAAAGCCGATGACCGGCACCACCCTCACCGACCGCGCGCTCCTTAGAATTTCAGGCGAAGAGGCCAGGCCCCTCCTTCAGGGACTGCTGACGCGCGATGTGTTGACGCTGAAAGACGGTGAGCCGCGCTGGGGCGGGCTGCTGACACCGCAGGGCAAGGCGCTCTATGATTTCATCCTTTGGAGCGATGGCGATGATGTGCTGATCGATTGCGAGGCATCGCAGGCCGACGCCCTTGCCAAACGGCTGACGCTCTACCGCCTGCGCCGCAAGGTCGCGATAGCGCGGGAGGATGCTCTTGCCGTCCACTGGTCGCTGGAGGAGAGCGGCAAACCGCTCGACCCGCGCCTTCCTGCCCTTGGCCACCGCTGGATCGCGCCGCCGGAACCGGGTGACGCCAGCGCCGCCTTCCGCGCGCACCGCCTCTCGCTCGGCGTGTTCGAAGGCGTGGCGGAGCTTGGTCAGGACCAGACCCTCTGGCTGGAAGCCAATGCAGAGGAACTGGGTGGCGTCGATTATGACAAGGGCTGCTATGTGGGGCAGGAAAATACCGCCCGCATGCATTATCGCAGCAAGGTGAACCGGCGGCTCGTTGCGGTTCCCCTCGCCAGCGCCGATGCAAAGCGCCAGCGCGCGGCGCTGCCCGACCTTGGCCTGTCGATCGAGCATCGCCGGGTGGAGGATATCGATCCCGCGACGCTGCCGCCCTGGCTCGCGCAAACAATGCCTTCGCCTCTGTAACGACCCGCAACAAAGCAATGAACGGGAAATATTAAGGCATCGCCATTAACATCCCTCCTGCATGTGATCAGGAGGGGGCGCGGTCCTTTGAGAAACGAACGGATAACAGTTGCCGAAGGCAGGCGGGCCAGCCTGCCTGTCTCAGCGCCGGTGTCGCCCATGCAGCAATGGCTGCTGGCCGCCATCTGCCTGGCGACGCTGTTCTTCGCGCTGGTTACTCCACCCTTTCAGGCTCCCGACGAGAATCAGCATTATATGAAGGCGCTGCTCCTCGCTGACGGACGCGTGTTCACACGGACGCAGGCAGGGATGATCGGCGCTGAACTGCCCCGTTCGGCGCTTGACCTGCATGCCGCCGACTTCCCCACCGATGTGCCGCCGAAGCTCCGCCAGTTCGACCGCGCGATGCTGGAAAAGGCATGGAGCGCCGACGCCGCGCGTCCGGGCAAGTCCTTCGCCGATTTTCCCAACGTCGCCAGCTATGCGCCCACCCTTTACGCGCCCGGCGCGGCTGGGCTGATGCTGGGCGACGCGGCGGGGCTGCCCCGGCTCGGCAGCTTCTACGCCGGGCGCATGGTGAACGCGCTCGCTGGCCTGATGCTGCTGGGCGCGGCCTTTGCGCTGCTGCCCTTCGGACGGAATGCGATGCTGGCGGCCGCGCTGCTGCCGACATTCTGCTATCAGACAGGATCGCTCTCGCCCGACGCGATTATCAACGGCCTCGGTTTCCTTGGTTTCGCGCTCGCGCTGCGCATCGCCTTCATGGGAGCCACGCCCGCGCGGTCCGCCGCCCTGCTGGTAACGGCGCCGCTGCTTGCCCTGGCGAAGGGCGTATATCTGCCCCTGATCGCCGCGGGACTGGACAGGCCGGAAGGGCGGAAGGACCTGCGCCCCTGGCTGCTGCTGGGCGCAATGATCGCCGGTGCGGCGGCTTTCGTGGCGTGGATGAAGATGTCGGGAGGCAGCCAGGCGCTCTATCACATTGCCTCCCGCAAGACGGGCGAGAATGTCATGACCGCGCCTCTGGCCGCGCAATTGGGCGTGATCCTGGCCGATCCAGTGGCCTATGTGCGCATTCTCTGTTCCAGCGTGGTTGAGCGCGCGCCGGTCTACGCGCTGCAAATCGCCGGGCGGTTCGGCTGGAACGCCATATTGCTGCCGCTCGCCGCCTATGCGCTGGCCGCCCTGATGATCGGTGCGGCCATCCTCACCGGATCGGGATTGCGGATCGGCATCGGCCAGCGTCTCTGGTGGCTGACCGTGGCGGCGGGAAGCGCGCTGCTCATCGAAACGGCCATGTATCTGACTGGCACCCCCTTGGGCGCAGACTATATCCAAGGGACGCAGGGCCGCTACTTCCTGCCGATCCTGCCGCTCGTCCTGCTGGCGCTAACGCCGGAAAGGGGCCTGCGCGGCTCTCACGCGATCTTCGCTGGCGCAGCGCTACTGCTTCTCCTCATCGCCATGGCAACCGTCTTCGACAGCTTCTGGGTGCATGGCTTCATCACCTCTGACGGCATGCCGCCCTTCGACCGCTGGAGCGACGCCTTGCTGCTCCCCTCCCCCCGCTGGTAGCCAGCAGCGGCAAAAGGCGAGCCAGCCCAGCCCCTCGATCCATCCGGCCATCACATCGGTCGGCCAATGGACGCCCAGCCATGTCCGGCTGACCCCGATCAGCAGGATGATCGCGCCTGCCATGACATAGGCTGCCCGGCTGCCGATCAGCAGCGCGATCGCGCCGAACAGCATCATGTTTCCGGCGGCATGCCCGCTTGGAAAACTGTAGCTGTTGACGATGTCGAGGTGCGGCAACAAATCAGGCCGGGGCGCGGCAAAAACCTGCTTGAGGCCCAGGTTCAGCAAGGTGCCGCCCGCCATGGTGAAGGTCAGCCACAGCGCGGACAGCTTCCTTCCCCGCCACAGCAGGATGGCGAGCGCAACGTTGAACAGCAGAAAGCGGCCCTCGCTTCCACCAGCAAGCGACGCGGCCCGCATGATCCATGTCACGGCCGCGCCAGCGGGCGTATCCCGCGCCGTTCCAGCCGCGCCCATCAGGCTAAGGTTGAGCGCGTCCGCCGCGCCCGATCGCTGAACCAGTGCGATCAACAGGACGCAAAGAAGCGACACGGCCAAAGCCGCCCCGCCTCTTCGCCATGCGCCTCGATCAGATATGAAGCGCTCTGCCATAGGCGGCGAGCACGCTTTCATGCATCGATTCCGAAATGGTCGGATGCGGGAAGACCGTGTGCATCAACTCCGCCTCGGTGGTTTCCAGCGTCTTGCCGACCGTGAAGCCCTGTATCATCTCGGTCACTTCCGCGCCGACCATGTGCGCGCCCAGCAATTCGCCGGTCTTGGCGTCGAACACCGTCTTGGTGAAGCCTTCCGCCTCGCCCAGCGCGATCGCCTTGCCATTGCCGATGAAGGGGAACATGCCGACCTTCACCTCATAGCCCGCTTCCTTCGCCTTGGCCTCGGTCAACCCGACGCTGGCGACCTGCGGGTGGCAATAGGTGCAGCCCGGAATGTTGCGCGGGTCCATCGCGTGGGGATGCTGGCCCGCGATCGCCTCAGCCGCGATCACCCCTTCATGGCTCGCCTTGTGCGCCAGCCATGGCGGCGCGGTGATGTCGCCGATTGCCCACAGGCCTTCCACATTGGTGCGGCACATCTCGTCGGTTTTCAGGAAACCGCGATCGTCCATCGCGACGCCCAGTTCCTTGAGGCCCACATTCTCCGTATTGGGCACGATGCCGATCGCGACGATCATGTGGCTGAACTCGGCGGCGCTTTCCTTGCCCGCCTTGTCCTTTATCACCGCCTTCACGCCATTGGCGCCCACCTGGATGTTGCTCACGCCAGCGCCGGTCAGGATGGTCATGCCCTGCTTCTTGAGCGCCTTTTCCAGGAAGGCGGACACGTCCGCATCCTCCACCGGCACGATGCGGTCCATCATCTCGACCACAGTGACCTCTGCGCCCATGTCATTGTAGAAGCTCGCAAATTCGATGCCGATCGCGCCGGATCCGATGACCAGCAGCTTCGTGGGCATTTCCGGCGGAGTCATGGCGTGGCGGTAGGTCCACACGCGCTTTCCGTCCGCTGGCGTGCCCGGCAGGTCCCTCGCCCGCGCGCCGGTGGCGACGATGATGTTCTTCGCCGTCAATTCCTGCGTGTTGCCGTCCTTGGTGACGCTGAGCTTGCCTTTGCCCGTCAGCTTGCCTTCACCCATGTGGACGGTGATCTTGTTCTTCTTCATCAGATGGGTGACGCCCTGATTGAGCTGCTTGGCCACCCCGCGCGAACGCTTCACCACCGCCGCGATGTCGGCGCTGATCTTTTCCGCGGCCAAGCCATAATCACCAGCATGCTGCATATAATGGTAGATTTCCGCCGAGCGGAGCAGCGCCTTGGTCGGGATACAGCCCCAGTTCAGGCAGATGCCGCCCAGATTCTCGCGCTCCACGATGGCGGTTTTCAGGCCAAGCTGCGCCGCGCGGATCGCGGCGACATAGCCGCCGGGGCCGGAACCCAGAACGATCAGGTCGTAATTGTCAGCCATGGTAAACTTTCCTTTTACGCAGGAATATCAAGCCGCCGCCGGGGGCGTGAAGGGCGGCACGGAGCGGGGCTGGCGATCCTCGCCGATCGCCACGAAGGTGAACGTCGCCTTGGTCACGCGATAGGAACGGTCGTCGTGCCGCGTGCGCCGCCAGGCTTCGACATCGATCTTCATCGACGTGCGCCCGACGGATTTCAGCGTCGCGAACACCGAAACCTCGTCGCCGACGACAACCGGCCGCAGGAAGGTCATGCCCTCCACCGCGATCGTCACGGCGCGCCCATGACTATGCCGCGCCGCCACCGATCCCGCCGCCGAATCCATCAGGCTCATCAGCCAGCCGCCGAATATATCCCCATAGGGATTGGTATCGGCAGGCATGGCGATGACGCGCACGGCCGGACTCATTTCCGGCGGCATTTCGTCGGGCCGCGCCATCAGGCCAGCATGCCAAGCGGGTTTTCGACCAGTTCCTTGAACGCCTGCATCAGCCGCGCGCCGTCGGCGCCGTCGATGGCGCGGTGATCGAAGCTGCCGGTCGCCGACATGACGGTCGCGATCTGGAGCGCGTCATCGATGACGAAGGGCCGCTTCTCCCCCGCGCCAATGGCCATGATCATGCCCTGGGGCGGATTGATCACGGCTTCGAACTGCTTGATGCCGAACATGCCCATGTTGGACAGCGACGCCGTGCCGCCCTGATATTCCTGCGGGGCCAGCTTGCCGTCCTTCGCGCGGGCGGCCAGGTCCTTCATCGCGGTGGAGATCGCCGAAACGCTCTTGCTGTCCGCTTCCGTGATGATCGGGGTGATCAGGCCGCCGGGGATCGATACGGCGACAGAGATGTCGGCGCGCTTGAATTGCAGCATTTGGTCACCGGCGAACTGCACATTGCATTCGGGCACCTGCACCAGCGCCGCGCCCAGCGCCTTGATGAGCAGATCGTTGACCGAAAGCTTGACGCCCCGCCCGGCCAGCCCCGCATTGAGTTCGGAGCGGAGCTTGAGCAGTCTGTCGAGCTGAATATCGACGGTCAGGTAGATGTGCGGCACCTGCTGCTTGGATTCGGTCAGGCGGCGCGCGATCGTCTTGCGCATGCCGCTCAGCTTGACCACCTCATGCGGAATGCCGAAATCCTGAGCCGCAGCGGGCGCGCTGGGTGCCGGAGTTGCGGAAACAGGCGCCTGATCCTGCACAGCGGCAGGCGCGCCCTTCGCCGCGCCCTCCAGATCAGCCTTCACCACGCGCCCATTAGGCCCGCTCCCCTTTATGCTGGCTAGGTCAACGCCCGTCTGTTCGGCCAGACGGCGCGCCAGCGGGCTCGCCTTGACGCGATCGCCCTCCTCCCTTGCGGGCGCTGCGTCCGCCTTGGGCGCGGGCGCGGCAGCCTCCGCCTGCGGAGCGGGTGCAACCTCGGCCTTGGGAGCAGGCGCAGCCTCCGCCTTGGCCGCGCCACCGTCGCCCTGCGCCGCTTCGGCAACATCTTCGCCCTCTTCGGCGATGATGGCGATGACGGTTCCCACCTTCACGCCTTCGGTCCCTTCGCCCACCAGTATCCTGGCGATCCTGCCTTCATCCACGGCTTCGAATTCCATCGTCGCCTTGTCCGTTTCGATCTCGGCCAGCAGATCGCCCGACGATACTGTATCGCCCTCCTTCACCAGCCATTTCGCCAAGGTGCCCTCTTCCATCGTGGGCGACAAAGCGGGCATCTGGATTTTCTTGCTCATGGGCGATGAACCTCTCTTCTTTCAGAGCCGTTGGGCTGCGTTGTCAGCCGTTTTCACCCTTTGGCCGGGGCGGTCAAGGCCGCGCCTTGCATCAAGGGTCAGAATGAGTCACATCTCACCAGACCGGTTCAAAATTTTCCAGATCGGTTCAAAGACCCATGACGGCGCTGGCCTGCCAGCTTTAGGATGCGGGATTTTCAGTTCATGCGCACATATCTGGTCGTGGTAGACGAATCGCCCGAAGCGGAGACCGCGTTGCGCTTCGCCGCGCGCCGCGCCGCCAAGACGGCGGGCGCTGTCCGCATCCTCGCCCTGATCCCGCCCGCCGAATTCGTCCAATGGGGCGGCGTTCAGGCGACGATGGAGGATGAAGCGGTGCAACGCGCCGAAGCGCTGGTGACCAGCGCGGCCGGCACGCTGACGGAGGAATCCGGCATCCGCCCCAGCATTACCGTCCGCCAGGGCGATCCCGTGGCGGTGGTGCGCGAAACGCTGGAGGAAACCACGGATGTGGCCGCGCTAGTGCTGGGTGCCGCGGCCAGCGGCCCGCCCGGCGCGCTGGTGTCGCACTTCGCGGGCGCGGATGCGGGCAAGCTTCCCTGCCCCATCATGATCATCCCCGGCGGCCTCGATGCGGAGGCGATCGACCGCCTCAGCTAAGCGCCGCTCAGCGCCGGTGCTTGCCCCGCTTCGATCCGATATGGCGGATGTTGGCGGGACGGCCGCGCCTCACGCCGGGGCGCGTCCGGTCCTTCTTGAAGCCCGGCCGCTGCGGCAGGGCGTCGGGCAGTTCGAAGCGCAGGACGCCGTTGATCGGGTCAGCCTCCGCCAGCCGGAGCTGCAACCGCTGCCCCACCGTATAGCGATCCCCACTTTCCACGCCCTCCAGCGCGCGCCCCGCCTCGTCATAGAAGAAACGCTCGTCGCCCAGCGTGGAAACCGGCACCAGCCCGTCGCCCCCCAGCCCCTCGACCGTGGCGAAGAAGCCGAAGCTCTGGACGCCCGTGATCCGCGCCTCCACCAGATCGCCGACATGCGCCGCCAGAAAGGCCGCGACATAGCGGTCGATCGTCTCCCGCTCCGCTTCCATCGCCCGGCGCTCATATTGGCTGATCATCTCGCCGATGCGGCCCATATTCTCGAAATCCTCGCCGCTCAGCGCTGTCCGGTCCGGGATAACGCCGCCCTTGGGCGCGGGCAGCTCCATGTCATAGGCGCCTACCAGAGCCCGGTGGACCAGCAGGTCGGCATAGCGCCTGATCGGCGACGTGAAATGCGCATAGGACCCCAGCGCCAGCCCGAAATGCCCCATATTCTCCGGGCTGTAATAGGCCTGGGTCTGGCTGCGCAATATCTGCTCCATGATCTGCGGCCGTTCCTCCAGATCGCCCACCCGCTCGATCAGGCGGTTGAAGGTGGAAGGCTTGATCACCTGCCCCAGCGCGAATTCGATGTCGAACGTGCCGAGATAGTCCTTCAGCGCCACCAGCTTGTCCCGGCTTGGCGGCTCATGCACGCGATACATGACCGGCGCTTTCTTCGCCTCCAGCGCCTTGGCGGCCGCGACATTGGCGGCGATCATATAATCCTCGATCAGCATATGGGCGTCGAGCCGTTCCCGCACCGCCACGCTGACGATCTTGCCATCCTCGTCCAGCACCACCCGCCGCTCTGGCAGGTCCAGCGCCAGAGGATCGCGCTTCTCCCGCGCCTTGCGAAGCAATTTCCAGCATTCCCACAGGGGCTTCAGCGCCGGTTCGAGCAGTTCATTATCCTGCGTGCCATCGATCGCGGCCTGCGCGTCCTCATAAGCCAGCACGGCGGCGACGCGGATCACCGCCCGCGAAAAGCGCCAGCTTGTGACCTTGCCCTTGGCGTCAACGACCAGATGACAGGCCATCGCCGCCCTGTCCTCGCCCGCGCGCAACGAGCACATATCGGAGGAAAGCTGGTGCGGCAGCATCGGCACGACCAGATCGGGGAAATAGACGCTGTTCCCCCGCTTGCGCGCTTCCTTGTCCAGCGCGCTGCCGGGCCGAACATAATAGCTAACGTCGGCGATGGCGACGATCGCGCGATAGCCCCCTGCATTGGCCGGATCATCGTCCGGCGCGGCCCACACGGCGTCGTCATGGTCCCGCGCATCCGCCGGGTCGATCGCCACGATGGGCAGGTGCCGCAAATCCTCCCGCTTGTCCTCATGCAGCGGAAGGACGGACGCCGTGACGGCTTCATCCTCCGCCGGGTCGGGGAAGACATGCGGAATGCCATACTTGTGGATCGCGATCAGGCTGAAACTGCGCGGTGCGAAGGGATCGCCCAATATGTCGGTGATACGCGCGCTGATCCGGGGCGGCCTGCCCACCGGCTCAGCCAGCACGAGATCGCCGGGCTTCGCGCTTCCGGCATCGCTGATGGGCGTGTCCTTTCGGATGCGCTTGTCGACCGGGCGCAACCATAATTTGCCGCCGTCCGCTTCCTCCACCACACCCAGAAGTTCCTCGCTCGCCTTGGCGAGCTTCTTCATCGGGTGCGCCACAAAGCCGCGCCCCGCTTCCTCGGTCCGCGCCAGAATGCGATCGCCGATGGTCAGCGCGCCGCGCTTCCCCCGTTCCATGACGCGCAATCGGGGCGCTGGCTGTCCTTCGGCCTCCCACCGCTCCGGCGTTCCGATCAGCGTCGATCCATCGACATCGACGATGCGCAGCACGGTCACCTTGGGCAAGCCGCCCATCTTGTGGAAAGCGCGAGCAGGGCCGATATCAATCAGCCCCTCGTCCGCCATGTCCTTGAGCAGCGCCTTGAGCGCGATCTTCTCCTGCCCGTTCAGCCCGAAGGCCTTGGCGATTTCCCGCTTGCCCGCTGGCTGGCCGGATGAGGTGATGAACTCCATCACCTGTTCGCGTGTCGGCAGGCCCGCGCGCCGTACCTTCAGGGATTTCTTCTTTTCGGTCGATGCCATCATGCAGCTATAGGGAGCCGCCTCGCCCCTTACCAGATGCTAGGGAGGCCGCAGACCGTGTTGTGCTCCCGGCCGCCCCATGGCCCGACAGCTTGCGGGCGCGATCCCGCCATGCTTCGGCCAGCACAGCCATGTCCGCCAGCGCGCGCACAGCCTCAGGCTCCGCCTTGTGCCCGCCGCCGATCAGCAGGCGGAAAACGCGCGCGATGGGCCATTCGGGCAGAACGCGCTCGATCAGTTGCATCCGCATCCCCGCCTCCGCCTCGCCTTCACGCAGCACCCGGAAATAGAGGCCGCTGCGCCCCGTCTTCACCATCGCCGCCATGACGTCGCGCTGGCCGAAACGATGGTCCAGCTTCCAGCAGGGCTGCCGTCCATGGCTCGCCTCGACGATCGCGGTGCCCAGCGAAAAGCGGTCGCCAAGGCAGATATCCTCCTCGGTCATGCCTCGCGACGCGACATTCTCGCCGAACGCGCCCGGCCGGTCGAGCAGCGGATGGCCCGGCTTCCGCTCGCGCCACCAGTCATAATGTTCCTGTGGATAAAGATGAATGGCCTTGTCCCAGCCGCCATGATGAACCGGATCGGCAACCGTATCGCCTTCCAGCCCCAGCCATCCGATGCGCACCGGGCCGGTCACCGGCCGTTTCGCGATGGCGCTGTAATCGCCGTCGCGGAACGGGGCGGGCTTGCCGGTCAGCAAGGCATCGATGATCAGATCGGTCGCCATCGCGCTCCTATGACATGGGCGCAGGCGCTTGGCGATGGCCGATCAGGCCCGACTCAATTCCGATCCCAGTTTCAGCACCTCGCCGCCATTGTCCGCACGGACCAGATACGCGGGGTCCCGGCGCGATCCGTTGCGCCGGACCAGCGCGCCTTCAATCCTGCGTTCGACCTGCTGGTCGAACCGTTCAGCAACATGCCCTCGGCCGACGCCCTGACCCCAATTCCATTTGACCCGTGCTCCTTTGCGAAAGCTTTCGGTCATCCGCATCCTCTCCTGCGGGGCGCAACCGCGCCGGCCGTTTCCTGTTACTGACGCAAGGCAAAAATCCCGGCGGCTGGCCGGGTTCCCTTGGGTTTTGCGTTTGCCTGCGTTAAGGGGCCAGTGATGAATGTCACCGGCCTTCGCGTCGCCCTGTTCAGCGGCAATTATAATTATGTGCGGGACGGCGCTAACCAGGCGCTGAACCGTTTCGTGGGCTATCTGCTTCGTCAGGGCGCGGCGGTGCGCGTCTATTCGCCGACCACCGATACGCCCGCTTTCGAACCGGCGGGCGATCTGGTCAGCGCGCCATCCTTTCCCGTTCCGGGCCGCAAGGAATATCGCGTATCCTATTGCATGTCGGGGCATGTCCGGCGCGACCTCAAATCCTTCCGCCCCAACCTCGTCCATGTGTCCAGCCCGGACCCGCTGGGGCATCGCGCAGTCAGTTGGGCGCGGCGGCACGGCCTGCCTGCGGTGGCATCCGTGCACACCCGCTTTGAAACCTATCCGCGCTATTACGGCCTCGCCTTTCTGGAATCGACGATCGAATCCCTGTTGCGCCGCTTCTACAGGCGCTGCGACGCCATCGTCGCGCCGTCCGAATCCATGGCCCAGTTGCTGCGGGAACAGCGGATGAGCTATGATGTCGGCATCTGGACCCGTGGCATCGACCGCGAGATATTCCACCCGGACCGGCGCGACCTTGGCTGGCGGCGGTCGCTCGGCATTGCTGATGAAGACCCGGTGATCGGCTTCATCGGACGGCTGGTAATGGAAAAGGGGCTGGACGTCTTTTCCGACACGATCGACCAGCTTGCGCTGCGGCAGGTGCGGCACAAGGTGCTGGTCGTCGGCGAAGGCCCCGCGCGCGAATGGTTCCAGAACCGCCTGCCCAAGGCGATCTTCACCGGGTTTCAGCAGGGTGCCGACCTTGGCCGGGCGGTGGCCAGCATGGACATGCTGTTCAATCCCTCCATCACTGAAACCTTCGGCAATGTGACGCTGGAGGCGATGGCTTGCGGCCTTCCTACCGTCGCGGCCCGCGCGACCGGCAGCGAAAGCCTTGTCAGCGAAGGCGTGACAGGGCGGCTGATCCGTCCCGGCGCGATCGGCGCTTTCGCCGATGCGCTCACCACCTATTGCAACGACGCGGACCGCCGCAGGGCAGCAGGCGCAGCCGCCGTGGCGGAGGCCGAACGCTATGGCTGGGATCAGGTCAATCAGGCGCTGGTCGACACTTATCTGCGCGTGATCCGTCAACGCAGCCAGGGCGCGACGCCGCGATCCAGCCCGGTTCCATGATCCGGCGCCTCTGCCTATATCAGGGTGATGGCTGACCTTTTCATCCCGCCCGCGCCCCGGCCCCGCATGGTGCTTCGATGACCGCTTCGCTTTTCAGCCGCGACGCCCCCCGGCCGCTTGCGGAAACCCTGCGCCCTGCCGCCATCGCTAACGTCATCGGCCAGGAACATCTCCTGTCGCCCGAAGGACCGCTCGGCCGGATGCTTCAAAACAGGCGGCTGTCCTCCTTCATCCTCTGGGGTCCTCCGGGCGTGGGCAAGACGACGATCGCCCGCCTGATCGCGGCGGAGGCGGGATATGAGTTCATTCAGCTATCCGCCGTATCCACCGGCATCGCCGACCTGCGCAAGGCGATCGCCACCGCGTCGGCGCTGCGCGACAGCAGCGGACGCCCCACCGCCGTCTTCATCGACGAGCTTCATCGCTTTTCCCGCCCGGTGCAGGACGCGATGCTCCCCGCTATCGAGGACGGCACCTTCGTCCTGATCGGCGCGACCACGGAAAATCCCAGTTTCAGCCTCGTGTCCGCCCTCCTGTCGCGCGCGAAGGTCCTCACCCTCGACCGGCTGGGCACCGGCGACCTTGCCAAGGTGATCGAACGGGCGGAGCGTCATTTCGGCAAGCCCCTGCCGCTCACGCCTGGCGCGCGGAATGCGCTGATCGCCATGGCCGATGGCGACGCCCGCTATCTTCTGGGCCTGTGCGAAGAATTGATGAGCCTTCCACCGGACGCCCCCCTCGGCACCGATCAGCTCGCATCCGTGATCCAGTCCCGCGCGCCGCTCTACGACAAGGGCAAGGAAGAACATTTCAACCTGCTCAGCTGCTTCCACAAGAGCCTGCGCGGCAGCGACGTGGACGCGGCGCTTTATTGGGCGGCGCGGATGCTGACGGGCGGCGAGGACCCGGCGGTCATCTTCCGCAGGCTCGCCTGCGCCGCGTCGGAGGATGTCGGCATGGCCGATCCGCAAGCCATGGTGCAGGTGATCACCGCCTGGCAGGCGTTCGAGCGGGTGGGCCTGCCCGAAGGACGGCTGTTCCTGGCACAGGCCATCAACTATGTCGCGACCGCGCCCAAGTCCAACGCCTCCTATCTGGCGCTCGACCGCGCGATGGACCTTGCCCGCCGCACCGGCTCCCTGCCGCCACCCAAGCATATATTGAACGCCCCGACGGCCCTGATGAAGGACCTGGGCTACCATGCCGGTTATCAATATGACCATGATCAGCCGGACGCCTTTTCCGGCCAGGAATTCTATCCCGAACAGATAGCCGCCGCTCACCCCGAACCGCTCTACGCTCCCAATGAGCGCGGCTTTGAGCGGGACATCAGGAAACGCCTCGCCTACTGGTCCGCCAAGCGCAAATCAGGCCGCTAGGGCACTGCCGCACGCGCCAATATCTTGCGCGCCTGGGCGAGGTGCGGCGCATCGATCATCCTGCCGTCTATCTTCAGCACGCCCGCATCGGGAGCAGCCGCGAACGCCTCCACGACCCGGCGCGCGAAGGCGACCTCCGCCTCGCTGGGGGTAAAGGCGGCGTTGATGACCGGTACCTGTGCCGGGTGCAAAGCCAGCATGCCGGTAAAGCCGTCATAGCTCCCCCGCGCGGCATAGTCCTTGAGCCCCGCCAGATCCCCGATCGCCGGATAGACCGTCTCGATCGCGGCGACACCCGCCGCATGCGCCCCGAACAGGGCAAGCCCGCGCACCATCTCGAAGGGCGCGGTGAAGGCCCCGTCTTCCCTCCGGCTCGACACCGCGCCGATCGCGGCGGACAGGTCTTCCGCGCCCCAGCTCAATCCGCACAGCCGGTCCGCAACACTGCCGAAGCTGCCCAGCGCGAACAGCGCCTGCGGCGTTTCCGTCGCAATCGGCAGGATGGGCAGATCAGCATCGATATGCCCCGCCAATGCCTCCACCGTCGCGGCGCCCTGCGCCTTGGGCAGCACGATGCCGTCCGCCCCGGCGATGCAGCCAAGATCGGCCTGCCAGTGCGCCCCGTCCATCGGATTGATCCGCACGAACCTGTGCACGGCGGCGGAGCCCGTCAAATAGGCCGCGACCGCATCCCGCGCCCGATCCTTGGCGGAAACCGCAACCGAATCCTCCAGGTCGAGGATGATGGCGTCCGCCCCGCTCGCCTCCGCCTTGGCGAAACGCTCGGGCCGGTCGCCGGGCACGAACAGCAGCGACCGCAACCTCACGCCTCGCCTCCCTTGATCAGCGCCATGCGCAGGCACTGACACACGATCTCGTCCCGCTGGTTCAGCATGCGATGGGAAAAGGTGACGATGCCCGCGCCCGGACGGGACTTGCTCGCCCGCATGTCTGCCACCTCCGTTTCGGCACGCAAGGTATCGCCCAGAAATACCGGCCTCGGCATCACCAGCCGGTCATAGCCCAGATTGGCGATCAGCGTCCCCAGCGTCGTGTCGCCCACCGACAGGCCGATCATCAGCGCGAAGGTGAAGGTGCCGTTGACCAGTATCTGGCCGAACTCGCTCGCCCTCGCCGCCTCTGCATCAATGTGCAGCGGCTGCGGATTATGCGTCATGGTGGAAAAAAGCAGATTGTCGGTCTCCGTCACCGTGCGCCGTATGTCGTGGACGATGGTCTGACCGACCGCCCATTGGCCGAAATATCTGCCCGCCATCAATCCTCCTGCACCTTCATGATCCTCGCCAGCAGCGTGCCTTCGCTGACCTGTCCTCCCTCCTTAGCGTCCAGTTCGGCAACCGTGCCATCAAAGGGCGCGACGAGGCTATGCTCCATCTTCATGGCTTCCAGCGTCAGCAGCTTCTGCCCCTTCGCCACCTTGTCCCCGGCGGCAACGGACAGGGCGATGATGCGGCCCGGCATGGGCGAAAGGATCGCGCCGTCCGACGCTTCGCCACTCCCAGCGCCGCCAGCACGCCACGGGGTGAGCAGCCAGCTTTGCCCCGCCTCGGCAACGATCGTGCTGCGGAGCATCTCGCGATCGGCCGACGCCCCCACCGCGACCCTCACGGGCGATCCGTCCAGCAGGAACCAGCCATCCCGCCGCGGCTCCGCATTCAGCCGGAACCCAGCCAGCGGGCCCGGTGCCGCCAGCCTTGCCGCCGCCGTTTCCAGCACGGCGCGCGACGGCATCGCCACGGGCAGCAACGCCTCGCCCTCACGCCCGATCAGCCCCGTATGGATCCGCCCTTGGGCGAAATCCGGGTACCGCAACGCCTTCACCAGAAAAGCGGCATTGGTCTTGAGCGGCCATATCACCGTCTGCTCCAGCGTCTCCGCCAGCCTCTCCCGCGCGGAGTCCCGATCCGCCCCCCAGGCGACCAGCTTGGCGATCATCGGATCATAGAAGGGGGAAATCTCCGCCCCCTGCTCCACCCCCGTATCGGTGCGGCAGGAAGGGCCGATGTCGAACCGCTCCAGCCTTCCGGTCGAAGGCAGGAAGCCCCTGCCCGGGTCCTCCGCATACAACCGCGCCTCCATGGCCCAGCCGTTGATCGACAGTTCATGCTGCGCCTTGGGCAGCGGCTCGCCCGCCGCCACGCGCAATTGCCATTCGACCAGATCCTGCCCGGTAATCTCCTCCGTCACCGGATGCTCGACCTGCAAGCGCGTGTTCATCTCCATGAACCAGATGCGATCCGCCCGCAGCCCTTCCGATCCATCCGCGATGAACTCGATCGTCCCCGCGCCCACATAATCGACCGCCTGCGCCGCCCGCACCGCTGCCTGGCAGATCGCCTCGCGCGTCGCTTCGTCCATGCCCGGCGCGGGCGCTTCCTCCATGACCTTCTGGTGCCGCCGCTGGAGCGAGCAGTCGCGCTCGAACAGGTGAACGACATTGCCATGGCTGTCGCCGAAGACCTGCACCTCGATATGGCGCGGGTTCGTCACCCATTTTTCCAGCAGCACCTGATCATTGCCGAAGGACGAAGCCGCCTCGCGCTGGCAGGACAGCAGCGCGTCGGCGAAACCGGCGGCGCTCTCAACCTTGCGCATCCCCTTGCCGCCGCCGCCCGCGACCGCCTTGATCAGCACGGGATAGCCGATCGCATCCGCTTCCGCCTTCAATTGTTCGGGGCTTTGATCCTCGCCCAGATAGCCGGGCGTCACCGGCACCCCGGCCTGCTGCATCAGCGTCTTGGCCGCGTCCTTCAGCCCCATCGCGGTGATGCTCGCCGGACTGGGCCCGACCCAGAGCAACCCCGCATCGATCACCGCCTGCGCGAACTCCGCATTCTCCGACAGGAACCCATAGCCCGGATGAACGGCCTGCGCCCCCGTCTCCCTCGCCGCCGCGATGATGCGATCGCCCAGCAGATAGCTTTCGTGCACCGGCGACGGCCCGATATGCACCGCTTCGTCGGCCGACCGGACATGCAGAGCCTTGGCGTCGGCGTCCGAATAGACCGCGATCGTGCGAATGCCCATCCGCCGCGCAGTGCGGATGATGCGGCAGGCAATCTCGCCCCGATTGGCGATGAGCAGGGACTGGATCATCGGCATCACATCCGAAACAGGCCGAAGGACGGGCGATCGGCGACAGGCGCGTTCAGCGCGGCAGCGAAGGCCAGGCCCAGCACGTCGCGGGTCTGCACCGGATCGATCACACCATCGTCCCACAGGCGTGCGGTCGCATGATAGGGATTGCCCTCTTCCTCATATTTCCGGCGGATCGGCTCCTTGAACGCCTCCGCCTCCTCCGCCGTCCATGCCGCCGCATCGCGATGCACCGTCGCCAGCACGCTCGCCGCCTGCTCGCCGCCCATCACCGATATGCGGCTGTTGGGCCAGGTGAACAGGAAACGCGGTCCATAGGCCCGGCCGCACATGCCGTAATTGCCCGCGCCAAAGCTGCCGCCGATCAGCAGCGTGATCTTGGGCACGCTGGCGGTGGCGACGGCCGTCACCAGCTTCGCGCCATGCTTGGCGATGCCCTCCGCCTCATATTTGCCGCCCACCATGAAGCCGGAGATGTTCTGGAGGAACAGCAACGGTATGCGCCGCTGGCAGGCCAGTTCGATGAAATGCGCGCCTTTGACCGCGCTCTCGCTGAACAGCACCCCATTATTCGCCAGGATCGCGACCGGCATGCCCCAGATATGCGCGAAACCGCAGACCAGCGTGGTTCCATAAAGCGCCTTGAACTCGTGAAGGGCGCTGTCATCGACGATCCGGGCGATTACCTCCCGCACGTCATAGGGCGCGCGCACATCCTGCGGCACGATGCCGTACAGTTGCTGCGGATCATATTTCGGCGGGGCGGCTTCGCGCAGGTTCAGGTCGATCGCCAGCGCGGGTTGCAGCGTCGATATGATGTCCCGCACGATGCTGATCGCATGTTCGTCATTCTCCGCGACATGATCCACCACGCCGGACTTGCGCCCGTGCAGGTCGCCACCCCCCAGATCCTCGGCGCTGATGACCTCGCCCGTCGCGGCCTGAACCAGTGGCGGCCCGGCCAGGAAGATCGTGCCCTGATTGCGCACGATCACCGTTTCGTCCGACATGGCAGGCATATAGGCGCCGCCCGCCGTGCAACTCCCCATGACGCAGGCGATCTGCGCTATGCCGCTCGCCGACATCTGCGCCTGATTGTAGAATATGCGGCCGAAATGATCGCGGTCGGGAAACACATCGGCCTGATTGGGCAGGTTCGCGCCGCCGCTATCGACCAGATAGACGCAGGACAGGCGGTTTTCGATCGCGATCTCCTGCGCCCGCAGATGCTTCTTGACCGTCATCGGATAATAGGTGCCGCCCTTCACCGTCGCGTCGTTGCAGACGATCATGACCTGCCGCCCCTCAACCCGGCCGACACCCGTTATCAGCCCCGCGCCCGGCACATCGTCATCATACATGCCGTTCGCGGCAAGCTGGCCGATCTCCAGCAAGGGGCTGCCGGGGTCCAGCAGCCGCTCCACCCGCTCGCGCGGCAGCAGCTTGCCGCGCCCCACATGCTTCTCGCGCGCCCTCGCCGGACCGCCCATCGCCGCGGCGGCCACCTTCGCCCGCAATTCCCCGGCCAGCGCGCGGTTATGCGCTGCATTGGCGCGGAACGCCTCCGCCTGTGGCGACAGCTTCGTGTCGAGAACAGGCCCGCTCATGCGCCGACCAGTTCCCGGCCGATCAGCATGCGGCGTATCTCATTGGTGCCAGCGCCGATGTCCAGCAGCTTGGCGTCGCGCATATAGCGCTCCACGGGCCAGTCCCTGGTATAGCCAGCGCCGCCCAGCGCCTGCACGGCCTCCAGCGATACGCGCACCGCATTCTCGCTCGCCAGCAATATCGCCCCCGCCGCGTCGAAACGCGTCGTCCTGCCCGCGTCGCATGCCCGCGCCACCGCATAGACATAGGCGCGCGCTGAATTGAGCGCGACATACATATCCGCAACCTTCGCCTGCATCAGCTGGAACGCCCCGACCGGCTTTCCGAACTGGCGGCGCTCCCGTACATAGGGCAGCACCGTGTCGAGGCAGGCCTGCATAATGCCAAGCTGAATGCCCGCCAGCACGGTGCGCTCATAATCAAGGCCGGACATCAGCACGGCCGCCCCGCCGTTCAGCGGCCCCATCACATTGTCCTCCGGCACCTCGCAATCATCGAACACCAGTTCGGCAGTGGGCGATCCCCGCATCCCCACCTTGTCGATCTTCTGCCCGATGGAAAAACCCTTATACTGCTTTTCGATCAGGAAGGCGGTGATCCCCTTCGATCCCTCGCCGGTCCTGGCATAGACGACCAGCGTGTCCGCATAGGGCGCATTGGTGATCCAGAATTTTGTGCCGTTCAGGATATAGCGGTCGCCCTTCTTCTCCGCTTTCAGCTTCATCGACATGACGTCCGACCCGGCGCCTGCTTCGGACATGGCAAGACTGCCGACATGCTCGCCTGAAATCAGCTTGGGCAGGTAGCGCGCCTTCTGCTCATCATTGGCCCAGCGGCGGATCTGGTTGACGCACAGGTTCGAATGCGCGCCATAGCTAAGGCCGATCGAAGCGGATGCGCGAGCCACCTCCTCCTGCGCCACCACATGCTGCAGATAGCCCAGCCCCAGCCCGCCATCCTCCTGCGATACGGTGATGCCGTGCAGCCCCAGCTCGCCCATGGCGGGCCATAGTTCCTCGCGCGGGAACCAATCCTCCGCATCGATCCGGGCGGCGATCGGCGCGATCCGCTCCGCCGCAAAACGCCGCGCCGCGTCCTGAATCATCCGGGCGTCCTCACCCAGCGCGAAATCGAAATCCGGCGTCATGGCCTCTCCTGATCCTGTTCTGGTCCTCAGCTTTATGCCGATCCTCGGCTTGGCACACCAATCCCTGGCCCTGGCACAACGATCCCCGGCTTCCGCATGCCCAGCCACGGCCCCAGCATGCCTATCCCCGATCCCGGCATGCCTATCCCTGATCCTGGCATGCCTGGCTTTGGCAGGCTGATCCCTGGCCTAGCATGCAGATCCCGCCTTTGGCATGCCAATCCTCACCTTGCATGCCGATCTCAGCCTTTGGCCCTTCTACCACCGGAAGCAGCCGCCGGAAAATTGACCGGACGCCCATCATATCATAGACGCCATCTATGATTGAACGCTATCTGATCCGCTATTTCCTGGCCGTGGTCGATCATGGCAACTTCTCTCGCGCAGCGCTGCAATGTGATATTTCACAACCTACTTTGTCCGCCGGAATCGCCAAGCTGGAAGCGCAAATCGGCCATCTGATGTTCCACCGCACCAACCGCCGCGTCGAACTCACGCCAGCAGGCGTCCGTTTCGCAATCCACGCCCGCCGCATAGAAGCGGAGTTCGCCCGCGCCCAAAACGCCATGGCGGAAAGCGACAGCAGCAAGCTCATTCGCCTGGGCATCATATCGACATTGCCCTCCGCCTGGATCGAGGACGCCGCACGCCAGGCCTGCCGGGTGGAAGGCGAGAAGCTGGAAATCGTCGAGGGCGGCATGCGCGAACTGCTGCCCCGCCTGGAACGCGGCCGGATCGACGCCGTGATCGGCGTTCTGGGCAATGACCCGCGCGGGCGGGACGTCCTGTTCGAGGAAGGCTATGCCCTCGCCATGTCAGACAGTCATCCGCTCGCCAGCCGCGGCATGCTGGAAGCGGAGGATGTCGCGGCCATGGACATGATCGTCCGCCGCAATTGCGAGGCGCTTCCCATGGTCAGCCGCTTCTTCACCCAACGCGGCGTGCGCCCTTTCTTCGCCGCGCGGACAGTCAATGACGACCGCACGATCGCCTTTCTCCGCGCGGGGTTGGGCATCACCGTCATGCCGCGCTGCTTCGCGCAGCCCGGCGTCGCCATGCCCGCCCTTGCAGGGTTCGACCAACAGCGAAAGATCGGAACCTTGATCGATCCGGCCGCCGCCGCGCGGGTCGAGGATAGCATATCGCTGTCCCAATTCTGCAAGGTTCTGCGTGAAAAGGCCACCGGATCATGACCCCTCGCTTCGCCCGCTATGCCGCGATCGACTGGTCCGGGGCTAAAGGCGTCCGGCACAAGGGCATCGCCGTCGCCCTCTGCGAAACGGGAACGGCCGTGCCCATGCTCGTGCATCCCCCGGACGGAAGCCTATGGTCGCGCAGGGCTGTAGCGGAATGGCTCGTTGCGTCCGCTGCGGAGGCGCCGACGCTCTTTGGCTTCGATTTCAGCTTCGCCCCGCCCTTCGTCACTCGCGCTTCCTACCTGCCCGGCGATCCGGTTCCCGCCAATGCGCCTGATTTCTGGGCCTATGTCGATGCGATCTGCGAGGATGCCGATCTTGGCGCGGCAAGCCTGCTGGAACAGACTCACAGGCGGCATTTTTACTTCGGCAGGGCCGATGGACCGAAGGCCAACTTCATGCACAATCGCGCATGCGAAGCCCATTACAATGCAGGCGGCGGAGGCAAGCCTTCCACCGTTTACGACGCCATCGGAGCGGCTCAGGTCGCGAAGGCAAGCTTTGCAGGCATGCGGATGCTGCATCATGTGCGCCCCCACATTCCCGTCTGGCCGTTCGACCCCGCACCGTTATCAGGGTCGCTGATCGTGGAAATCTACACCAGCATCGCGGCAAAAGCGGCAGGCCGTCCAAAGGGCCGCACGAAGATGCGTGACCTCACCGCTTTGAATGACGCCCTGACCACGCTCGGCTCCGCATCCCATACAGGCTTGCCGCCGGACGATCATGGCGCGGACGCTTTGGTCACAGCCGCATGGTTGCGCAATGCCGCTCGCCATCCCGCCCTGTGGAGCCCCGCGCCCCTTACGCCGCAAATTGCCCGAACGGAGGGCTGGACGTTCGGCGTCATCTGATAGTAAGGCGCTTCCCCGTCCGGAATGGACATGCCGGCTTAGCACAGTGGTAGTGCAGCGGTTTTGTAAACCGAAGGCCGGGGGTTCGAATCCCTCAGCCGGCACCATATCCCGACAAGAACCCTCCGAATTGCCGTGTCATCCCTCGGCAGCAAGGGCGTATCAACCTGCGCTGACGCGGGCCTTGCCCCGCAGCCTTGGGACAATCTTCATTTGACCGACGGTTTCCATGAGCAGATGGCGGCTCCCCGCGCAACTCCGCGCCCGGCGGATCTGCAACGCCTCGCCCCTCTTGCGCTAATGTTCGCTGCCCTCAACGCTCTTGCGCTGTTTCTTTACTGGCGTGCGGCTTTTGCGGGGGAGAAATGGGCGGTCCCCAATGACGCCCGCCAGTTTTTGAGTTGGACCGCGCGCATCTCTGACCCAGGCGCGATGCAAGGCAACGTCCTCGCGGATTACTGGCAACAGACGGCACCCCTATTCTATCGCGCCTTGCTCTATGCTTCATATGCAGTCGGCATCGAACCGCTCGTGATGATGAAGTCGCTCGGCCTCATCGTCCTGCCAGCCAGCGCCTATTTCGCCTGGCGGCTGGCGAGCGCCTTTACGGCGGACCCCTTTGCCCGCTACCTGGCCTCTTCCTGCGTCATTGGGGCTATATTGCATATCGATGCGGTGTTTTCTGGAACGCCGCGCGCGATCGCGGTGCCGCTGATACTGATGACCCTCTACGCCATCGCGTCCGAACGCCGCATTCTGGCCGTGACCGGCCTGTTGCTGCAAGCCGTAGTCTATCCTGCCCCGGCGATAACGTGCCTCGCAATCTATGCACTCGACATGCTGAGGTGGAATCCACCCTTCACTCTGGCATGGGACGCGCGGCGTGTCACAGTGCTGGTGCTGACGACACTTGCAGTCGTCACAGCCGGGCTGATCTTCAAGGAAGGGTTGGCCGGATGGGGCCCTGCACTGCGGCTCGACGAAGCCCTGCATATATACAGCATGACGAATTTTGACGGGCGCAGCACGATCGTCGGAGCGGACGGCAGCGTTGCGTGGCTATGTTCGCGCCGGATCGGCTTCCTGCCCGCCATCGTGAATTGCAGGGGGAATGACGATCCCCGGCTGCTGCTGAACTTTGCGGTGACGATCGCGCCGATGATCGCACTCGCCATCGCCTACCAGAAACGCGCAAAACAAGGCAGGTTAGCTTCTGGCGCGAAGGCCTGGCGCTTCTTTCTCTATACCTTGGTTGCAGCGCTGCTATGCTACATTTTCGCGGCGTCGATCGCCTTTTCGGTACATCTTCCCTCACGCTATAGCCAGCCGGTGCTTGCGATCATGGGAATGCTGGCCTTGGGGCTATGCATGGCAGGGCTGTTGAAGCGGGCGCTGGCAGGATCTTTTCGCGTGCCCGGCATCATCCTTGCCATGGTTCTGGCATTGGGGCTCATCGCCACCTTTGCAACGCCGCAGACAACGATCGTTTCCCCTCGCAACGGTGACCTGATTGCCTTGATATCGGCAACTCCTCGCACCACTCATGTTGCAGGCATCGAACAGGATCTCGATTTCGTGCCCCTACTCACGTCACGCGCGCTGTTGGCAAGCACAGAGCATGACATCCCCTATCACCGGCGATATCATCAGTTGAACCAGGCCGGGCTGCGCGCGTCGATGCGGATGGCGACGCTTGATGGCAGCCCCGCTTTTCGGCGCCTGCTCAAGCGTCACGACACGGACCTCCTGATCTTCGACCGCGCTTTTCTCAGCACGGGTATTCTGCCGCAAAAATACCGGCACACCATGCCTCCTCCGCACAGAATCAAGCCTTCCATCGGAAAGCTCCAGGCCATCCGCGCATTCGGTTGCCGGGTCGTGGAGACGCGCCGATGGATCGCGATCTTCACTGGCTGCTTCCGGCACGGCAGCCGATCGGCCAAGTTCCCGCGCTTCCTTGCCTGACATCGGCAAGCCCCAGAATGCAAAATGGGGGCCGGCATCTCTGCCGGTCCCCACTTCCGTCGTGTCTCTCGATCCGCTTCCCTTGCAGGATGCGATCATCTGACGCGGCGTGCGATGCTTCTGCCTTGAAGGCGTCCGCATGCTTGTGGCCTGACACGTCTGATCCTTGGATCATATTGCCTCAGCCTGTCCTTTTCATTCGAAGCCCGACGTTCACTTTCGCGCGTACCCGGCATCGTTTGATCTAGGACCATCCAGTTCATGTTCGACCGTGACGATCCAACATTTTCCAGATGTTCGGGACGCCCTTCAACCGCTGATTTCTCACCGATTTGCAGATGCGGATTTCTCCGTCTCGGCGTTCGTTCCGATAAGAAGATGGTCTCACCAAAGGCGAGTCGCTCAAAGCGGAATCTGACTTTTCAAAGGCAACGCAGGGCTAAATTTGTGGATAGATGTGGATAAATTTTGCCGCGGCCGCCAGCCTCGTTCACCGGCCCATATGCATGAAGTCGCGATCATAGCTGCGCAGGTGCGCGCCCCCGTCTATATAGAGGGTCTGCCCTGTCACCGCGCGCGCTTGGGCCAAATAGAGGACAGCATCCGCGATTTGCTCGGCCGACGGCAGGCTGTGGAGGGGCATCATCGATTGAAGCCGTTCCATCTGCACTTCGTCATAATCGGGCGTGGCGATGGTAAGCCCCGGCGCGACGGCGTTCACCCGGATGTGCGGAGCCAGAGTTGAAGCGGAAAGCCGCGTCAGTCCCGACAAGGCCATTTTCGAAAGCGTATAGGCCAGTTGATCACCGTGCGGATGGTCAATGCGCTGATCGAGTATGTTAATGATGCAGCGATCCCCCACACCCGCCGGTATCGTCGCGAAGGCTTTCGTCAGCAGGGCGGGCGCAGCGCAGTTGATGGCATAATGACGCGTCAGATCGTCCGCGGTGACGCTATCCAGCCTGTCCTGCCCGAACAGCGCCGCGCTGTTCACCAATATGTCCGGTGGCCGCCCGAACCGCTCGGCCACATTGGCCACCAGTTCTTCGGCATTTTCCAGATCAGCGAAATCGGCCGTGAACCCTTCCCATTCCGTGCCGTTCTCCTCCAGCGCCAGCGCGAGAGGCGAGTCGAGCCGCGTATCGTGGCTCCCGTGTATGGCAAGGGAATAGCCCGCCCGCGCAAAGCCCGCCGCTATGACGCCGCCCAGCCTGCGATGACCACCCGTGACCAGCGCAAGGCGCTTGTTCGCCAAGGGCAATGATCCCGCCTCGGCAGATCGTTCGCGGCCGCCGCTCAACGGCCGGTAGGAAGGCGCTTCTTCACTGCTCACGCGCTGATAAGCTTCAACACTTCTTCACGGCTTTTTTCATCGTCGCGGAACACGCCCAGCATGCGGCTGGTCTTCATCAGCACATTGGGGGTGCGCACGCCGCGACCGGTCATGCAGCCATGGGTCGCTTCGATGACCACGGCTACGCCCTGTGGTTTCAAATGCTCCCAGATGCAGTTAGCGACCTCCGACGTCAGCCGCTCCTGCACTTGCAGCCTGTTGGCAAAGGCGTGCAGCACGCGGGCGAGCTTGGAGATGCCGACCACATATTTGCCAGGCAGATAAGCGATGTGCGCGCGGCCGATGATCGGGGCCATATGATGTTCGCAGTGCGACTGGAACGGAATGTCCTTCAACAGGACGACATCGTCGTAGCCGCCGACTTCGTGGAATATGCGCGACAGATGATAAGCCGGATCGTCATTATAGCCGCGGCAATATTCGCGCCACGCCCGCGCGACGCGCTCCGGCGTTTCCAGCAGGCCTTCACGATCAGGCTGATCGCCCGACCAGCGGATCAACGTGCGGATTGCCTCCGCCACATCGGCGGGCACGGGTTCCTTGATCGCTTCGCCTACAGCCTCTGCGTCGGGATCATAATCCATCAAGCTGCCACTCCTGTTCTTCGCCCACGCATATGGCGGCTCTACCCTGCGATGGCCACCCCTTTCCCGCTCTGGACACATTATCGGCCGGGTGGCACATCGGCACCGACCAAGGAAGACCGTCCATTGAACGAGCCCGCAACGTCCTCTTCCGCCTTCCCGCGTAGTCTATTCCGCTAGATGCGGACGGATCAGATCGCCGCCGTGCTGCTGGCAGCGGGCGCTTCTTCCCGGTTCGGCGAGGGCGACAAACTAATGGCTGATCTATACGGCAAGCCGGTGATTGCGCATACGCTGGAAACGGTGGCGTCGCTGGCTTTTGGCGAGTTGATCGCCGTCGTCCGCCCGGCCGGGCAGGCGCCGGTCATTCATCGCAAGCTGGAAAGGCGCGGCTATACGATTCTGGTGAATGAGCGGCCGGAAGACGGCCTGTCGGCGAGCATCGTCAAGGCAGTGGAGCATGTGATGCCGCTGCGGAAATATCGCGGCATCCTGATCTGCCTTGCCGACATGCCGCGCGTGCCGCAATCCCATTACAACCGCATCTGCATGGCCGCGCGGGATGTGAGGTCCGTTGTTGCCAGCAGCGATGGTTTTTCGTCCTCTCCGCCCGCCTTCATCGGCCGCAGCCACTTTCCCGAACTGCTCAGCCTGCGGGGGGACCAGGGCGCTCGCGCATTGCTGAGCCATGGCGTGCAGGTGGAGACGCATGGGAGCTATCTGCGCGACATCGATACGCCCGAAGACATGAGCGAAATATAGAGAAAAGCGCGTCAGCTAGACCGGGTCGGATCGGTCATGGGGTCGGCCAGTTCGCGGGGATCAGGCGTCCGGCCCAAGGGCAGGGAGCCGGTCTGCCGTTCGATCATGCGGTGAACGACCGGCGGATTAGGGCCGATGTGCAATCGCCGTATTTCTTCTGAATTGGCGAGGTCGGCCATGGTCCGGCGGCTGTTGTGGCGGACATAGTCCAGCCAGGTGGAGACATGATAGCGTTCGAGCCACAGTTCCGGGTCGCCAAGGTCCCTCAGCAAGGACCAGCCATGCGCGCCGTCGCGGCGGCGAATCCTCCTGCGCTCGTTCATCGCCGCAAGGAACGGCACGACCGACCCTGCGGGAATGCGATATTCTATGGTCACGACCACCGGCCCGCTCCGCCCTTCGACCGGCACGGCGGTCTGCGGTTCCCGCCAGTGATTTTGCAGGTCCAGATTGTCTTCGCCCGTCTGCGGCAAGGGGCGGAAAAAGCCGATCAGGGCGACGGCGATCTGCGAGGCGGCGGCGGTGTAGAGCGAGGTGGCGACGCCATGATGTTCCGCCAGCCAGCCAAACAGCCATGCACCCATGGCCATGCCGCCGAACGCCGACATCTGATAAAGCGCGACCGCGCGCGCCAGCACCCAGCGGGGAGCCGACATCTGGACGGAGATGTTGAAGGTGGCGAGCGCAGCGACCCACCCCGCTCCACCCAGCAGCAGACCCGCAAAGGCGAACACGAGAAGGCTGGATGAAGCGGCGATCGCCATCCCCAGGCCCAGCAGCACCGACGCCGCCCGAACAATGGTTTCGATGCGGAAACGACTTCTGAGACGGCTGGTGGAAAGCGCCCCCAGTACCGCGCCCATGCCGAAGCCGCCGCTCAAAGTGCCAAAGGTCATCGCGCCGCCATGCAGAAGATCGCGCGCGATCAGCGGCATCAACGCGGATATGGCGCTGGCGCCCACCCCGAAAGCGCCGCTCCGCAACAGGACGGTCTGGATTTTCGGCGACATGGAAACATAGCGCACGCCAGCCCGCATGGCGTCGCCCAGCCGCTCGCGCGGCAAGGGGTGCGGCGGGCGATCGGGCCGCCAGCGCAACAGGACAATGACAAGCGCGATGTAGCTGAGCGCATTGGTCAGAAACGCCGCCGCCGCGCCTGCCGCAGCCACGATGACGCCGCCAAGCCCCGGCCCCACGCTGCGAGCCAGATTGAAACCCATGCTGTTCAGGGACACGGCGCTGGGCAAGGCGGCCCTTGGCACCATGTCGCCGACCGAAGCCTGCCAAGCCGGGCCGTTGATGGCCGTCGCGCAACCGACCGCGAAGGTGAAGGCCAGCAGGCTCCACGGCGTCAGGATGCCCGCCCAGGCGGACAGGGCCAGCAAGGCCGACACGAGCAGCATGAAGATCTGGCAGCAGAGCATCACCAGCCGCCGGTCGAGATTGTCGGCCACGGCCCCCGCCCACAGGGACAGCAGCATGATCGGCAAGGTGGTCGACGCGGGCACCAGCGCGATCAGTTGCGGAGAAGCGGAGAGCGAGGTCATCATCCATGCCGCGCCCACCGACTGGATCAGCCCGCCGAAGTTGGACGCAAGGCTGGCGAACCAGACCGCGCGGAAAACCGGGATGGAAAAAGGCGAAGGCGCCTTAAGGGAATCGGCCTCTGACACGCGGTGAATGATCAAGCGGATTTGGCGTCAGCCGTCAAATCAGCGGAATAGACGCTTGCGCTTTACGTAAACGTAAATACATCTGTGGCCTTGGCCGGCAGCCTTGGCGTTTACCGGCGGAGAGGAAATGATAGCGATGGAAGCCTTTATCTACGATGCCGTCAGGACGCCTCGCGGACGCGGCAAGCCCGATGGATCGCTGCACGAAATCACGCCGATCCAACTGGCGACCCAGGTCCTGCAAGCCGTGCGCGACAGGACCGGCATCGACACCGGCGATGTCGATGACGTGATCCTGGGCTGCGTCAGCCCGGTCGGGGAGCAAGGCGCGGACATCGCGCGGCTGGCGGCGTTGAACGCGGACTACGCCCAGACGGTCCCCGGCGTGCAGATCAATCGCTTTTGCGCATCGGGGCTGGAGGCGGTGAACATGGCCGCCGCGAAGGTCTATTCGGGCGAAGCGGGCCTTGCCATAGGCGGCGGGGTCGAATCGATGAGCCGGGTTCCCATGGCGTCGGACGGCGGTGCATGGGCGATGGACCCGGCGGTCGCCTATAAAAGCTATTTCGCGCCGCAGGGCATCGGCGCGGACGTGATTGCGACCAAGTTCGGCATCAGCCGCGACGATGCGGACGCCTATGCGGTGGAAAGCCAGCGCCGCGCCAAGATCGCATGGGACGAGGGACGGTTTGCAAGGTCGATCGTGCCGGTGAAGGACGTCATCGGCCAGGTGGTTCTGGGCCATGACGAACATATGCGTCCCGACGCCACAATGCAGTCGCTGGGCGCGCTGAAACCCAGCTTCGCCGCGCTGGGCGAAGACATGCCGGGCTTTGATACGGTGGCGCTGCTCCGCTACCCCGAACTGGAGCGGGTCAACCATATCCACCATGCGGGCAACAGTTCGGGGATTGTGGACGGCGCGGCCGCGGTGCTGGTCGGCAACAAGGATATGGGCGAGAAATATGGGTTGAAGCCGCGCGCGCGCATCAGGGCCATGGCCTCCATCGGTTCCGAACCGCTGATCATGCTGACCGGCCCGGAATATGTCGCGGGCAAGCTGCTGGACCGCGCGGGGATGAGCAAGGGCGACATCGACCTTTGGGAACTCAACGAAGCCTTCGCCAGCGTGGTGCTGCGCTACATGCAGGCGATGGACCTGGATCATGGCCAGATCAACGTGAATGGCGGTGCGATCGCCATGGGTCACCCGCTGGGCGCGACCGGCGCGATGGTGCTGGGCACGGCGCTGGACGAACTGGAGCGGACCGGCAAGGGCACGGCGCTGGTCAACCTGTGCGTCGGCGCGGGCATGGGCACCGGGATCATCATCGAGAGGATCTGACGCGCTCCGTCCGGGCCCGGCCCGTCGAGACGCTTCACCATTCTGAGAACAAGAACCGCCCTTCGACAATGTCAGGGCGAACCGAGTTGAGAGGCAGCATCATCATGCAGACCATCGCTTTCGACGTAGACGCGGACGGCATCGCCACCCTGACCATCGATGTGCCGGGACAGTCGATGAACGTCATCGGACCGGAGTTTCTGGCCGACCTGGACGAGGCGGTCACGCGGATCGCTTCGGACGAGGCGGTCAAGGGCGCGGTCATAGCATCGGGCAAGGAAGCCGGATTCATGGCGGGCCTGGACCTTAAATATTTCGGGTCGATGCTGGCGAGCGAGAGCGGCAAGCGCCCTGCCCCAGCCGAGATTTTCGACAAGGTCTTCATCCTCAACCGGTTGCTCCGCCGCCTTGAAACCTGCGGCAAGCCAGTGGCCTGCGCGATCGAGGGCACCTGTGTCGGCGGCGGATTCGAACTGGCGCTTGCCTGTCATCACCGCGTCGCGGGCGACAGTTCCAGGACGCAGATGGGCCTGCCCGAAATCCTGATCGGCCTGTTTCCGGGCGGCGGCGGGTCGCAGCGGCTGCCCCGGATCATCGGGGTTCAGGCGGCGCTGCTCTATATGTTGCAGGGCAAGCTGTTCCGGCCGGCCGAAGCGGCGATGATGAAGGTGGTGGACGAAGTCGTGCCGCAGGGAACGGCGGTCGCGGCGGCGATCCAGTGGGTAAAGGCCAACCCGTCCGCCAGCGTTCAGCCATGGGATCAGAAAGGTTTCAAATTCCCCGGCGGCGCGGGCGGATTCAATCCGGCTTTCGTGCAGACGATGGCGGGGGCGCTGCCCATGACCCTCAAACAGACGCAGCGGAACATGAATGCGCCCATCGCGCTGCTGTCGGCCGTTTACGAGGGCGCGATCCTGCCGTTCGACCGCGCGATCCGCATAGAGAGCAAATATTTCGCCAAGGTCGCTGCCGATCCTCAAGCCGCCAACATGATCCGCAGCCTGTTCGTCAACAAGCAGGCGGCCGAACGCGGCGCGAGGCGGCCTGCCGATCAGCCCAAGGCGCCGACGAGGAAGCTGGCCATGCTGGGCGCGGGCATGATGGGTGCGGGCATTGCCACCGTTGCGGCGCAGGCGGGGATGGAGGTCATCCTGTTCGACCGCGACCTGAGCTTTGCCGAAAAGGGCAAGGCGCATGTCGAGGAGCAGCTCAAAAAGAGGCTGGGCAAGGGGATGACGCCTGAAAAAATGGCGGAAACGCTCGCCCGCGTGACCCCGGCCACTGACTATGCCGCGCTCGCGGGAGCGGACTTCGTGATCGAGGCCGTGTTCGAGGATGCCGCCATCAAGGCCGAGGTCACGAAGAAGGTGGAGGCGGTTCTGGGGCCGGACGTCATTTTCGGGTCGAACACCTCCACCTTGCCCATCACCAAGCTGGCCGGGGCATGGAGCAAGCCAGCCAATTTCATCGGCATCCACTTCTTCTCGCCCGTGGAGAAAATGCCGCTGGTCGAAATCATATTGGGCAAGGAAACGGGCCCGGCGGCGATCGCCAAGGCGATGGATTTCGTGGCGCAGATCAAGAAGACGCCCATCGTCGTCAATGATTCGCGCGGTTTCTACACCTCACGCTGTTTCGGCACCTATGTGCAAGAAGGGGTGGAGATGGTCGCGGAGGGGATCAACCCCGCTCTGATCGAAAATGCCGGGCGGCAGCTTGGGATGCCCGTGGGCCCGCTGGCGGTGGGCGACGAAGTGTCGATCGAGCTTGGCCACAAGGTCGTGCTGGCGGCGCAGAAGGATCTGGGCGACGCCTATGTCGCCCAGCCGTCCGATGCGGTTACAGCGCGCATGGTGGAACTGGGCAGGCTGGGGCGGAAAAGCGGCAAGGGATGGTATGACTATCCCGAAGGCGGCAAGAAGCATCTGTGGACCGGGCTGGAGGAGATGTTCCCCCGCGCGCCCGTCCAGCCCGATGTCGAGGAGGTGAAGGAGCGGCTGCTCTACCGCCAACTGGTGGAATGCGCGCGCTGCTATGAGGAAGGCGTGCTGGAAACGCCGGAAGACGGCGATATCGGCGCGATCTTCGGCTGGGGCTTCGCAGCCTGGACCGGCGGGCCGTTCAGCCACATGGACACGCTGGGCATCGGCCCTGTCGTCGCCGTGCTGGAGCGGCTGGCGGCGCGGCATGGGGAGCGTTTCGCGCCGACGGTGCAGTTGCAGGACATGGCGGCGAGCGGGGCGACCTTCTATGACGCCGAGCGTGTGCGGGCGGCGGCTTGAGGCATGTCATCGGACAGCGGCGCGTCTCTCGCCCAACTCCTTTCATCTCGCGGTGCAGCATGAACGGGGTGGGATTTCCGGCGCCGCTGGGCTAGTCGTCGGGCAGCGGCTGCCGCCATGGTATCCGCCGCCGACTTAGCTGGAGATATTCCCTTTATGAGCGACAAGCCGACGGTTCTGGTCACGGGGGGCGCCGGTTACATCGGCAGCCATGCGGTTCTGGCGCTGCGCGATGCGGGCTATGGCGTGGTGGTGATCGACAATCTGGTGACGGGATTCCGCTGGGCGGTGCCGGAGGACGTGGCTTTCGTCGAGGGCGACATTGCCGACCAGCCGCTGGTGCAGCAGACGCTGCGCGACCATGGCGTGAAGGCGGTGATGCACTTTGCCGGATCGGTCGTGGTGCCGGAGTCGGTCGAAAACCCGCTCAAATATTATCACAACAACAGCGCCAAGACTCGCGACCTGATCGAAAGCGTCGTCGCCACAGGGGTGCCGCACTTCATCTTCTCCTCGACCGCCGCGACCTATGGCATCCCGGAGGAAAGCCCGGTCAGGGAAAGCACGCCGCAGCGGCCGATCAACCCCTATGGCATGTCGAAGCTGATGACCGAATATATGCTGCGCGACGTGGCGGCGGCGCATCCGATGAATTTCTGCGCGCTGCGTTATTTCAACGTCGCCGGTGCCGACCCGGACGGCCGGTCGGGCCAGTCGACGGCGGGTGCCACGCACCTCATCAAGGTGGCGGTCGAGGCGGCGCTTGGGAAGCGCGAGGGCGTTTCGGTGTTTGGCACGGATTTCGACACGCCCGATGGCACCGGCGTGCGCGATTATATTCACGTCACGGACCTGGCGGCGGCGCATGTCCTGGCGCTCGACGCCCTGATGGCGGCGCCGGACAAGAATTATCTGCTCAACTGCGGATATGGGCGCGGCTTTTCCGTGCTTGAGGTGCTGGATGCCGTCGACCGGGTGACCAACCTCAAGATCGAACGCCGCATGGAAGGGCGGCGCGCGGGCGACCCTGATTCGCTCATTTCCGACAATCGCGCGATCATGGCGGAATTTCCCTGGCAGCCGCGCTATGCCGATCTGGACCAGATCGTGACGCACGCGCTCGCCTGGGAACGTAAGCTGAGCGAGATTCGCGGCGAATGAGCGAAGAGACGGTTCGCGCCTTCTTTTCCACTCATGCGCCTGACGTGCCGGTCATCGATCAGGGCGTCAGCACGGCCACGGTCGCGGAAGCGGCCGAAGCGCTGGGCGTCATCCCCGCCCGTATCGCCAAGACATTGTCCCTGCGGATCGGCGACGAGGTCGCGCTGGTCGTGGCGCGGGGAGACGCCCGGCTGAACAATGGCAAGGCGAAAGCGGCGCTGGGCGCGAAGCCGCGCATGCTGGACCGCGAGGAGGTGGAGGAACTGACCGGCCACCCGGTCGGGGGTGTCTGCCCCTTCGGCCTCGCCACGCCCCTGCCCGTCTATTGCGACATATCCTTGCGCGATTTCGAGACGGTGTTTCCCGCTGCCGGATCGCGCACCACCTCCGTCGAGTTGAGGCCGGAAAGGCTTGCCGAACTGACCGGTGCGAAATGGATCGACATCTGCACCCTTCCCGAAGAGAGTTGAACCATGCCTACCGAACATCGCTTCGTCGACAGCGCGCTGGCGGCAGGGGACATGGCGCGGCGGATCGCCGTCTTGCTGGAAGACGCCATAGCGGCGCGCGGCGTCGCCACGATCGCCCTGTCGGGCGGCCGGTCGCCCCGGCCGGTGCTGGAGGCTTTGTCGCAGGCCAGGCTGGAGTGGGCCAAGGTCATCGTCACCCTGGTCGATGAACGCTGGGTGGAGCCGGATCATGCGGACAGCAACGAACGGCTGATTCGCGAAACGCTGCTTCAGGGAGAAGCGGCCAAGGCGCGGTTCGTGGGCATGAAGAATGACGCCGCTGACGCCTATGCCGGGCAGCCCGCCTGCGAAGCCGCCTTCGCGCAATTGCCATGGCCGATCGACATCATAGCGCTGGGCATGGGCGAAGACGGGCATACCGCCTCTCTGTTCCCGGAGGCGAAGGAATTGGCCGAAGGGCTTTCGACGAAGGCGCTGACGCTCGCGGTCACGCCTCCCGCCGCGCCGCACCAGCGCATGTCGATGAGCGCACGGGCGATATTGTCCAGCCGCCACATCTTCCTGCAAATCAGCGGAGCGGCGAAGATCGCCATTTACGATCGCGCATTGGCTGGCGGACCCGTCGAGGAACTGCCGATCCGCCTTGCGCTGAACCAGCAGAGCGTATCGGTCGAGGTCTGGATCAGCGAGTAGCGGTCAAGATGGTTGCGGGCCGGCACCTCCGCGCCTAGGCACGCTGCATGGTTGCGCAGATCGATCCCTTTCACGCCATTGCCATCAGCCGCGAAGCCCATCGGTTGGAGGCGGAAGGCCGATCGATCCTGCACATGGAGTTCGGCCAGCCGTCGACAGGCGCGCCCGCCACCGCCATTGCCGAAGCGCATCGCGTGCTGGACAGCGACCCCATGGGCTATTGGGAAAGTCCCGCGCTCAAGGAACGGATCGCGCGCCATTATCGCGAACGGCATGGCGCGACGGTCGAGGCCGAGCAGATCCTGCTCACCTGCGGGGCATCGCCGGGGCTGGTCCTGGCGCTCAACAGCCTTTTCATGCCCGGCGACCGGGTGGTCATCGCCCGGCCCGGCTATGTCGCCTATCGCAACACGATCAAAGCCCTGTACCTGGAGCCGGAGGAAGTCGCCTGCGGCCCGGCGGAACGCTACCAGATCAGCGCCGATGCGCTGGCCGCGATCAATCCCGCGCCGCAAGGGCTGATCGTCGCCAGTCCGGCGAACCCGACCGGCACTATCATTCCGCCCGAAGAGATGGCGCGCATCGCCGGCCTGTGCGCGCAGCGCGGGATCAGGATCGTATCGGACGAAATCTATCACGGCCTGTCCTATGGCGCGCCTGCCCGCAGCATGTTGGAATATGCGCCCGGCGCGGTGGTGGTGAACAGCTTTTCCAAATATTTTTCCATGGCGGGGTGGCGGCTGGGCTGGGTCGTGGTGCCGCATGACCTGGTGGAAACAGCGCGGGCGCGGATGGGGAACCTTTTCCTGATGCCCCCTTCCCTCGCGCAGCATGCGGGCTTGAAGGCGTTCGACGCCCACGACGAACTTGATGGCCATGTCGCCACCTACGGGCGCAACCGCGAACTGCTGCTGGCGGCCTTGCCAGCATTGGGCCTGCGGGAAATCGCGCCGCCTGACGGCGCCTTCTACATTTATGCCGATGTCGGCCACCTGACCGGCGACAGCCTGGCTTTCTGCCGGAAGCTGCTTCATGACACCGGCGTGGCGACTGCGCCGGGGGTCGACTTCGACCCGGATGAGGGGCGGCGGCATATAAGGTTCAGCTTCGCCGTATCCACGGCCCAGGTGCAAGATGCGATCAGCCGGATGATTCCCTGGTTCAAGGCGCAGGCGGCGCACGTCACCGCCTGATCTCTCAATAATGGATGAATTGGTCCGATATGGATGGACCGGCCGATTTTCGTGGATCGGTCACATTTTTTCTGTAGGTCCGGCGAGCGACCCGAGGCTTTTACCTGGTAAAAGCTCACCTGACCCGATGGCTTCGGCCATCGGGTTTTTATTGACGCCAAGGTCCATGCCGCCATCAATTATTTCAGGCAACGACAGAAGCCAGTTTCAAGGTTCGATCTGGACTCCTGCCTTCGCAGGAGCAGATTGCGCTTTGGTGCGGGCGGTCGGAATCGAACCGACACTCCTTTCGGAACCGGATTTTGAGTCCGGCGCGTCTACCAGTTTCACCACGCCCGCATGCATGGATGTTCGCGCCAAATGGCAAAATAGAGCCGCATCGTCCAGACAAAAATCAGGCCGGGATGCGATCGCTCCGCCATCTGCCGTTGCGTCCCCGCCCTACGGCTTATAGCCTCCTTGCGTAACGAAACTTCGCCGGTATATGGGCGGTTTCGTGCAGACATGACCAACTCCAACGGAAAAGGGCATCCTTTGACCGATCCGTCTGCCACGTTCCTGCTGTTCGGCGCCACGGGCGACCTGGCGCACCGCATGATCTTTCCCTCGCTCTACAATCTTCTGGCGGACGGGCTGTTGCCGGACGACTTCCTGATCGTGGCGTCGGGGCGGACAGAGATGGACGATGCCGCTTTTCGCAAGGACATCGATCAGGCCCTGCGGAAATTCGTCGGCGCCGATCGCTATGATGCCGAGGTCGCGGGCAAGCTGTGCGGCATGATCGTCTATCAGCCGGTGGAAGCAGGCAATGCCGGGCAGTTCAGGAAGCTGGCGGAACGGCTGGACGGACGCGCCGAACGGGGCCTGACCGTCTATCTTTCCACCCCGCCGTCGCTGTTCGCGCCCACTGCGCAAGGGCTGGCCGATGCGGGGCTGCTGACGCCCACGTCGCGCATCGCCATGGAAAAGCCGATCGGCAAGGACCTCGCTTCATCCAAGCAAGTGAATGACGGCATCGGCGCGCTGGTCGATGAAAGCCAGATTTTCCGCGTCGACCATTATCTGGGCAAGGAAACGGTGCAGAACCTGCTGGCGCTGCGCTTTGGCAATGTGATGTTCGAACCGTTGTGGAACGCCACGGCGATCGATCATGTGCAGATCACCGTCGGGGAAACGGTGGGCCTGGAAGGCCGCGTTTCCTATTATGACGGCGTCGGCGCGCTGCGTGACATGGTGCAGAATCACGTGCTGCAAATCCTGTCGATCATCGCCATGGAGCCCCCTGCCCGCATGGATTCGACCGCCGTGCGCGACGAAAAGGTGAAAGTGCTGCGTTCATTGCGGCCCATGACGGCCGAAACGGTCAAGACCCTGAGCGTGCGCGGTCAATATACGTCCGGGGCCGTGGGCGGAGAGATCGTCGCGGGCTATGCCGATGAGCTGGGACGGCCATCGGACACGGAAACATTCGTCGCGCTCAAGGCCTTCATCGACAATTGGCGCTGGCAGGGCGTCCCCTTCTACCTGCGCACGGGCAAGCGGATGCCGACGCGTCAGTCGGAAATCCAGATCCAGTTCAAGCCCGTTCGTCATTCCATCTTCGGCCGCGACGGGCGCGGGTCCGGCCTGGAACCCAACAGGCTCATCATCCGCCTTCAGCCGGAGGAATATATCCGCCTGCTGATCATGAGCAAAAGGCCGGGGCTGGAGCGGGACGTTCATCTGGAGGAAGTGACGCTGGACGTGTCGCTGACCGCCGCCTTTGCGGGCCAGCGCCGCCGGATCGCCTATGAACGGCTGATCCTGGACCTGCTCGCGGGCGACCAGACGCTGTTCGTGCGCCGCGACGAGGTGGAAGCGCAGTGGGCCTGGATCGATTCGATCATCGACGGCTGGAAGGCAGCGGGGATGAAGCCCGCTCCCTACGCAGCGGGGAACTGGGGACCGTCCTCGGCCATTGCCCTTATCGAACGAGACGGAGCCAGCTGGCATGACTGACCTTCATCCGGTGATCGCCAAGGTCACCGATCGCATTATCAAACGCAGCGCGCCGCAGCGGCGCAAATATCTGGACCTGATCGAGCGCGGGCGCGACGCGGGCACCAACCGGACGCAGTTGTCCTGCGGCAATCTGGCGCACGGTTTCGCCGCCAGTGGCGAGGACAAGCCGGTGATCCGGTCCGGTCAGGCGATGAATATCGGCATCGTCACCGCCTATAACGACATGCTGTCGGCGCATCAGCCCTATGGCCGCTATCCCGAAGCCATCAAGATCGCCGCGCGCGAAGCCGGCGCGACGGCGCAGGTGGCGGGCGGCGTTCCCGCCATGTGCGACGGCGTGACCCAGGGGCAGGCAGGCATGGACCTGTCGCTCTTTTCCCGCGACACGATCGCGCTGGCGACGGCGGTGGCGCTGTCACATGCCATGTTCGAAGGCGCGCTGCTGCTGGGCATTTGCGACAAGATCGTGCCGGGGCTGCTGATCGGCGCGCTGCGCTTTGGCCACCTGCCTACCATATTGGTGCCCGGCGGGCCGATGCCATCGGGCCTCGCCAACAAGGAAAAGGTGCGCATCCGGCAGCTTTATGCGGAGGGCAAGGTCGGCAGGGAGGAACTGCTTGAGTCGGAAAGCGCGAGCTATCATGGCGCTGGCACCTGCACCTTCTACGGCACCGCCAACAGCAACCAGATGATGATGGAGGTGATGGGCCTGCACATGCCCTGCGCATCCTTCGTCAATCCGGGCACGAAGCTGCGCAGCGAATTGACCCGCGCGGCGGTCCATCGCGTGACGGCGATCGGCTGGGACGGCGACGATTACCGGCCGCTGGGCCATTGCATCGATGAAAAGGCGATCGTCAACGCGATCATCGGCCTGATGGCGACGGGCGGATCGACCAATCACGCCATCCATCTGCCCGCCATCGCCCGTGCAGCGGGCATCACCATCGACTGGACCGATTTCGCGGAGATTTCCGATGTCGTGCCGCTGCTGGCGCGGGTCTATCCCAACGGCGCGGGTGACGTGAACAATTTCCATGCGGCGGGCGGCATGTCCGTGGTGATCCGCGAGTTGCTGGACAATGGCCTGTTGCACCGGGACATATTGACCGTCGCGCGGGACGGGTTGACCGATTATGGCAAGGAGCCGGTGATCGAGGATGAGGCGCTGCAATGGCGCGACGTTCCCGCTTCCCGCGATCTTTCGATCCTGCGTCCTGTTTCCGATCCGTTCAGCCCGGATGGCGGCATGCGCCTGCTTGCGGGCAATCTGGGCCGCTGCGTCATGAAGGTGAGCGCGGTCGATCGCGAACGCTGGACGATCGAAGCCCCCGCCGCGATCTTCCACGATCAGGACGATGTGCTGCGGGCGTTCAAGGCGGGAGAGCTGGAGCGGGACGTGGTGGTCGTCATGCGTTTCCAGGGACCGCGCGCCAACGGCATGCCGGAACTGCACAAGCTGACCCCCGCGCTGGGCGTGTTGCAGGACCGGGGTTTCCGCGTCGCTCTGGTGACGGACGGCCGCATGTCCGGCGCTTCGGGCAAGGTGCCTGCCGCCATCCATCTGTCGCCCGAAGCTCTGGGCGGCGGGCCGATCGCCAGGCTGAAGGATGGCGACATGGTCCGCGTCTGCGCCGAAACCGGCGTGATCGAGGCGCTGGTCGATGCCGCCGAATGGAATGCGCGGGACCTACCTGCGCCCCCGCCGCCGCCCTACGACACGGGGCGCGAGCTGTTCGCCCTCTTCCGCCATCACAGCGACCTTGCCGAACAGGGCGCGTCACCGATCCTGGCGGCGATGGAAACGGAAATGTGATCGGCGCCGCCACAATGCTGGCGGCGGCGCTCGCGCGGATGTCCGCTCATGACGATGCGACGCAAAAGAGATGGAAGTGCCTGCAATGACCGATATCATCGCCGCAGACATTGGCGGGACCAACGCCCGCTTCGCCCGTGCGCGGCTGGACGAGCGCAATGTCCCTTCATTGGGCAAGGTGCGCAAATATAAGGTCGCGGACTTCCCCAGCTTGCAGGCTTGCTGGGCGGCCTTCGTCAAGGATGAGGGCGGCGATCTGCCGCAGGCCGCCTCCATCGCCTTTGCAACGGCGATCGGGCGCGACGTGATCAAGCTGACCAACAGCAGCTGGATGATCCGGCCCGAAACGCTGGACGAGGAACTGGGCCTCAAGCAGATGCGGCTGGTCAATGATTTCGAGGCAGTGGCACATGCCGTCGCGCGGCTGCCGCAGGAAAATCTGCCTTTGTTGTTCGGCGACGACCGCCCCTTTCCGCGCGATGGCGGCGTGACCGTCCTTGGCCCCGGCACAGGCCTGGGCGTGGCGATGATCGCCTTTGACGATGGCGAACCGCATATCGTCGCGACCGAAGGCGGGCATCAGGACTTCGCGCCGGTCGATCCGCTGGAGGACAAGATCCTCGACTATCTGCGCGACAAGTTCCTGCGCGTGTCGACGGAGCGGATGGTTTCGGGCCCCGGCCTCAACAATATCTACAAGGCGATGGCCACGATCGGCCATGAGCGCGTCATGCTGATGGACGATGCCGAACTGTGGCAGGCGGCAGTCGATGGCACGGATGAGTTCGCACGGGCGGCGTTCGAACGCTTCTGCCTGTGCTACGGGTCGGTGGCGGGCGATCTGGCCCTGGCGCACGGCCCGCACGCGGTCGTGCTTGCCGGGGGGCTTACCCAGCGCATGCGCCACCTTTTGCCGCAGACCGGATTTCACCGGCGCTTCATCGCCAAGGGCCGGTTCGAAAGCCTGATGGCGACGGTGCCGATCCGCCTCGCGCTGCATGAGGAAATTGGATTGTATGGCGCGGCCGCCGCCTTCCGGGAGACGAAGTGATGCATTTGAACGTTGCGCAAGTGATGGAACTGGCGCCCGTCATCCCCGTGCTGGTGGTGGAGCGTGTCGAGGACGCCCTGCCGATCGCCCGCGCTCTGGTGAAAGGCGGTCTTCCGGCGCTGGAAGTGACGTTGCGCACGCCCGCCGCGCTCGACGTGATCCGCGAAATGGCGCAAGTGGACGGCGCGGTCGTGGGCGCGGGCACCGTGCTCAATCCCGCGCAACTGGACGCGGCGATAAACGCGGGCGCGCGCTTCATCGTCAGCCCCGGCCTTACGGAGCCGCTGGGTAAGGCCGCCGTCGCTGCGGGCGTGCCATTCCTGCCCGGCACGGCCACGGCCGGGGACATCATGCGCGGCATGGACATGGGCCTTTCCCATTTCAAATTCTTCCCCGCCGAAACCTCTGGCGGACTGCCCGCGCTCAAGGCGCTGGCCGCGCCTCTTCACGAAGCGCGCTTCTGCCCCACCGGCGGGATCACCGCGGAGAGCGCACCCAAATGGCTGGCGGAACCCTTCGTCAAATGCGTCGGCGGCAGTTGGGTCGTGCCCAAGGGTCCGGTCGATGCGGACAAGATCGAGGCGCTGGCGCGGACAGCCGCTGCATTGGCGCGCTGACGCCATTGCGCACCGCCCGCAGCTTGCCTAGATGAGTGCCCCATGATGCTGCGCCGGTTGCTGCCCTCCCTCGCCCTTTTCCTGTCCGGCTGCGCGGGGACGCTGACCGGCTACCCCTCGCTCGCCAAGCGTTCGATCGAGAATGCGCCGATGGGCGAACCGGCCGCCGCCGCGCCTGCCGTGGCGCAGACGGACCCCGCCGTGCAGGCGCAGGTCGGCAAGCTGACCGCTCAGGCGCAAGCCGGAGCCGCCGCCTTCGACAAGGCCTATCCGGCTGCCGAACGCGCCGTCCGCGCGGCATCGGGATCAGCGGCCGCCAGCGAAGCATGGGTGACGGCGCAAACTTCGCTCAGCGCGCTGGAAGCGGCGCGCAACGACAGCGTATCGGCGCTCGCCAGCCTGGATGTTCTCTATGTCGAGCGAAGCAATGCCATCGCCGATGGGAAGGCCAGCGGCGGCGTGGAGCAGATCGACGCCGCCCGCGCATCGGCGCTGGCGATCGTGGATTCGCAGAATGACCGTGTCGATGCGCTCAAGAGCAGACTCGCGCAGCCCTGAGCACCTGTCCGTCAGCTTACCTGGATAGGAAGCGCGGACCGGCCACCGGCCTCCGCCGCCTCCTGTCAACCGTCCGCTTTGAGCGCGCCTTTATGCGCTTTCCCATTATGGACATAATGGTCGACGCTCTCGCGCATGGTGATCAGCGCCTCGTCAGTCAGGTCTCTCGCATATCTGGCGGGGCGGCCGGTCCATAGCTGGCGATGGGGCACGGTCTTGCCCGGCGCGAGCAGCGCGCCCGCGGCAAGCATGGCATCGCTTTCGACCGTGCACCCGCTCATGACGATGCTGCCGAGGCCCACAAAGGCGCGATCCTTAAGCACGCAGCCATGAACCATGGCCATATGCCCGATCAGCACTTCCTCCCCGATGATGGTGGGCCATCCATCGGGCGGATTACCCGGACTTCCGCTGTCGCAATGGAGGACGGTGCCGTCCTGGATATTGGTGCGCGCGCCGATGCGGATGATGTTCACATCGGCCCGGATCACGCAGTTATACCAGATGCTGACGTCGGCCCCGATCTCTACATCGCCGATGATGTGGCATCCAGGCGCGATGAAGGCGCTGGGATCGATGACCGGCGTCTTGCCGTTGAAGGGCAGGATGGTGACGCCGGGATGATCGGCGGACAGATGACCGGCCATGCCTCAGGCTCCCAGCAGGCGCGCGGCGTGGAGCGCGTGATAGGTAAGAACGCCCGAGCAACCCGCGCGCTTGAAGGCCAGCAGCGTTTCAAGCACCAGCGCGTCGCGGTCGCCCGCGCCCGCAGCGGCGGCCGCCTCGATCATCGCATATTCGCCCGACACCTGATAGGCGAAGACCGGCACGGAAAAGGCGTCCTTCACCCGCGCGATGATGTCCAGATAGGGTAGCCCCGGCTTCACCATGACGCTGTCCGCGCCTTCGGCCAGGTCCAGCGCCACTTCGCGCAGCGCTTCCTCGCTGTTGGCGGGGTCCATCTGATAGCTTTTCTTGTCGCCTTTCAGCAACCCGCGCGAGCCCACCGCATCGCGGAATGGACCGTAAAAGGCGCTCGCATATTTGGCGGCATAGGCCATTATCTGGACATTGGCGTGCCCCTCCTCCTCCAGCGCCTCGCGGATCGCGCCGACGCGGCCGTCCATCATGTCGCTGGGCGCGATGATGTCGGCACCGGCGGCGGCCTGATTGAGCGACTGGCCGATCAGAACGTCGATCGTCGCGTCATTGACGACATAGCCCGCCTCGTCCAGCAGCCCGTCCTGCCCATGGACAGTATAGGGGTCAAGCGCCACATCGGTCAGGATGCCGATGCCGGGCACCGCATCCTTGATCGCACGGATCGCGCGGCACATGAGATTGTCGGGATTGAGCGCCTCCGCGCCATCGTCACTGCGCCGGTCCGGCTGCGTATTGGGAAAGAGGGCGAGGCAGGGGATACCCGCGTCCCGTGCTTCCCTGGCGCGGGCGACGATGCCGTCGACGGACCAGCGCGACACGCCGGGAAGCGATGCGATGGGTTCTTCCACACCTTCTCCATCAGTCACGAACAACGGCCAGAGGAGGTCGCTGGGATGAAGGCGATTTTCCGCGTGCATGGCGCGACTCCATGTCGCGGCGCGAGTACGGCGCAGGCGAAGCGCCGGATAAGGGGCATAGCTCATCCGCGCGGTCTAGGCCGCCATGGGAGGCCGATCAAGGTTCCGGTGAAGCCTTCCCGCCGCAGCGATGCCGCACACGCGCATTTTTTTCATTCCCCGGCAAAGCGGCGAAAGAAGCTGTCCTTGTTCCATTGAGGACGCTCATCCGCATTGGCGACGCGCAGCGTGACAGCGGTGACATAGTCGTTGAGCTTGACCGACTCGGCGGGGAGGACGGGTTGCCGCGCGTCATCGAAGGGCGAATGGTAGATATTGGCGCGCCACGCCTTTTCCACCGTGGCTTCCGGGCTGTCCGCCTTGAAACCATATTTGAAGAACAGCGCGGGGATGCCTTCGCGGATGAAACTATACTGGTCCGAACGGATGAACACGTTGCGATCGGGAAAGGGATCGGGTGTGATCGGCAGCTTCATCTCTGTGCTGACGGCGGCGGCCGCATCGCCCAAGCTGCTCTGGTCATAGCCGATGGGCGTGACGCTGGTGAGCGGAAAGATGGGCAGAGCCATGTCGAAATTGAGGTTGGCGGTAATCGCCTTGCGCGAAACCGTCGGCCGCCGCGCGAAATAGCGCGAGCCAAGCAGCCCCTTCTCTTCCCCCGTCACGATCGCGAAGAGGATGGAGCGGCGAGGCTTTTCCTTCCCCTCCCGCAGGGCGCGCGCGATCTCGATCAGGCTCGCCACCCCTGATGCATTGTCCAGGGCGCCATTGTAGATCGCGTCTCCCCTGATCGGGGTGCCCACGCCATAGCCGTCCAGATGCGCGGACAGGATAACATATTCGTTCCTCAATTGCGGATCGGCGCCGGGCATGACCGCGATGATATTGGAGGATGACAGATCGGCGCGGCGGCTGGCGATGTCGGCTTTCAGACGCTGGGCAAGTGGAAAGGACGGCACCGGTGCGGACGCATCGGCAGCCGCCGCGATGGCGGAAAAGTCCTTGCCGCTGCCTTCGAACAGGAGGGCCGACCTGGCCGGGTCCCACTGCGCCGTGACGAAGGGCGTGGCGCTGTCGCGCAGCGATGCGTCCTTGAAGAACAGGGCTGGCTGAGTGGAAAGCGCCATTCGCCTTTCCCATGGAATCTCCACCTGCTTGGGCGTGACCAGCATAATGAGGCCGGCCGCGCCCCTGCGGGCAAGCCATGCCGCCCGATCGGACCGGGCATGGGATTTGAGCGCGCCCGAAATCGTCCTGGGACCACCCGAAATCACGACGATGATCTTGCCCTTGACGTCCAGCCCGGCGAAATCGTCATGCCCGGCCTCCGGCAAATGCAGCCCATAACTTGCGAACAGCAACGGCGCGTCCAGCGACTGCGGCAGGGGGCCACCGGCGGCCGAAAAGATGATGTCGCCCGGCGTGGAAAGCGGCCTTTCCCCTGTTGGCCCGATCAGGACCGCCCTGCTCTCTTCCGCCGATATTCTCTGTTCGACGAAGGAAATCGGCTGGCGGTAGCCTTCCGTCCCGGCAGGTTTCAACCCAAGCGCGCGGAACTGGCCGATCACATAGTCTGCGGCGCGATCATAGCCGGGGGAGCCCGTCGCCCGGCCTTCATTCGCATCGCTCGCCAGCGCTTCGACATGGGACCACCATCGCGCCGCCCTGTCCTGCGCGATGGCAGGAGCATCGGCGATCGCCAGCAGGCCCAATGCCAGGAACAATATGCGCATGATTGATCAGCCTCCCATCGCGCCGGACATGATCTTGCCCCAACGCCTCCGACGAACGAAGGGGCTTGAAGCCGCCACCTGCCCTTGCAGCGCCAGCAGAGGAAGCTATCAGTCGGAGCTTAAAGGCTTATCGGGCAGGAGCAACGGGCTGGTGCGCATCGCAAGGCTATCGAGGAACTGGTTCGCTTTCTGTGCGATCCTTCTGCTCAGCCATCCTGCCGCGGCGGCGACGCGCGGCTACACCATAACCAGTTTCAGCGCGATCCGGGTCGATGCGCCCGTGGAGGTCATCGTCACCACCGGAGCGGGCGCTTCGGCACGGATCGAAGGCGACCAGAGCCTGATCGACCGGCTGCGCATCGACGTGTCGGGGCGCTTGCTGACGGTGTCGCTGGACCGCAGCCCATCTGGCGACAAGGGCGGCGGGCGCGCTACCTTGCGCCTTTCCACCGGGGACCTGTCGCGAATCGTCCTGACAGGCGGCGGGTCCGTGTCGGTCAGCCGGATCAGGGGCGGGCGCGGCGACATCATCCTGGGCGGCAATGGCGACATCAGCGTTGCCGCCATCGATGTCGACCAGTTGAACCTGGGCCTTGCTGGCGCTGGCCGGGTCACGCTCGCCGGGCGGGCTGGCATGGCGACGGTGCGGGTGAACGGCCCCGGCGCGGTGGCGGCGGAAGAACTGCATGTCAGGCAAGCGACGGTCGGCAATGACGGGCCGGGCAACATCGCGCTGACCGCCGATGTCACGGCAAAGGTGACCGCATCGGGATCGGGCGATGTCACTGTCCTGGGCAAGGCCGCCTGCCAAGTCGAAAATCGCGGCACGGGACGCATTTCCTGCGGCGGCAAGGCCTATTAGCGCCTTGCGCCCTCGCATGGCGCTTTGCTTATCAACTTGTTTACCCGGCGGCGGGTAGGACGGCGGGAATATAGACCGCCGGATATGCCGATGTTCGCTCGCCTGTTGCTCCTCTTCCTCTTCGTCGCAGCCCCGCAGCCCGCCGGTGCGCAGGTGGCGGTTGCCGATAGCGGCGATACGGGCTGGATGATGCTGTGCGGCCTTCTGGTGCTGCTTGCCGCCCTGCCGGGACTGGCGCTGCGGCACATGGGGCTCGTCAATGTACGCAACGGCCTTGCCATCGCAGCGCAAACCGCCGCCGTGGCTGCTGGTGCGTCGCTGGTCTGGGGGATTGCGGGCTACAGCCTAGCCTATGCGCCGGGAAGCAGCTGGCTTGGCGGAGGAGCCAATATGCTGCTGGCGAACCTCAACCCCTTGCAAGAGGGGATGACGGTCCCCGAATCCGCTTTCGTCCTTTTCCAGATGAGCCTGGCGGTCTTCGCCGCCTGCCTGCTGCCGGGCGCGGTGGCAGGGCGGGCGCGTCTGGGCTGGATGGCTGCGCTCGCGCCGCTCTGGCTGCTCATCGTCTATGCTCCGGTGGCCCACTGGATCTGGGGCGGCGGCTGGCTCGCAGGGCTTGGCGTCATGGACTTCGCGGGCGCTCTGGTGGTCCATGTCAGCGCGGGCTTTTCCGGCCTGGCGCTCATGCTGATGATCGGGCGGCGGCGCTCATCGCCGGACGCTGGCCATGCGCCCTTGCTCAGCATCGCGGGCGGCGCGCTCATATGGATGGGATGGACGGGAGCACTCGGCGGCTGGGCATTGGGCGCTACCGGCGACGCGGCCGCCGCCATATTGAACGCTCATTTCGCGGCCTGCTCCGGCGCGCTTTGCTGGATGCTCATAGACCGCCTCGCGGGAGGGAAACCGTCCGCCACGGGGCCGTTGTCGGGAGCGCTGACGGGGCTTGCCGCCATATCCGCTTCGGGCGCTCTTGCCGGTACGGGCGGCGCGATCCTGACCGGCATCGTGGCGGTGCTCGTCTGCCGGGCTGGCAAGGCTGCGTTCGCCAAACGGATCGACGATGGCGGCGATGTCTTCGTGATCCATGGACTGGGCGGGCTGACCGGCGTGATGCTGATGCCTGTGATGGTGCTGCCGGTGATGGGCGGGGCCGGGTTTGAGCCGGGCATCAGCCTGACCGGCGCGCTGGCGTCGCAGGCGGCTGGCGTTGGGGTGGTGGCGCTATGGTCTATGGCTGGTTCCGCCATCGCCGCGCTGATCCTGTCCGTGCTGCTGCCCATGCGTGGTACGGCCCAGGAGGAAGCGGACGGGCTGGACAGCGTGCAGCATGGCCAGCAAGCCTGGGATTTCCGCTGACACCATGCGCCTCGCCGCCGGCATCTTCGCGCATCAGGAGGAACAGAGGATCGCCGCTTGCCTGCGTTCGCTGCCGCTCGACCGCGCCGATATCGTCTTTCATGTGCTGGTGAACGGATCGACTGACGCGACCGCCTCACGCGCGCGGGAGGCAGCGGCGGGACGGGCCAACGTCATCGTGCATGACCTCGCTTTCGGCGGAAAGTCGCGGACGTGGAATCATTTCGTGCATGATCTGCTCGCGGGACATGAGGATGCGGTCATCTGCATGGACGGCGACGCTCGGATCGCAGAAGGCTCCATCGATGCGCTGCTGTCGGCTCTGGCCAGGCATCCTCAGGTCAATGCAGCCGCCGGAATGCCGATGAACGGAAGGCTCGCCAGCCACTATCGCCGCATGCTGCGCGAGGAAGGCGGGTTGTTCGGGGACCTTTATGCTCTGTCGGGCAGCTTCGTCCAGCGCATCCGCGATCGCGGGCTTCATCTGCCGCAGGATCTGATCGGCGATGATGGTCTGGTCGCGGCCTGGGCCTATACGGACCTGCAATCGGATGCGGCCTGGAGCCTTGACCGGGTAGTTGCTTGTGAAGATGCCGGTTTCTTCTGCGATCCGGTGCGGCTGACCAGTCCGGCAAGCTGGCGGATGCAGTATCGGCGCCTGATCAACTATTCCGTGCGCTTCTACCAGAACCGGATCGTGTCCGACATTATGAGCCGCATCGGCCCGGACGGGCTGCCCCCGCGCCTCGCCGACCTCTATCCGCTCTGGCTTGAGCAGTTCAGACCCCGTCCCGGCAGGGCATGGTGGTTCGACCGGCAAGCCCTGAAACGGATGAGGGCATAGAGCCCCTCGACCCTCAGCGATCCTTGCCAGCCAGTTCCTTGTTGATGAACAGGGCAAGGCCCGTGACGATTGCGCCCGACAGCAGATAGGCGCCGGACGCCGCAAGCCCGAAATTGCTCGACAGCAGCAGCGCGACGAGCGGAGCGAAGCCCGCGCCCACCAGCCAGGCAAGGTCGGACGTCAGCGCGGACCCCGTGTAACGCGTCGCGCTGGCGAAGTTGGAGGCGACCACGCCCGACGATTGGCCAAAGCTCAGCCCCAGCAGAATGAAGCCCAGGATCATGAAGGCGATCTCCGCCAGTTCCCCTCCGTTCAGCAGCAGCGGGGCGAGAATGCTGAAAATGCCGATGCCGAGCGCCGACCAGCCGAGCAGAGACCTGCGGCCCACCATGTCAGCGACGAAACCCGACACGATGATGGCCAGGATGCCGACGCACGCGCCGATCGCCTCGATCACGAGGAAGCGCTCCAGCGGCTGATACGTGTAGAGCGCGATCCAACTGAGCGGGAAGACGGTGACCATGTGGAACAGGGCAAAGCTCGCCAGCGGGGCGAAGGCGCCGATCACGATGTTGCGGCCTTCGTTGCGCACCGTTTCGACGACCGGCGACGGCTGCAATTCGCGCGCTTCGAACAGCCGTTCAAATTCATGGGTGACGACGATGCGCAACCGGGCGAACAGCGCGACGACATTGATCGCGAACGCCACGAAGAAGGGATAGCGCCAGCCCCACTCGATAAAGTCAGCGCGCGACAGGGTGGACAGGAAGAAGGCGAAGAGGCCGCTGGCCACCAGAAGGGCAATGGGCGCGCCAAGCTGCGGCATCATCGCATACCAGCCGCGCTTGTTCGATGGCGCGTTCAGCGACAGCAGCGACGCCAGCCCGTCCCAGGTTCCCCCCAGCGCGATGCCCTGCCCCGCGCGGAACGCGGCGAGCAGCACCGCCGACCAGACGCCGATCGTCTCATATCCCGGAAGAAAGGCGATGAAGGCCGTCGATCCGCCAAGGAGGAACAACGCGATGGTCAGCTTCACGCCGCGCCCATAGGCCCGGTCGATGGCCATGAAGAGGAAGGAGCCGATCGGCCGCGTGACGAAGGCGAGCGCGAAGATGGCGAAGGACCAGATCGTGCCCGACAGCGGGCTCAGATAAGGGAAGACATGCGCGGGAAAGACGATGCAGGACGCGATGGCATAGACGAAGAAATCGAAAAATTCCGAAGTCCGGCCGATGATCACGCCAATGGCGATCTCGCCAGGCGCAACCCGCTTGTCACGCGCGGTGACGTTGCGGGCATCGCGCTCCATCGACGTGGAAGACGGCGTGGTCGTCGCGGAAGTCATGGGGTGTCGCTGGCCTTCATGCTGCGGGAAATCCATGCAGCATCGCTGCGGCACGGCGAATCATCCCGGTGGTCGAAAGGGGCCATGCATGATTTCGCACCCGCGAGGGGATAGGACAAAAGGTCCAATGTCGAACCCCTCCCCTCCCCCCTATTCGGCCAGCATGACCGTTCGCCGACTCATCCCGTCAACCGCTGTTTTCCGCCGATTTGCGCCTGTGTTGCTGCTGCCCTTGGGCGCGTGCGACTGGGTCGTCATGTCACCAGCGGGCGATGTCGCTGTGCAGCAACGTGACCTCATTCTGGTGTCGACGCTGCTGATGCTGCTGATCATCCTGCCGGTGATGGCGATGACGGTCTGGTTCGCGTGGCGCTACCGGGAAAGGGCGAAGGCGAAGGATTATGATCCTGACTGGGACCATTCGACCAGCCTTGAACTGCTGATCTGGTCGGCGCCGCTGCTGATCATCATCGCGCTTGGCGCGATCACCTGGACCAGCACGCATCTGCTCGACCCCTATCGCCCGATCGAGCGCATCGATGCCGAGCGGAAGGTCGAACCGGCGGCGAAGCGGCTCCAAGTCGAAGTGGTCGCGCTCGATTGGAAATGGCTGTTCATCTATCCCGAACTGGGAATCGCCACCGTCAACGAACTGGCCGCGCCGGTCGATCAGCCGATCGAGTTCAAGATCACGTCATCGACGTTGATGAACAGCTTCTTCGTGCCCGCGCTCGCCGGGCAAATCTACGCCATGCCCGGCATGCAAACCGTCCTGCACGCCGTAGCGAACAAGCCGGGCAATTTCGAAGGCTTTTCGGCCAATTATTCCGGCGCGGGCTTTTCCAACATGCGCTTCCGCTTCCATGCAATGGATCAGGCCGGGTTCGACCAGTGGGTGGCCAAGGTGAAGGCAAGCGGCGTGAATCTGGACCGGGCCGCCTATGTGAAGCTGGAGCAGCCGAGCGAGAAAGTGCCGCCGCTCTATTTCAGCAGTGTCGAGCCAAAGCTGTTCCATGCCGCGCTCAACATGTGCGCCCAGCCGGGCAAGCGCTGCATGGACGAGGTCATGATGACCGACATGCATGGCGGCGCGGGCAAGGAGTCGGCGCATGACACGCAGGGGCTGCGCCATGACGGCACGATCGATGTCGGCGGCTTCCATCCCCTTCCGCCCGGAAAGCGCGGCGAAATCGCCCAGCCCGCAGGGATGACCCCTGCCGCCGGGCGCACGCCCGCAGCACAGGGCAATGAAGCGCCGGGGCAGAAGGATGCCGATGGGCATATGGGGCATCATGGCGAGTAAGATGCCGGCAGCCCCGCCTGCCTCCATTCGTGTCACGCGTAGCCAAGACACGGGAAGCGCGATGCCAATGTTCCTCGACTGCGCTCGAAACGAACGGGCCTTTGCGCCCGATGTGCCGCTGAACCAAGCACTCCCCCACACCTTCCTCCAGAGGCCCTGAACCTTATGTCTCCCCATCCCGCCTCCGAAAATAGCGGCATCTGGAAGCTAATCTTCGGCCGTCTCGACTGGAGCGCCATTCCGATCCACGAGCCGATCCTGATCGCCACCTTCCTCGCGGTCGCCGTGGGGGGCGCCGCCATATTGGGGCTGGTCACCAAATACCGGCTATGGGGCATGCTGTGGCGCGACTGGTTCACGACCGTCGACCATAAGCGCATCGGCATCATGTACATGATCCTGGGCCTCATCATGTTCGTGCGCGGTTTCGCCGACGCGATCATGATGCGCATCCAGCAGGCCTGGGCCTTCAATGGCTCGGAAGGCTATCTGAACGCCCATCACTATGATCAGATCTTCACGGCGCACGGCGTCATCATGATCTTCTTCGTGGCGATGCCGATGATCACCGGGATCATGAACTATATGGTTCCGCTGCAAATCGGCGCGCGGGACGTGAGCTTTCCCTTCCTCAACAATTTCAGCTTCTGGATGACGACGGCCGGTGCCGTCATCACCATGATGTCGCTGTTCGTGGGCGAATTCGCGCGGACCGGCTGGCTGGCCTATCCGCCGCTGTCGGGCATCGCCTACTCGCCGGGCGTGGGGGTGGACTATTATATCTGGGGCTTGCAGGTGGCAGGCGTCGGGACATTATTGTCGGGCGTCAACCTGATCGCGACCATCGTCAAGATGCGCGCCCCCGGCATGACGATGATGAAGCTGCCGATCTTCGTGTGGACGTCCCTGCTGTCCAACGTGCTGATCGTCGCCGCCTTCCCGGTGCTGACCGCCGTTCTCGCGCTGCTGAGCCTGGACCGCTATGTCGGCACCGCGTTCTTCACGAACGACATGGGCGGCAATCCGATGATGTATGTGAACCTCATCTGGATCTGGGGCCACCCCGAGGTCTACATCCTCATCCTGCCGCTGTTCGGCGTGTTCAGCGAAGTGACCTCGACCTTCTCGTCCAAGCGCCTCTTCGGCTATTCGTCTATGGTCTATGCGACGGTCGTCATTGCGATCCTGAGCTATCTCGTCTGGCTGCACCACTTCTTCACCATGGGATCGGGCGCCAGCGTCAACAGCTTCTTTGGCATCACGACGATGGTCATCTCCATCCCGACCGGGGCGAAGCTGTTCAACTGGCTGTTCACCATGTATCGCGGCCGCATCCGGTTCGAACTGCCGATGATGTGGACAGTCGCCTTCATGCTGACCTTCGTGGTCGGCGGCATGACCGGCGTGCTGCTGGCGGTGCCGCCCGCCGACTTCGTGCTGCACAATTCATTGTTCCTGATCGCGCATTTCCATAACGTGATCATCGGCGGCGTGCTGTTCGGCCTGTTCGCGGCGATCAACTATTGGTGGCCCAAGGCGTTCGGGTTCAAGCTGGACAAGAAGTGGGGCGTGCGCAGCTTCTGGCTGTGGGTCGTCGGCTTCTGGGTCGCGTTCATGCCGCTCTACATTTTGGGCCTGATGGGCGTTACCCGGCGCATGCGCGTGTTCGATGATCCAAGCTTGCAGATCTGGTTCCAGATCGCTGCGCTGGGCGCGTTCATGATCGCTGGCGGCATCGCCTGCATGTTCATCCAGTTCGCGGTCAGCATCATCAACCGCGATAAGCTGCGCGACACGACCGGCGACCCGTGGGATGGCCGCACGCTGGAGTGGGCGACCAGCTCGCCGCCGCCCGACTATAACTTCGCCTTCACGCCGGTCATTCACGACACCGACGCATGGGCCGACATGAAGAAGCGCGGCTATCAGCGGCCCACGGGCGGCTACCGGCCGATCCACATGCCCAGCAACACCGGGACGGGCATCATCCTGGGCGGCCTGTCCGTGGCCTTCGCGGTCGGCATGATCTGGTATATGTGGTGGCTCGCGGGGCTGAGCTTCATCGGCATCCTGGCCGTCGCGATCGGCCACACCTTCAACTACAAGCGCGACTATTACATCCCCCAGGATGTGGTGGAACGCACCGAAGGCGAGCACATGCGTCAGCTCGCGATGCAGGGCTGAACCATCATGGCTAGTGTATCCACCATAGACCCCGCCTTCCTGGACAAGGACGGCAATCCCCTCTTCCACCTGGCGGAAGAACCGCATCATCCCGAAGGGTCCAGCACCATGCTGGGCTTCTGGATGTACCTGATGAGCGATTGCCTCATCTTCGCCTGCCTGTTCGCCACCTATGCGGTGCTGGGCGGCAGCTATGCGGCGGGGCCCGGCCCCAAGGACCTGTTCGACCTGGAGCTGGTCGCGCTGAACACCGCGATGCTGCTCTTTTCCTCCATCACCTACGGCTTTGCCATGCTGTCGATGGAAAAGAACCGGGTCGCCGCCACGCAGGGTTGGCTGGCCATCACCGGCCTGTTCGGCCTCGCCTTCCTGGGCATCGAGATGTACGAGTTCGCGCATCTCATCCATGAAGGCGCGACCCCGATGCGATCGGGCTTTCTGTCCGCCTTCTTCGCGCTGGTCGGCACGCATGGCCTGCACGTCACCTTCGGCATCATCTGGCTGGTGACGCTGATGGCGCAGGTCGCCAAGAAAGGGCTGATCCCCGCGAACCAGCGCCGCCTCATGTGCCTCAGCATGTTCTGGCACTTCCTTGACGTCGTGTGGATCGGCGTCTTCACCTTCGTCTATCTCATGGGGATGCTGCGATGAGCGCGCACGACCAGCACGACGCCCACGGCCATCATGACGCCGGGCACAGCCATGGCAGCTTCGGCAGCTACATGATCGGCTTTGGCCTGTCCGTCATCCTGACCGCCATCCCCTTCTGGCTGGTGATGACCGGCGCCTTCGCCAATCCGCGGACCACCGCGATCGTCATCATGGCCTTCGCCGTGGTGCAGATCATCGTCCACATGATCTACTTCCTGCACATGAATACGCGGTCTGAAAGCGGGTGGACGATGATGGCGCTGATCTTTACCATCGTCCTGGTCGTCATCACCTTGGCGGGATCGATGTGGGTCATGTACCACCTCAACACCAACATGATGCCCCAGATGCAGGCCATGTCCCCGCATGACATGAGCCAGATGCCGTGACGGCAAGGCGGCGGGCGACGGGTTTCCTGATTGGTTTTTCGATCGCCGCCGCCCTTCTGTTCGCGGGGCTCGTCAGCCTGGGCGTATGGCAGATCCAGCGCCTCCACTGGAAGCGGGCGCTGATCCATCAGGTCGAAACGCGCATCCATGCGCCGGCACGCCCTGCCCCTTCATCCGCCGGTAGCGACGATGCCTATCTGCGAGTCACGGCGCGCGGCACATTCCTGCATGACCGTGCGGCACTGGTGCAGGCATCGACGGTGCGCGGCTTGGGATATTGGGTGATGACGCCGTTGCGCACGGATGGCGGCTTCACCCTGATCGTCAATCGCGGCTTCGTGCCATCCGAGGAACGCTCCAGCTATGCGCGGCCCGGCGGCGTTGTGCGCGTGACCGGCCTGTTGCGCCTGACGGAGCCGGGCGGCGGCTTCCTGCGCGCCAACGATCCCGGCGGCGGCCGCTGGTATTCGCGTGATGTGGAAGCAATCGCGCGCGCCAAGAGCCTCCCTGCGCCGGTGGCCAATTATTTCGTCGATCAGGACCAGGCGGTTCCCCCCAACGGCTTTCCGGTAGGAGGGCTGACAGTGGTCCGCTTTCCCAACAACCACCTGCCCTATGCGATCACATGGTTCGCGCTGGCGGCGATGGTGGCGGGCGCCTACATAGTCGTGATGCGTCATGAATGGAAAGCGCGCCACGCGTGAAGCTGCGCCCATCTATAAGCGGCCGCTGGCTGCCGGGCCAGTGGCCCGCGGATGCCGCTGGGCGCAAGAATATGGCGCTGCTGGTGCAACTGCGATGGGTCGCCATCGCCGGGCAGATCGTGACCATATTGTTCGTGCATTGGGGCATGGGCATCAGCCTGCCCATCCTGGCGATGCTGCTGGTCGCCAGCATCGCCGCCGCGGTGAACATCGTCACCTTCGCCGCGCTGCGCCGCCGCACCGACGTTGCCCATGCGGAACTGTTCGTGGCGCTGCTGTTCGACGTCCTGCTGCTGACGGTGCAGCTTTACCTGAGCGGCGGCGCGACCAACCCGTTCATCTCGCTTTATCTTCTACAGGTCGCTCTCGGCGCGGTGCTGCTTGATCGCTGGAGCATCTGGGGCATCGTGATCATGTCGGCGCTCTGTATTGCGATGCTGTCCTTCGTCTATCGGCCGCTGCACCTGACCGACGCGCTGGAGGGACATCTGTTCGACCTGCACATCGTAGGCACATGGATCTGCCTGACGATGATCGCGGTTCTGCTGGTGCTGTTCATGACCCCGGTGGCCCGCAACCTCCAAGCGCGCGAAGCCTATCTGGCGCGGTTGCGGCAACAGGCGGCGGAGGAGGAACATATCGTCCGCATGGGCCTGCTCGCTTCGGGTGCGGCGCATGAGCTTGGAACGCCGCTGTCCCAGCTCGCCGTGGTGCTGGGCGACTGGCGTCACATGCCGGAGATCAGCGGCCACCCGGCGCTGAAGGAAGAGGTGGAGGAGATGCAGGCGGCGGTCCAACGCTGCAAGGCGATCGTGACCGGCATCCTGCTGTCCGCTGGCGAAGCGCGCGGCGAAGCGCCCGAAGTCACCAATGTGCGCGATTTCATGGAAGGCATTGCAAGGGACTGGCGGACTGCCAACCCCGGCATGCCGCTGCATTGCGACTTTGGCCCGCATGATTATCCACGCATCGTCGCCGATCCGGTGATCCGGCAAGCGATCGGCAACTTGCTGGACAATGCGCGGGAGGCTGGCGCGAGCTATATCGACCTGCTCGTCGGCCGGGACAGCCATTCGCTGAACATCGCCGTGCGGGATAATGGCAGCGGGTTCAGCGAGGCGATGCTGGCTGACTTCGGCAAGCCCTACCGCTCCAGCAAGGGCAGCGATGGCCGGGGCATGGGCCTGTTTCTGGTCGTGAACGTGGTGCGCAAGCTGGGCGGCAGCGTCAGCGCCAGCAATGGCGCGGACGGCGGCGCGCTCATTCTGATGCGGTTGCCGCTGGGCACCGTGGCGCTGGAGGAGCAGGCGGATGAGTGAGGAAAAGCCCTGGAGCGAAGACAGGCTGCTCGTCCTGGTGGAGGATGACGAAGCCTTTGCCCGGACCCTGAAACGATCGTTCGAGCGGCGCGGATACCGCGTGCTCACCGCTGACAATCAGGCTGCGCTGAACGCGCTTCTGGAAAGCCATAACCCGCAATATGCCGTGGTCGATCTGAAACTCGCCGCGGAATCCGGCCTTGTATGCGTTCAGGCCTTGCACGCTCATGATCCGGCAATGTTGATCGTCGTTCTGACTGGTTTTGCCAGCATCGCCACGGCGGTCGAGGCGATCAAGCTCGGCGCGTCCCACTATCTCGCCAAGCCATCCAACACCGATGATATCGAGGCCGCTTTCGCCCGGTCGGCGGGTGACGCGTCCACCCCGCTGGCGCCCCGGCCAACCTCAATCAAGACCCTGGAGTGGGAGCATATTCATGAAGTGCTCAAAGACAGCGACTTCAACATCTCCGAAGCCGCGCGGCGTCTGGGCATGCACCGCCGCACGCTCGCCCGAAAGCTCGCCAAGCGGCAGATCGGATGAAGGAGAGCGCTGGAGCGGGTGAAGGGAATCGAACCCTCGTCGTAAGCTTGGGAAGCTTCTGCTCTACCATTGAGCTACACCCGCGCGCGGCACCCGATTAACGGCTGCGTCGGCCCGCGTCAACGGCCGGACCGCAGTTCATATCCGGGACGAAAATGAGCTTAAAAAATAACATCCTCTTTGCAATAGGCTAAGTGGGAAGCAATTGTGATAGGCTTGTTAAACGGAACGAACCCGCATGCGGGGTGTTTGTCTTTTCAAGAAGATATAAGTTTTTACCGGGGGCTATCATGATCACGGCGGCGCCGGAGGAGTCTGGAAACCGCTTTGAACTGCTCGTGCAAAGCGTTACCGACTATGCGATCTACATGCTGTCGCCAAATGGCATCATCGTCAGTTGGAATGCGGGCGCGCGCAGGTTCAAGGGCTATGATCCCGATGAGATCATCGGCCAGCATTTTTCCCGTTTCTACACGCCTGAGGATCAGGCGGCGGGCATCCCCGCCCGTGCGCTGGAAACTGCCGAGCATGAAGGCCGTTTCGAAGCCGAGGGCTGGCGCGTCCGCAAGGACGGCACTCGTTTCTGGGCCAGTGTCGTCATCGACCCCATCCGCAATGCCAGTGGCGTGCTGATCGGTTTCGCAAAGGTTACCCGCGACCTGACAGAACGCCGCATGGCCGAGGAAGCGCTGCGGGTGAGCGAGGAACGTTTCCGGCTGCTGGTACAGAGCGTGACGGATTATGCGATCTACATGCTCGACCCGGTCGGCACGGTCACCAGCTGGAATGCGGGCGCACAGCGGTTCAAGGGCTATACCGCCGACGAGATAATGGGCGAGAATTTCTCCCGCTTCTATTCGGACGAGGACCGGTTGGCGGGCGTGCCGGTGCGTGCGCTGGAGACCGCCGCGCGCGAGGGCCGGTTCGAAGCGGAAGGATGGCGCATCCGCAAGGATGGCTCGCGTTTCTGGGCCAGCGTCGTCATCGACCCCATCCGCAACATGATGGGCGACCTGGTCGGCTTCGCGAAAGTGACCCGCGACCTCACCGAACGCCGGGAGGCGCAACTGGCGCTAGAAGAGGCGCGCGAAGCCATATTCCAATCGCAGAAGATGGACGCCATCGGCAAGCTGACAGGCGGCGTCGCCCATGATTTCAACAACCTGTTGGCGGTCATCGTCGGCAGCCTGGACCTTGCGAAACAGCGGCTGGAAACCGGCGGCGACGTGTCGCGCTACATCCAGAATGCGATGACGGCGGCTGAACGGGGTGCGACGCTGACGCAGCGGATGCTGGCCTTCGCCCGCAAGCAAGAATTGCGGCTGGGAAGGGTGGATTGCGTCGCGCTGGTGCGGAACATGGCCGCCCTTCTGGAAACGACGCTGGGCAGCACGGTAACGATAGAGACGCGCTTCCCTCTTTCGCTGAGTTGCGCCCATGCGGACCCGGCGCAACTGGAACTGGCGCTGGTCAATCTGGCGGTCAATGCGCGGGACGCCATGCCGGATGGCGGACGGCTGATCATCGAAGGGGTCGAGTTGGACGTGCTTGCTCAACAGCGGCCCGACCTGGCGTCCGGCCGCTATGTGCGGTTGTCCGTCATCGACGAAGGGGACGGCATGGACGAAGCGACGCTCAGCCGCGCCCGCGAACCCTTTTTCACCACCAAGGGCGTGGGCAAGGGCACCGGCCTTGGCCTGTCCATGGTGCATGGCTTTGCCGAGCAGTGTGGCGGGTCGCTGATCATATCGAGCGAGCCGGGCCAGGGCACCACCGTGTCCATGTGGCTGCCTGTCGCGCCTGCGGAAAGCGATCTGGCGGAGGATACCCCTGCTCCCGTCGAATATCTTTATCCGTCCGACGATCAGCCGCTCGTCATATTGGCGGTCGATGATGATGATCTGGTCCTTACCAATACGGCTGGCATGTTGGAGGAACTGGGCCATACCGTCTTCCAGGCGGGATCGGCGGCCGACGCCCTGCGCATGCTGGAACAGGGGCATATCGATCTGGTCATCACCGATCATGCGATGCCGCATATGACGGGCGCGCAACTTGCCGATGCCTTGAGCGAAACACTCCCGGAGCTGCCGGTCGTCATCATCACCGGCTTTGCAGAATTGCCGCAGCACGCGACGAAGCGGCTGAGGCTGGACAAGCCGTTCAAGCAGGCCGACCTGGCGCGGATCGTGTCGATCGCGCGGCAAGGCGTCACCGCCGATCGTTCTTCCGGGGTGTCGGGTTTGCCCACCGGATTGTGATCAGGCGGGCCATTTTCTCCCGTTTTGGCACGATTGACCCGGGGAAGCGCCGTTATCGCCTCTCCGCCTTGTGCGAAAACTGCTAATATTCAGTGGTGCACCGGCCAAGGCGCTTGCCAGCTTAGCGGAGTTCGCCGAAGGAAGATGAACATCAAACCTGCCTTCGCCTCCAGCATATGGGACCGCATGACTCCTTCGGCCACGATTTGCCCAAGCTCTCATTTCTATACCTCCCTGCGGACGCGGCTGCATTATGTGGATTGGGGAAACCGTTCCGCACCAGCGCTGATCCTGGTGCATGGGGCGCTGGACCATGCACGCAGTTGGGATTGGACGGCGCGTGCGCTGGCACAGGATTATCATGTCATCGCCCCCGACCTGCGTGGCCATGGCGACAGCGCATGGTCGGCACAGGGCTCCTATGCGATGGCGGACTTCGTCTATGACCTCGCGCAACTGATTGATCAGTTGGGCCGGGACAAGGTGATCCTTGTCGGCCATTCCCTAGGGGGATCGCTGGTCCTGCGCTATGCGGGGCTGTTCCCGGATCGGGTGGAGCGGCTTGTCGCGATCGAGGGATTAGGTCTGTCACCAGCCCGGCTGGAGGAAAAGAACGCACTTTCCATGCCTGACCGATGGAAGGAATGGATCAAGGACCGGCGCGCGAGCGCCCGCCGCGCCGCCCGCCATTATCCCACGATCGAAGCTGCCGTCGGCCGCATGCGGGAGCGCAACGATCATCTGTCGGCCGAACAGGCGCTGCATCTAACGGCGCATGGGGTGAACCGGAACGAAGACGGCAGCTATGGCTGGAAGTTCGACCCTTATCTGCGCACTCTGCCGCCGGAAACGGCCGCGGAGGCAGACCTGCCGCAATTCTGGGCGCGCATCGCCTGCCCCGTCCTCCTCTGCCTGGGTCTGGATAGCTGGGCATCGAACCCGGTGAAGGACGGCCGGTTCAGTCACTTCAAGGATGCAAGGCTGGTTGAGTTCGCCGATGCCGGTCACTGGCTGCACCATGACCAGTTCGACCGGTTCATGTCCGAACTGCGCGGTTTCCTTGATGGAGAGGAAGCGCCTCCCGCAGCGCTGTCGGGGCCATCGAACAGCGCCTAAACAGGCCGTCAGTCGCCCACGATCTTGAGCAGGCGGCGTTCGACGGGCGCGAGCACGCCTTGAAGTTCCGCGCCGCGCTTCAATATATTCCCGGCCTCCCCGATCAAGGCCCACATTCCCTGACGATTGCGGAGCGCCGGACGTTTTTCGATCCGGTATTCAGGACGTTCGGCTGACCGGCGAAAAGCAGAGAAGATGGCGGCGTCTCGGCCAAGGTCGATGGCATAATCCCGCCAATGTCCGGCGGACACCATGCGGCCATAAAGGTCCATGATCCGCATCAATTCCAGCCGGTCGAAACCGATCTGCCCAGACGGTGCGCCGTGAACGGGAAACGGCGTCACATTACTCATCAGGCGCGGCCACGCTCCTGAAACAGCGGGACGTCTTCGCCGGGCGCGACAGAACGGGCGTCCCGCTCCTGCATCAATTCAGCGAGGCGCTTCTGCAACTGCTGTACTTCGCATTGCAATAGTTCAAGCTTCTGCTTTTCAGGATCGTAGCAATCCGAACAGGGCGTGCCATAGGGCAGGAATTCCCGCTGATAGGCCGTGACATCGACCAGCATCTGCCGCGCCGGGATGCCTACCATCGTCGCGCCTTCCGGCACTTCGCGAGTGACGACGGCGTTCGCTCCGATACGCGCGCGGGGTCCGACATGGATGGGGCCGAGCACCTGCGCGCCCGACCCGACGATGACTCCGTCGCTCAGGGTCGGGTGGCGCTTGCCCGCGATGCCATTGGCCGGGTCGGTCCCGCCCAGCGTCACATTCTGGTAAAGCGTGACGTCATCGCCGATCTCGGCAGTCTCGCCAATCACCGTAAAGCCGTGGTCGATGAAGAACCGCTTGCCGATCTTCGCACCAGGGTGAATGTCATTGCCCGTCAAAAAGCGCGACAGATGGTTGATCGCCCGCGCAAGGAAATACACCCGGGCATTGTAAAGGCGGTGCGCCACCCGATGAAAGGCGAGCGACCACACGCCTGGATAGAGCAGGATTTCTGCACGGGAGCGCGGCGCCGGGTCACGAGATTTGACCGAGTCGAGATAAGCGATAAGATTGCGCAGCATGAAGCGCCCCTGAAAAGCTGACACGCCGTACATAGGCCCAAAGGGACAATTTTTCCAGATGGCCGCTATTTAGACTTGCATCAACAAAACAGAATGTGTCTTGGACCTCGATGATTTACCTATCATTGCGGTAGACAAACATGCCAAAGGCTCGTGGATGACAGATACCTTGATTGCCCATTTTGGGGAGATATTGCCCTTCATCCTCATCGGCTTTGGTGCGCAGATGATCGACGGGGCTTTAGGCATGGCCTATGGCGTTATTTCCAGTACGCTGCTCCTCGCCCTGGGGGTCCCGCCCAGCCGCGCTTCGGCCAGCGTGCATGCGGCGGAAACCTTTACTACCGGCGTGTCGGCAATCAGCCATATAGCGCATCGCAATGTGGACTGGCGGCTGTTCGCGCGGCTGATCATACCCGGCGTGATCGGCGGCGTCGCGGGCGCTTATGTGCTGTCCAACATTGACGGTTCGGTGATCAAGCCGTTCGTCCAGATCTATCTGGCCGCCATCGGCATCTATCTTGTCTGGAGGGGCTTTCATTTCCCGCCGCATGCGCGCGATCCCAAATGGGTCGCGCCGCTTGGGTTGGTGGGGGGCTTCATGGATGCAAGCGGCGGTGGCGGCTGGGGACCGATCGTCACATCCAATCTGCTGATTCAGGGCACCAGCCCCCGCCACACGATCGGCACCGTGAACACGGTCGAATTCGTGCTGACCCTGTCGATCAGCATTACCTTCCTGCTGCATCTGGGCTGGCAGGCGTTCACCACTTATACCACGGGCCTGCTGATCGGCGGCGTCATCGCCGCGCCGTTCGGCGCGATGCTCGCCCGCCATGTCGCACCGCGCGTGCTGTTCGTTGGCGTTGGCACCATCCTGATGCTGACATCATTGTTTGGCGTGGCCAAATGGCTTGGATATATCGGCTGAGCCTATTATATTCCGCTTTCTCATTGAGGAAGGCGATCAATGTCAAGCTACATGCCCACGCTCAAGCAGTTGCAATATCTCGTTGCGCTGAAAGAGCATGGGCATTTCGGCAAGGCTGCGGAAAGCTGCTACGTCACGCAATCAACGCTGTCGGCGGGCATTCGCGAACTGGAGTCGCTGATCGGCGTGACCCTGGTGGAGCGCACCCGGCGGGTCGTCCGCTTCACCGCTCTGGGTGACCGCATCGTTGAAAAGGCGCACCGGGTCCTGCGGGAGGCGGAGGAACTGGCCGCCATCGCGGAGGCATCGGGAAAGCCCCTGACCGGCGAACTGCGCATGAGCGTGATCCCGACGATCGCGCCTTTCCTGCTACCCCGCCTGCTGCCCCGGCTGCGGGCGGAGCGGCCTGAATTGAAGCTCTATTTGCGGGAGGAGACATCGCAGGCGGCGATCGAATCGCTGCGCCACGGCAATGTCGACTGCGTGCTGCTCGCCCTTCCCTTCCCCACCGGAGAGCTGGACAGCGAGTTGCTGTTCCAGGACAGGCTCTATGTCGCCTTCCCGCATGACGATCCGCGCGATCCGCCCGAATGGATCGCGCCGGAGATGATCGACGAGACCAAGCTGCTGCTGCTGGAAGACGGGCATTGCCTGAAGGATCACGCGCTAGCGGCATGCAACCGGCCTGAGATCCGGGCGAGCGCCACGATGATGGGCACGTCGCTGCACACGCTGGTGCAAATGGTGGACAATGGCCTGGGGATGACGATCATGCCGGAAATGGCCATCAACGGCGGCATATTGGAGCATACGCAGATTACTGCCCGGCCGCTCCGGTCCGATCGCTCCCATCGCGACATCGCGCTGGTCTGGCGCAAGAACAGCCCGCGGGAAAAGGAATTCCGGTTGCTGGCGGAACTGCTGCGGGAAGCAGCCGAACTGCCGCCGCTCAATGCGCAGGCGGCGTAAGCATCACTCCAACCAGCCGCGCGCCTTGGCGTCATCTTCCACACGCGCCTCAACCCAGCGCGCGCTGCCGTCGCTGAAATGCTCCTTCTTCCAGAAGGGCGCGTGGGATTTCAGCCAGTCGATCAGGAAGGCGCAGCTTTCCAGCGCCGCTGTCCGGTGCCGGGACGCTGTGCCGACGAAAACGATGCGCTCCCCCGGCGCCAGCCGTCCATAGCGATGGATCACCCGCACGCCGAGCAGCGGCCAACGCGCCATGGCGTCCTCCACGATCCTGCCGACTTGCGCCATTGTCATGGCGGGATAGTGGTGAAGCTCCAGGGCGGTAAGCCCCTCCCCGCCCCGCACGATCCCGGTGAAGCTGGCGACTCCGCCACCCCCGCAGGCTTCCAGCGCGGCCAATTCAGCCGCGATATCGAAATCCTCCGCCTGGATGGAGACCCGGCTCATCCCCCCGTTACCGGCGGGAAGATCGCCAGCTCCTTCGCCTCACCGATTATGGTGTCGAGCGGCACAAACTTCTGGTCGAGCGCGGCGCGCAGCTTTTCGGGATCGCCAAGCGCCTGCGCATAGCCGTCCCCACGCGTCGCCAGCTTGGCGATCAGTTCTGCTATGGAGGTGCCGGTTTCCGGCCGCTCGACCTTTTCCTCATCCCGGCCGATGGCTTCACGCACCCATGCGAAGTAGAGAATGGTGAGCGCGGCCATCGATCAATCCATATGCTTGATGCCGACGCGCAGATAATCCCAGCCGGTCACCAGCGTCAGTATGGCCGCCGCCCAAAGGGTGGCGATGCCGATGATCTGGACGATGGGGAATTGCGGCAGCGCCCCCGCCAGGATCAGGGCGCCTAGCGCGATAAGCTGGAACGCCGTCTTCCATTTGGCGAGGCGGGACACGGGAACCGATACCTGCAAGCCCGCCAGGAATTCGCGCAGGCCCGACACCGCGATCTCGCGCAACAGGATGATCATCGCGGCGGCGATGTGGATGCCCTCAATGTCCCGCGTCGCCGACAGCATCAGAATGACCGCGCCGACCATGATCTTGTCGGCAATGGGATCAAGGAAGACGCCCAGCTTGGACACGGTCCCCTGCGCGCGGGCCAGATAGCCGTCGAAATAATCGGTGATGCCCATCAGGCAGTAGAGCGCGAAGGCGAACGCATAGCCGGTGGTCCAGCGCGCGCCCAGCTCGGCGGGCCATAGCAGCGCCACCAGCAGGGGAACCGTCAGGATGCGCGAAAGCGTCAGCAGATTGGGCAGCGTCAGCATGCCCGGCGAACTGCCACAGTCCGCGCCCGCGCACAAGCAGACCTGACATAGGCTGCCTGCAAACGCGTATCAGGGGTTGGACAGACCCGGCGGCAACGGCTAGACCGCGCCTCGCTCGTCCACAGCGAAGAAGACCCCCTCGCATATGCAAGCCTCGCTCAGGCTCCTCAAGAAGCGACGTTTTCTGCCGCTTTTCGTCACCCAGCTCCTCGGCGCATTCAACGACAATCTGTTCAAGAACGCGATGGTGCTGTTCGTCGTCTACAGCGTCTACAATGACGAACGGTCGGAAACCTGGTTCAGCGCGCTGGCGACGGGCGTGTTCATCCTGCCCTTCTTCCTTCTGTCGGCGCTGTCGGGCCAATTGGCCGACCAGCGCGACAAGGCGACCATCATCCGATACGTGAAGGCTGCGGAAATCGCGATCATGCTGGTAGGCGCGACGGGCCTTGCCCTGATCTGGAGCGGGATTGCCGTCCATGTCGTCGCGATACCGCTGCTGCTGGCGGCCCTGTTCGCCATGGGCGTCCATTCGACCTTCTTCGGCCCGATCAAATACGCCATCCTTCCCCAGCATCTGCGGGACGAAGAGGTTCTGGGCGGCACGGGGCTGGTGGAAGCAGGCACCTATATCGCCATTCTGGCCGGCACCATCATCGCGGGCATCATCCCCGTGGAGGCAGCGGCGGCGGGAATCGTGATCACTGCGGCGGTCGGTTATTTGGCTGGCCGCGAAGTCCCCGCCGCGCCTTCGCTGCTGGAGCGGCAGCCGATCGATTTCCATATCATCCGCTCATCGGTGGCGCTGGTGCGCGGCACCATGCATATCCGCCGCCTGTTCCTGGCGATCATGGCGATCAGCTTCTTCTGGGCCGTCGGATCGGTGCTGTTCATTCAGTTCCCGCCGCTGGTCAAAAATGTCCTGTCCGCCGACAAACCGGTGGCCAGCCTGTTCCTGGCGATATTCTCCATCGGCATTGCGATCGGATCGGTCGCCATCAACCGGCTGCTCAAGGGGCATGTGTCCGCGCGCTATGCGCCCGCGTCGGTCATCGGCATGAGCCTGTGCATCGTCGCTTTCCACTTCGTTTGCGATCTGTGGACGCCCGCACCGGATGGAGAGATGCTTTCGCTGGGCGGCTTCCTGGCGCATCCACTGGCGATCGCCCTTTCGGCTTGCCTGCTGGGCGTGGCGACCTTTGGCGGCATGTTCGTCGTGCCGCTCTATGCCTTCCTGACCACGACCGTGGAAAAGTGCGAGGCGGCGCGCACCGTCGCCGCTAATAATATCGTGAATTCAGGTGCGATGGTGACCGGATCGCTGATCGCCATCGGCCTCAGCCTCGCCGGTATCTCCGTTGTGAATCAGCTGCTGCTGGTGGCGGCGCTCTGCCTGCCCTGCGCCTGGCTCGCCTGGCGGCTTCACAAAGCCTGCGACTGATGGCGAGCCAGCCTCAGAAAATGAAACTGTAGAAAGCCGTGAAAAAGGCGCAGAAACTCAGCAGGAACAGCTTCCAGTCCCCATCATCGGACGTGGCAACGGCATCCTTGCGCTTCATGTCGGCAGGCTCCAGCACATGGCGCGGCAGTTGGGCGCGGAAGGGATGCCGGGCGGACTCTGTTGTCAAAATGAGGGCGCGCTTTCGCATAGGCCGAATTAACGCTTTCTTTACCTTTTCGGCCATGCACAATCGTGGTTAACGAAATATTGTGCCGCATCAGCACACTCTTGACTGTATCATCCTAACAATACAGCATGGCCGGACCGATGAGAGACCCCCTGCCCGCTCCCCAATCCGACTCCGATGCTGCGCGCGAATTCGGGGCGGGGCCGCCCAGCGCCTTCGCCCCGCCCACGCCCTGGCGCAGGCGGCTGCACATAGCGGGATGGATCGCCGCGGCGCTGCTGGCGCTGCTCATGGTGATGATCGCATGGCTGGCGGTCACCGCTCCCCTGTCCCGTTCGCTCAAGCCCATTGCGCCGCCGAGCATAAGCCTGATGTCCTCGGACGGGCATCTGATCGCGCGCCGTGGCGCGATCATCGACCGCCCGGTGACCATGACCGGCCTGCCCAAGCATGTGCCCCAAGCCTTCATGGCCATCGAGGACCGCCGCTTCTATAGCCATTGGGGCATCGATCCGCGCGGCATCGCGCGGGCCGCCTGGCATAATCTCTGGTCGGATGGAGCCTCCCAGGGGGGCAGCACCATTACCCAGCAATTGGCGAAAGGCGTGTTCCTTTCGAGCGACCGCACCTTCGGCCGCAAGGCGCGGGAGGCGCTGATCGCCTTCTGGCTGGAGGCATGGCTGACGAAGGACCAGATATTCGAACGCTATCTGTCCAACGTCTATTTCGGCGATAATGTCTACGGCCTAAGGGCCGCATCGCTGCATTATTTCAACCGCCAGCCCGAACGACTCACGATTTCTCAGGCGGCGATGCTGGCGGGACTGTTGAAAGCGCCTTCCCGGCTTGCGCCGACCAGCAATCTGCCGGGCGCGCGGGCCCGCGCCGCGCTGGTGACCCAGGCGATGGTGGAAGCGGGCTATATCACCAAGGCGGAACGCAATGCCTTGCGCCCGGCCCGGCTGGATGTGCGGGAAACGGCCGAGCCCACCAGCGGCACCTATTTCGCTGATTGGGTGCTTCCTGAAGCGAGGGACCGGGCGGGTGCCGTTTATGGCGAGCAGACGATCGCGACAACGCTCGACTGGCGGGTACAGCGGCTGGCCGAAGCGGCAATCCGGCGCGCCCCGCTGGGCGGCGCGGAAGGGGCGCTGGTCGCGATGAAGCCCGACGGCAGCGTGGTCGCGATGGTCGGCGGCAAGAATTACCGGAAAAGCAGCTTCAACCGCGCCGTGCAGGCGAAGCGCCAGCCCGGATCGACCTTCAAGCTGTTCGTCTATCTTGCCGCCTTCCGCGCGGGCATGACGCCGGAGGACATGATCGATGATACGCCGATTACCACCGGCAGCTACCGCCCGGCCAATCATGGCGGCAAATATCGCGGCAAGATCACCTTGCGCCAGGCCTTCGCGGCATCGAGCAATGTCGCGGCAGTGCGCCTGACCCAGAAGGTCGGCGTGGACAATGTCATCAAGGTCGCGCGCGATCTGGGCATTACCGCTCCGCTGACCGAGGATCTCAGCCTTGCGCTCGGCACATCGGAAATCCCGCTGGTGGAACTGGCGGAAGCCTATGCGGCGGTCGCGGCCGGGGCCTATCCCGTGCTGGCCCACGGCCTGCCGCCTGAGGAACAGGGCTGGTTCGACCGGCTGATGGGCCGCCAGCGCCGGTTTAGCGACGATCAGCTCGAAATGATCCGCGACCTCCTGTCTTCCGCCGCCAATCGCGGCACGGGCAGCGCAGCGGCGCTCCGCACCCGCACCTTCGGCAAGACAGGCACGACGCAGGACAGCCGCGACGCCATTTTCGTGGGCTATGCAGGCGGCCTCGTCACCGCTGTCTGGATCGGCAATGACAACAATAGCCCCTTGCCCGGCGGCGCTGCGGGCGGCGGCATCCCGGCGCGCATCTGGCGCGACTTCATGGGCCGCGCGATCAACGAACCGGCAGAGGTCCCGGAGGAGGAGCAGGATAGCGATCTGGTCAACGCCATCGCCAATGTCACGGCCGAAGCGGGCTTGGGCAATATGAGCCTTGGCATCGATCAGGATGGCGTTTCGGTGAATATCGGGCCCAACCAGCTTCGCCTGCCGATCGGCCAGCCGCCCCCTGGTGAGCCCGCCGCTCCCGTGCCTGTTCCGGCGCAGGGCACGCCGCCGCCGCGTATCGCGCCTCCTCCGCCCGTGGAAGAGAATGCCGCGCCGTAGATTATCTATGGTAGCGGTCAGAAGCAGCCTTCCTCAAGCATCCAAGCTGCCTTACATGGATCGGCATGAACGCCCCCCTTTATAACAAGGATATCTTACGGCTGGCGGCCAGCATCCCGCACCATCAGCGCCTCGCCGGCCCGCAGGCGAGCGTGGAGAAGCGGTCGCCGACCTGCGGGTCGCGAGTGACGGCCGATGTGCGAATGGAAAATGGCAGGCTCGCGGAAATGGGGCTGGACGTGAAGGCCTGCGCATTGGGGCAGGCGTCCGCCGCGTTGATGGCTGCGCAGGCGATCGGCCTGTCTGCCGATGAACTGGCGGAGGCGCGCGATAAGCTGACCGATTATCTGGCTGGCCGCAGCGAGGATCTGGACTTTTGGCCCGGCCTTGCCGTCCTGGCGCCTGCGCGCGGCTATCCGGCACGGCATGCGTCGATTCGCCTGGGGTTTGAGGCGATTGCAGAAGCAGCGCGCATGGCGGACGCCTGATGCCCGGCACGAACATGGCCGCTGCCCATCCTCCGGTTTCGGCAACCGACATGCTGTTGTCCGAAGGTGTGATCCTGCTGGGCGCGGCGGTGCTGTTCGTCATGCTGTTCCGGCGCTTTGGCCTGGGCGCGGTGCTGGGCTATCTCGTGGCGGGCGCGCTGGTCGGGCCGCATGGCCTTGGCCTCGTCGGCGGCGCGGAATCGAAGCTCGCCATCGCCGAGATCGGCATCGTGCTGCTGCTGTTTCTGGTCGGGCTTGAACTTCATCCGGCACGGCTGTGGCGGCTCAAGCGCGATATCTTCGCCCTTGGTCTCGCGCAGGTCGTCCTGTGCGGCCTCGCCCTAACGGCGATCATATTCTACACGACCGGCTTCACTTGGGGCGCGGCGATCGCGCTGGGCCTGCCGTTGGCGCTATCCTCCACCGCGCAGGTATTACCCAGCCTCAAGAGCAGCGGCCGCATCAATTCACCCTTTGGGGAGAAGGTGTTTTCGATCCTCCTGTTTCAGGACCTGTCGATCGTCCCGCTGATCACCATCGTCGCCGCGCTGTCGCGCAATCCGGCCGATGCCTCCGGGCCGCCGGGGTGGGTTTTGGCCGCATCCACCGTTGCGGCCATCGCCGGACTGGTGCTGGCGGGGCGGTTCATCCTGCGCCCCCTGCTGCGCCTGGTGGGCAGGCTGGGCGAGCGCGAGTTGTTCGTGGCGGTGGGGCTGTTCACCGTCCTTGCCGCCGCCGCGCTGATGCACGCGCTGCACCTGTCGACGGCGTTGGGGGCTTTCGTCGCAGGCGTGATGCTGGCCGATTCGCCCTACAGGCATGAAATTGAAGCGGACGTCGAACCTTTCCGCTCCATCCTGCTGGGCCTCTTCTTCCTGGCTGTCGGAATGGTGCTCGATCTTCAGGCCGTCGCCGCCAATCCCTTCTTCGTCATCGGCATGGCGATGGCGCTGGTTATCACCAAGACGCTACTGATCACTGGCCTTGCCCGCCTGTTCGGCATGGAATGGAGCCCCGCCATCGGCGCTGGCCTGCTGCTTTCCCAGGGCGGCGAGTTCGGCTTCGTCCTGTTCGCGCAGGCCCAGAATGCATTGTTGATCGCGCCGCAGGGAGCGAGCCTGTTCAGCGCGATCGTGACAGTTTCCATGGCGACCACGCCCTTTCTCATGCTGTTCGCCCGCAGGTTGGAATTTTCCCGGCCCAAGGATGTTTCAGGCCTGGCGGGACCGGAGGAAGCAAAGCGCGGGACCGCGATCATCGTTGGCTTCGGCCGCTTTGGGCAGACCGTTGCGCAGATGCTGATGGGCCATGGCTTCAGCGTGGTTCTGATCGACAAGAAGCCTTCGCAGATCGAGGTTTCCAGCCGCTTCGACATGAAGGTCTATTATGGAGACGGCACGCGCATGGACCTGTTGCGCAGGGCTGGCGCGGAAGATGCGCGGTTGATTGCCTTCTGCATCGACGATCCGTCACTCGACAAGCGGACGCTCGAACCCATTGCCGAGGCTTTTCCGCAAGCCGCGCTGCTGGTGCGCGCCTTCGACCGGCGGCAGTTGCTCGAATTGCGCAAGATGGACCTGGCGGGCGTCGTGCGAGAGGTGTTCGAATCGGCCATCTGCATGGGTGTGCAGGCGATGGAGGCGCTGGGTGTCCCGCAGGGCGAGATCGAGGAGGTCGAGCGCCAATATCGCCAGAATGATGAGCAAAGGCTGGCGGTGCAGACCGAACAGGGCAGTCTGCTCGCGGCCAAGGAGCTGATGTTCCGGCCTGGACGGCGGATGCGGCTGCTGACGCGTGGGGAAGGAGAGGAAAGGGCATGATCGGTATATTGGCGGCCTTGTCGGCGGCGCTCGCGATCGGCGCGGGCGCATTCGGCGCGCATGGCGCTTCCAGCCAGCAAGCGACGGAATGGCTGCGCACGGGCGGGCTGTATCAATTGATCCACGCCGTCGCTGCGATCAGCATCATGAACATGGCGCGGGGACCCGCCATCATGCTGCTGACCGGCGCGGCCATCTTCGCTCTGACGCTTTATATCATGGCGATAGGCGGGCCGCGCTGGCTTGGCGCGGTCACGCCGATTGGCGGAACGCTGATGATAGCAGGCTGGATCTGGACGGCATGGATCTATTGGCGAGCCTGACAGGCCATGCTTGCCCCCGGACGCCCCCACGCCTAGATTAGGACCATGGCCGAGCATCACCACCACCATCATGAGCCGACCGGAGCAAGCCTGGCCGATGCGGCCCGCGTGACGCTGGAAGCGCGCAACGAACAGTGGACGCCGATGCGCGCCGCCATATTCGATGCGCTGGCGGCGGAAGAAAAGCCGGCCTCCGCCTATGATATCGCCGACAATGTTTCCAAGGCGCGGGGCAAGCGCGTCGCGCCCAACAGCGTGTACCGCATCCTGGACCTGTTCGTGGCGAACAATATCGCCATGCGCGTCGAAAGCGCCAATGCCTATATCGCCAACGCCCACCCCGGCTGCCATCATGACTGCATCTTCCTCGTTTGCCGCAGCTGCAAGGAAGCCACCCATGTCGACGACGACAAGGTGACAAGGGACGTGCGGCTGGTGGCGGAACATGAAGGCTTCCTCCCGGAACGCCCCGTGATCGAGATACTGGGCACCTGCGCCAAATGCGCTGCCTGAACGGACCGTTGCGCCGGCACCGTTAAGAGCCTAGCGCGCTTGGAGTATATGTCTTTCATGAATGATCGCCCCGCCACGCCGCTTCTGGACCAGGTGAACTGGCCCGCTGAACTGCGCGAGTTGAAACCAGAGCAGTTGCATCAGCTGGCGGATGAATTGCGGCAGGAAGTAATCTCCGCCGTTGGGGTGACTGGCGGCCATCTGGGATCGGGCCTGGGCGTCGTGGAGCTGACGACGGCCATTCATTACGTGTTCGACACCCCCAATGACAAGCTGGTCTGGGACGTGGGCCATCAATGCTATCCCCACAAAGTGCTGACCGGCCGCCGCGACCGCATCCGCACACTGCGGCAGGGAGGCGGCCTTTCAGGCTTCACGAAGCGCGCGGAAAGCGAATATGATCCGTTCGGCGCGGCGCACAGTTCCACCTCCATCAGCGCGGCGCTGGGCTTTGCGATCGCCAGCAAGCTCGCAGGGAAGCCGGGCAAAGGCATAGCGGTGATCGGCGACGGCGCCATGTCGGCGGGCATGGCCTATGAGGCGATGAACAATGCGCGCGACGCCGGTAATCGCCTGGTCGTGATCCTGAACGACAATGATATGTCGATTGCCCCGCCGGTCGGCGGCCTCTCCGCCTATCTTGCGCGGCTTGTTTCCAGCCGGGAGTTTCTGGGGCTCCGCGGTCTTGCCAAGCGGTTGGCCCGGCACTTGCCCCGTCCGCTTCACAATGCGGCGCGCAAGACGGATGAATATGCGCGCGGCATGGCGATGGGCGGCACGCTGTTCGAGGAACTGGGCTTCTACTATGTGGGCCCGATCGACGGCCATAATCTCGACCAGTTGATCCCCGTTCTGGAAAATGTCCGCGACGCTGCCGAGGGTCCTTGCCTCGTGCATGTCGTGACCCAGAAGGGCAAGGGCTATGCCCCGGCGGAAGCGGCAGCGGACAAATATCACGGCGTCCAAAAATTCGATGTGATCACCGGAACACAGGCCAAGGCGCCCCCTGGCCCGCCCAGCTATACCAGCGTATTCGCCAAGGCGCTGGTCGCCGAGGCGGAGCGCGATCCAACCATTTGCGCCATCACCGCCGCCATGCCGTCAGGCACTGGCCTGGACAAGTTCGAGCAAGCCTTCCCCGAACGCTTTTTCGATGTCGGCATTGCGGAACAGCATGCGGTGACCTTCGCCGCTGGACTGTCGGCCCAGGGCATGCGCCCCTTCTGCGCGATTTATTCGACTTTCCTGCAACGCGCCTATGATCAGGTCGTGCATGACGTCGCCATCCAGAACCTGCCGGTGCGCTTTGCGATTGATCGGGCCGGGCTGGTCGGTGCGGACGGCTCGACTCATGCGGGCAGTTTCGACATCACCTATCTTGCCACCCTGCCCAACATGGTCGTGATGGCGGCAGCGGACGAGGCGGAACTGATCCACATGGTCCACACATGCGCGTTGCACGACAGCGGTCCGATCGCGCTGCGCTACCCGCGCGGAAATGGCGTCGGCCTGCCCCTGCCGGAAACACCCCAGCGGCTGGAGATCGGCAAGGGCCGGATCGTGCGCGAAGGGCGTCAGGTCGCGATCCTGTCGCTCGGCACGCGTCTGGAGGAAGCCATGAAGGCCGCCGAAGCGCTGGAGGCAAAAGGGCTTTCCACGACGGTCGCGGATCTTCGCTTCGCCAAGCCGCTGGATGAAGCGCTCATCCGCCGCCTTCTGACCACCCATGAGGTTGCCGTCACGATCGAGGAAGGCGCGATCGGCGGTTTGGGCGCGCATGTCCTTACCCTGGCAAGCGACCTTGGCCTCATTGACAATGGGCTGAAGCTGCGCACCATGCGCCTGCCCGATATCTTCCAGGATCAGGACAAGCCGGAAAAGCAATATGCGGATGCACGCCTGGATTCAGCCGCGATCGTCGAAACGGTTCTGACGGCCCTTCGCCACAACAGCGCTGCAATCGGAGGCGAAGCGCGCGCCTGATTTGCTGTCTCAGTGGCTGTCATCGCCGAGGCGCGACTTCACGAAAGCGACCCTCTCTTCGACCGATCCCAGGGGAAGCGGCAGGAGATCATAGCCGAGGGAGCGATAGACCTCACGCATGACAGCGCAGGTCGCGGCAGCTTCGCCGGGTGATTGATGGCGTTCCTGATCCTGCCGGTAAATAGCGGGCCAATGAGGCGCGAGGAAGACCAGCCGGTCATAGCGGCATAGATTGGCAGCGCGGCGCAGATGATCAGGGACCGATATGCCGCAGAGCGTGAGATAGCCGATCACGTCTGGAATGCCGCGATCGAACATGATGGGGCCCTGTCGATCCTGTGCTTCCCTGTACGAACGCAGGTCCCATGCCAGCATCATTTCGGCGAACGCCTTCTGATTGCGCCAGGGCAGAGCGGGACCATCGATCGCAATTTGGTCCTGAATGATAGCGCGTCCAGCCTCCGGCATATGGCCGATGCCCTGACCGGCAAGGGCCCGGATCAAACTGCTTTTGCCTGAACCGGGTCCCCCCGTGATCACATGGAATTTGCCGGACATGGCTTTCCTGCTCCTTATTGCATTTCAACTGTTGAAGGGACAATATGCAACCTGGAGATTGCATATATGCCTGACTCAATCATCAAGACAATCGAGATCGCTGCCCCGGTCGAAAAGATATGGGACGCGCTGATCGACCATCGAAAATTCGGTAGCTGGTTCCAGGTCGCACTCGACCAGCCCTTCAAGGTGGGCGAAGCCTCTACCGGGCACATGACCTATCCCGGTTATGAGGACTATCGCTGGGAAGCGCGGATTGTGGCGATCGAACCTATGCGGCGCTTTGCCTTTGAATGGCCTGCGACGGGTGGCGACAAGGCGTTGATGGATAGCGGCGCCGCCATTGCCGAATGGACGCTGGTTGAATTTCTGCTGGAGCCCTCCGGGAATGGAACGCGGCTGACGGTAACGGAAAGCGGTTTCGACAAGGTGCCGGAGGCGCGGCGGGGTAATGTCATGCGCGATAATGAGGGCGGGTGGACCGAGCAGGTGCGCAATATTCGTGACTATGCAGAGCAGTGATTCGCCTGCCCGTCTGTTTGCTGCCCTGGGTGATCCGACGCGGCTGGGGTTGATCGCGCGGCTGGCGGATGGAAAGGCGCGGTCCATTGCGCAGATGGGCGAGCCCTTGCCGATCAGCCGTCAGGCGCTTGCCAAGCATCTGGACGTTCTGCTGGGTGTGGGGCTGGTTCGCCGGACGCGGGTTGGGCGGGAGGCGCGATTTGTCATGGAGCCTGAGGCGATCCACGCGGCGCGCGACTGGCTGGATGCCGTCAGCGCGCAATGGGATGGTACGCTGGGCCGCCTCAAGGCCTTTGTGGAAGAAGGCGGCTAAGTCCCTGACGCAGGGCGCCAGGGACCGCTGCTAAATCAAGGTTGGGTCGTTGCGCGCGCATCCTGGCCGTCGCCTTCGGGCGCGGCGATGATGTCGCGGGTGGTTGCGCCCTTGTCCACGACTTCGGTGGCCGGATCGCCCACCGAGGAGCGGATGCCAGCGGCGGCATTGGCCCGTCCCGCCTCATTAAGAGCGGCGGCTTCGGTCGCGCTGCGCGGCGCGGGGCCGCCGAACATGGCCTCCATAGCGGCGCGGCTGGAATCCACGGCCGCAGCCGACGGCGTGCCGGGCGCGGGCGGGACGAGTGCGTAATCGGGGGGGATCACCAGCGGAGCCTGACGCGAAACCGCGAATTCATCCGGGCGATCGCGGTTGAAGAGACCGGAAGAGCCGCAGGCGGACAAGGTGGAAACCAGGCCGGCAGCAAGGATCAGTTTACGCATCAGTTCAGTGACTCCGTCTTTGCGCCCTTCTCGCGCAGCAGCAGCGCCCGCGCAAGCAGGATCAGCACGCCGATGGTGATGGCGGCATCCGCCAGGTTGAAGATGAGGAACGGCCGCCATTCGCCGAAATGCAGATCGGCATAATCGACCACATAGCCCAGCCGCACGCGGTCGACGATGTTGCCGATCGCGCCGCCCAGCACCAGCCCCAGCGCCGCGACATCCTGCCGCGCCTTTTCCCGCCACATCCACACGCCGACGAAGGTGGCGATGAGCATGGTCATGCCCACCAGAATCCAGCGCATCATGTCCGTGTCGGCGTGGAAGAAGCCCATCGACACGCCGCGATTTTCCAGCCAGCGCAGGCGGAATATCGGCAGGATCTCAATTCCTTCGTCCATCCGGCTCTTGAGCGCGAGCGGATAGGTGACGGTGTATTTGATCAGTTGGTCGAGCGCGAGCGTGACGATCGCGACGGTCAGCCCCAGCGGACGGTGATTGACGGCCGCCATCAGCGGTCCACCCGCCAGGAGTTGGGTGACATAGGTGACACGAGAGAACCCCAAAAAAGCGCCATTTTTTTCCTATTTCACTTCCTACAGGCAACAGGGCGCAGCCTATAGCCGATGCAGGCGCCTGTAGGACAGGAAAGTTTTTCGTCTGCGGCGTTCGCCAGCCTGAGCCTTTGGACTGTGCTCCTGCCTTCGCAGGAGCACAGTATCCGATCTAGCTGCTCAGCACCTCGTCGCAGCGGTTGCAGAGGGTGCCGTCTTCCTCGACTTCAGGCAGCAAGCGCCAGCAGCGGCCGCATTTGTGCCAGTCGCTGGGCTTGACGATGATGCCGTCCCCCTGCCCCATTTCGACGCGGGCGACGATCGCGATCTCGGCGAAATCGACGTCGCCGACCGGGACGAGCTGGCCCATGGTCACGTCCGCTTCCAGGCTGGAGCGGACGATCTTTTCACGGCGGAGGGGTTCGATCGCTTCATTGACCTGATCGCGCTGGTTGCGGATTTCGGTCCATTTGTCGTCCAGCCCATCATCCAGCCAGGCGGCATCGATTTCCGGCCATTCCAGAAAATGCACGCTTTCCTGAGGGTCTGGATAGCGGCTTTGCCATACTTCCTCAGCAGTGAAGGGGATGATCGGCGCGGCGTAGCGGACGAGCGCGTGGAACAGCCTGTCCAGCACGGTGCGATAGGCGCGGCGCTTGGGATCAGACTTCGCATCACAATAGAGGCAATCCTTGCGGATGTCGAAGAAGAAGGCCGACAGGTCGCTATTGGCGAAATCGAACAGCGCGCGGGTATAGCGGCTGAACTCAAGCCAATTTTCGCTGCCCGCCCTTTTATCGACCACGGCCTTGAGGTCCGCATCCAGCCTGGCGAGCCGGTGGAGCATGTAGCGCTCCAGTTCCGGCATCTCCTCAACCGGCAGCTTCTCTTCATCAGAAAAGTCGGAAAGAGCGCCAAGCAAGTAACGGAAAGTGTTGCGAAGCTTGCGATAAGCGTCGGAGGAACCGGCAAGCACTTCCTTGCCGATGCGGACGTCATCGAAATAGTCTGTGCTGGCGACCCAGACGCGCAGGATGTCGGACCCGCTTTCAGCGATCACCTTGAGCGGATCGACCACATTGCCGAGGCTTTTCGACATTTTCCGGCCCTGCCCGTCCAGCGCGAAACCGTGGGTGAGCACCGCGTCATAAGGCGCGCGGCCGCGCGTGCCGCTGGATTCGAGCAGAGAGGACTGGAACCAGCCGCGATGCTGGTCGGACCCTTCGAGATAGAGGTCGGCGCGCACGCCCTCACCATAGCGGCCTTCGACCACGAAACTGTGGGTGGAGCCGCTGTCGAACCAGACGTCCAGAATGTCGTTCACGACTTCATAGTTGGCGAGGTCGTAATCGGGGCCGAGCAGCGCCTGATGGTCAGCGCCGAACCATGCGTCAGCGCCGCCCTGCTGGAAGGCTTCGATGATGCGCCGATTTACTGCCTTATCAACGAGATATTCGCCGCTCTTGCGATGGACATAGAGAGCGATCGGGACGCCCCAGGCGCGCTGGCGGGAGATCACCCAATCGGGGCGGCCTTCCACCATCGAGCGGATGCGGTTGATCGAGCGTTCGGGCACCCAGCGGGTATTCTCGATCGCATCGAGGGCGGTGCCGCGCAGGGTCGCGCCATTGCCCTGACGCGCAAGGATGGCTTCTTCCTCGGCGCAGCGCGGGATCACGCCATCGCTGATGGGGCGATCCATCGGGATGAACCATTGGGGCGTGCAGCGGAAGATGATCTTCGCCTTTGAGCGCCAGCTATGGGGATAGCTGTGCCTGAAGTCGTCGGATGCGGCGAGCAGGCCGCCTGCTTCACGCAGGTCAGTGCAGATCGGGCCGTCCTTGCTGACGAACTTGGGGTTGATGACGCTGCCCTGACCGCCGAGCCAGAGCCAATCCTCGCGATATTTTCCGTCATTTTCAACGGCGAAGACAGGGTTTATGCCATAAGCTTTGCAGAGGGCGAAATCATCCTCGCCATGGTCGGGGGCCATGTGGACGAGGCCGGTGCCTGCGTCGGTGGTGACGAAATCGCCGGGGAGGAACGGGCGGGGCTTGGCGAAGAAGGCACCAAGATGGTGCATCGGATGTCGGGCGATGGCTCCGGCGAGTTGAGAGCCATAATAGACTCCATCTTCACCGCTGAGCAAAACGGTGGTTTTATAGGAGGAGTCTAGCCGTTCATTAAAGGCCGTGATTAACTCACGAGCGATCAGAAACCTTCTTCCTTGAAGTTCTGGGATATTATCAACTTTTACAACCCCGTAACGAACTTCCGGCCCATAAGCCAAAGCCTGATTGACCGGGATCGTCCAGGGCGTCGTCGTCCAGATCACCGCATAAGCGCCTACCAGTTCGGGCGCGTTCGGGGCTTCGACAATCTCGAACGCCACGTCGATCTGGGTCGAGACGATATCCTCATATTCGACTTCCGCCTCGGCCAGCGCGGTCTTTTCGACCGGGGACCACATGACGGGCTTGGCGCCGCGATAGAGCTGGCCGCTTTCCGCGAATTTCAGCAGTTCGGACACGATGGTAGCTTCGGCGTCGAACTTCATGGTGAGATAGGGATCGTCCCAGTCGCCCATGACGCCAAGGCGCTTGAACTGCTCCTTCTGCACGCCCACCCATTTGTCCGCATAGGCGCGGCATTGGGCACGGAATTCCTGCGCGGGAACCTCGTCCTTATTCTGCTTCTTCTTGCGATATTCCTCCTCGATCTTCCATTCGATCGGAAGGCCGTGGCAGTCCCAGCCGGGGACATAGGGCGCATCCTTGCCCAGCAGCGACTGGCTGCGGACGATGATGTCCTTCAAGACCTTGTTCATCGCGTGGCCCATATGGATGTCGCCATTGGCGTAGGGCGGGCCGTCGTGGAGGATGAAGCGTTCGCGGCCCTTCCGCCGCTGGCGCAGCTTGCCGTACAGGTCCATTTCCTCCCAGCGCGCCAGAATGGCCGGTTCCTTCTGCGCCAGACCGGCCTTCATCGGAAAGCCGGTGACGGGGAGGAATACGGTGCTTTTATAGTCTGGCTGGTCGGTCATCTTCGGTCCGGCGCTGAAAGGACCGTTCGTGCTGAGTAGGGACTGAGCTTGGCGAAGACCCGTATCGAAGCATCCGCGCCACGCCTGATCCTTCGATACGCCATTTCGGCAAGCTCAATGGCAACTCAGGACGAACGGAGTGATATATGGAGTGTGCGCCCTACGCGACGTGCGGCGTTCCCGCAAGGATTTGCCGTGCGGCGTCGCAGTCCTTCGCGATCTGGGCGGTGAGCGCGTCAAGCCCGTCATATTTCGCTTCGGGGCGGAGGAAGTGGATCAGCTGCACCTCTATGCACTGATCGTAGAGGCTTTCGCTGAAATCGAAGAAATGCGGCTCCAGCAATTCCTTGGGCGGATCGAAGCTGGGGCGGATGCCGAGATTGGCGGCGCCGTCCAGCACGCGGCCGTCCGGCAGCAGCCCGCGCACCGCATAGATGCCGTAGGCGGGGCGCAGATAATGGCCAAGGTCGATATTGGCGGTGGGAAAGCCGATGGTGCGGCCCAGCTTGTCGCCATGCTGAACCGTGCCCTGAATGGCGAAGGGGCGCGTGAGGAGGCGCGTCGCGGTGACGCAATCGCCCGAGCGCAGCGCCGCGCGGATGCGGCTGGACGACACCACCTCGCCCGCTTCGTTGGTGACGGCGGGGACGGCTTCGGCGCTGATGCCGATGGCCGCGCCGGATCGCGCCAGAAGGTCCACGGTGCCGCTGCGCCCCCTGCCGAAGGTGAAGTCCTCTCCGGTAACGACGCCCGCCACGCCCATATCCTCTGCCAGCAGGCGAATGAATTCGGCCGGTTCGAGCGAGGCCAATTGATGGGTGAAGCCGAACACCAGCATGGCGTCCGCCCCGGCGCGGGCGAACAGCGCCGCCCGCTGATCAAGGCTGGTGAGGCGGAAAAAGGGCGCGTCGGGATGGAACAGGCGCATGGGATGCGGGTCGAAGGTGGCGACGATGACCGGCCGCCCCTCCGCCCGCGCACGAGCGGCCGCGCGGCCCACGACCGCCTGATGGCCGAGGTGAAACCCATCAAAATTGCCCAGCGCCATGATGCTCCCGCGCAGATGGGCGGGGATCGGGGCGCCGCTCTCCAGCCGCTCCATCGTGCCAGCCTATAGGCAGCAGCCCAGCCGCTGGCAATGCGGCATCACGGGGCGGTCCGGCGGTGGAAGGTGACGAAGCTGTGGGCGGGCGCATCGCCCTGCGCCGGGTGATCGGCGCGGGCGGTTTCCTGCCATGCCGTGGGATCGGGATAGGCGATCGCGGCGTCGCCCTGCGCATCGATATGCACTTCGGTCAGTTCGATCCGGGTCGCGAGCGGCAGGAACAGCCGGTAGATTTCAGCGCCGCCGATGACCATTACCGGCGATGCGGCGGCGATGCGGATGGCGCTGGCGGCGTCATGGGCGATTTCAGCGCCCTCCCCCCTCCACTGCGCATCGCGGGTCAGCACGATATGGCGGCGGCCGGGCAGCAGGCCGGGCAGGCTGTCGAACGTCTTGCGCCCCATGACCATGGGGTGGCCGAGCGTCAGCGCCTTGAAATGCCTGAGGTCTGCGGGCAGGCGCCAGGGCAGGCCGCCATCCTTGCCGATCACGCCATTGTCGGCGCGGGCGAGGACGAGGACGATGTCCGGCCCGGCGCTCACAGCGTCAGGCGGGTCACATGGCCCATCTTGCGGCCCGCGCGGGCTTCATGCTTGCCATAGAGGTGCAGGTGGCTGGCGGGATCGGACAGGATCGCCTGCCACTCATTCGCCTGCGCGCCGATGAGGTTGCGCATTTCGACGCGCCGGGCGGCAAGGCCGGTTTCGCCCAGGGGCAGGCCGCAGATTGCGCGGACGTGATTTTCGAACTGGCTGGTGACCGCGCCCTCGATGGTCCAGTGGCCGCTATTGTGGACGCGCGGGGCCATTTCGTTGAAGACGGGGCCGTCGGCGCTGGCGAAGAATTCCAGGGTGAGGACGCCGATATAGTCGAGCGCGTCGGCGACCTGGGCAGCGAGCGCGCGGGCGGCCGCCACCTGCGCTTCGATCCGGGGACCGGCGGGCACGGTGGAGGTGGCGAGGATGCCGTCGACATGGACGTTGGCGGCGGAGTCCCAGAAGCGTATTTCGCCATTCGCTCCGCGCGCGAGGATGACGGAAAATTCCTCGTCAAAGGTCACGAAGCCTTCGAGGATGGCGCTCTGGCGGCCGATCGCGTTCCATGCGCCCACCGCATCGCCGGGATCGTTGAGGCGGGCCTGGCCCTTGCCGTCATAGCCCATGCGGTTGGTCTTGAGGATGGCGCGGCTGCCGATCAGGGCGATGGCCTGCTCCAGGTCGTCGAGGCTCTCTACCGGGGCGAAAGGCGCGGTAAGGCCGCCCAGATCCTGGACGAAGCGCTTTTCGGCGAGGCGGTCCTGCGCGATGCGCAGGGCGTGCGCGCCGGGGCGGACGAGGCCATGGCTGGAAAGGACGTCGACGGCGGCGGGATCGATATTCTCGAACTCGTAGGTGACGACATCCACGCTGTCGGCGAAGGCGGCGAGCGCGGCGGCGTCCTCATAGGCGCCGCGGGTCCAGCGGGGCGACACGTCGGCGGCGGGGCCGCTTTCCTCCGGCGCGTAGATGTGGGTGCGATAGCCAAGCTGCGCGGCGGCGATGGCGATCATCCGGCCAAGCTGGCCGCCGCCGAGGATGCCGATGGTGGAGCCGGGCGGGACGGTCGTCATCTTATTCGGGAGTCTCCGCGACATCGCTCGTCTGCTTTTCGCGCCAGGCGTCGAGGCGCTGGGCGAGAGCTTCGTCGGTGGTGGCGAGGATGGCGGCGGCGAGCAGCGCGGCGTTGATCGCGCCGGGCTTGCCGATCGCCAGCGTGCCTACGGGAATGCCGCCGGGCATCTGGACGATGGAGAGGAGCGAATCCATGCCCTTGAGCGCCTTGGATTCGACCGGCACCCCCAGCACCGGCAGGCGGGTCATGGACGCGGCCATGCCGGGCAGATGGGCAGCGCCCCCCGCCCCGGCGATGATCACCTTGAGCCCCCGCCCCGCCGCGCCGGTCGCGTAATCGTAGAGGCGCTGGGGCGTGCGGTGCGCGGACACGACCTTGCATTCATGGGCGACGCCGAGCGCTTCCAGGGTTTCGGACGCGTGGCGCATCGTGTCCCAATCGGACCGCGAACCCATGATGATGCCGACGGCGGCGGCGCTTTCTCCGGTCATGCGCGCTTGTTTCCCCTGATGGCGCGGAAAGCAAAGCCCCTTAGCGGCGCGGGTGCCGGGGGGCAATGCGGGATGTGGTTAAATCATGCCCTGCGTTCGTTTCGAGCCTGCCGGAAAACGGGATGTGAGGCTCTTTGTTTCCCCGCCACGCCCGAAACGAACGGAGGTTGCAGGCGCGATTAGCGTTCCGACAAGTAATAGCGGTCCTTTGCCGTCAGGTCGTCGGCCAGGTCGTAGACGATCGGCTGGCCGGTCGGGATTTCCAGTTCGGTGATCTCGTCATCGGGAATGTTCGACAGATGCTTGACCAGCGCGCGCAGCGAATTGCCGTGGGCGGAGATGAGCACGCGCTTGCCCGCCTTCAACTCCGGCGCGATGCGGCTTTCCCAATAGGGCAGCACGCGCGCGATCGTGTCCTTGAGGGATTCGGTCGCGGGGATGGCGATGCCCGCATAGCGGCGGTCCTTCGACAGGTCGAACTCGCTGCCAGCCTCCAGCGGCGGGGGCGGCACGTCGAAGCTGCGGCGCCAGATCTTTACCTGCGCGTCGCCGTGCCTGGCCGCCGTTTCCGCCTTGTTGAGGCCGGTCAGCCCGCCATAATGACGTTCGTTGAGCCGCCAGTCCTTTTCAACGGGCAGCCACAGACGGCCCATTTCCTCCAGCGCCAGGTTCAGCGTCTTGATCGCGCGGGTCTGGAGCGAGGTGAAGCACTGGTCGAAGTCCAGACCCTTTTCCGCCATCAACCGCCCGGCGGCGCGCGCTTCCTCCGCCCCCTTTTCCGTCACGTCCACGTCCCACCAGCCGGTGAAGCGGTTTTCCAGGTTCCAGGCCGACTGGCCATGACGGATGAGGACGAGAGTGGGCATGGGGCGCGTCTCCTGCACTAGAGCGACAATTTGCGCCCTCCCATAGCGGGTGAAATCATGGGCGCAAGCTTGCGAAGGCCACCCCTGCCCCCACATTGCAGTCGGCCCGCCGATACGATAGCGCAGATGGCCGAGAGACAGGGAGACGGCGAGTTGGCATTCGTGAAAGCGGCGTGGCGCATATTGGTCGCGATCAAGGACGGGCTGGTCCTCCTGTTCCTGCTCATGTTCTTCGGCCTGCTCTATGCCGCCCTGTCCTGGTCGCCCAAGCCCGCGCGCGCGGTCAGCAGCGGCGCGTTGCTGTTGAAGCTGGACGGCACGATCGTGGAGCAGCCCGCTGAGGCCGATCCGTTTTCCCTGCTGTCGGGATCAGGATCGCAGATGCGCGAATATCGCCTGTCCGACATCGTGGCGGCGCTCGATGCGGCGAAGGACGATGCCAAGGTGAAGGCCGTGGTGCTGAACCTGAACGGCTTCATGGGCGGCGGCCAGGTGGCGCTGGCGCGGGTGGGCAAGGCGCTGGACGCGGTCCGGGCGGCGAAGAAGCCGGTGTTCGCCTATGCCACCATCTATAGCGACGACAGCTACCAACTGGCGGCCCATGCCAGCGAAAGCTGGGTCGATCCGCTGGGCGGCGTCGCAATCATGGGCCGGGGCGGATCGGGCCTCTATTACAAGGGGCTGATCGACAAGCTGGGCGTCAACACGCATGTCTATCGCGTCGGCACCTACAAGAGCTTTGTCGAGCCGTTCATCCGCTCCGGCCAGTCGCCCGAAGCGCGGCAGGCGAACCAGGCGCTGGCCGATGCGCTGTGGCAGCAATGGCAGGAGGATGTAACGAAGGCCCGGCCCCGTGCCAGGCTGGCCACCTACGCCAGCAACCCGGTGGACGCGGCGACGGCGGCGGGCGGGAACCTTGCCAAGGCAGCGCTGGCGGCAGGCCTGATCGACCGGCTGGGCGATGAAGCGGCCTTCGGCAAGCGGGTCGCGCAAGTGGCGGGCGAACCGTCCGACGAACGCGCGGGCGACTTCGCGGCCATTGACCTCAGAAGCTATGCGAAGGCGCATCAGCCCGCCAATAATGGCCAGATCGGCCTGTTGACCGTCGCCGGGGACATTGTGGACGGCGAAGGCGGTCCGGGAAGCGCGGCGGGCGATACGATTTCGGCCCTGCTCTACAAGGCGCTGGCCGAAAAGGATCTGAAGGCCCTGGTTGTGCGCGTCGATTCGCCGGGCGGATCGGTGATGGCATCCGAAAAAATCCGCAGCGCCATCATGGAAGCCAGGCAGCAGGGCCTGCCCGTCGTCGTTTCCATGGGCAATGTGGCGGCGAGCGGCGGCTATTGGATATCGACGCCCGCCAACATGATCTTTGCCGAGCCGGACACGATCACCGGATCGATCGGCGTGTTCGGCATCCTGCCCAGCTTTGAAGGCACGCTGGCGAAGATGGGCATCACCACGGACGGCGTGCGCACGACGCCGCTGTCGGGGCAACCCGATCTGGCGGGCGGAACGACGCCGGAATTCGACCGCATCATGCAGATGGGGGTCGAGGATATCTACCGCCGCTTCGTCGGGCTGGTGGCCGAGGCGCGGAACAAGTCGCCGCAGCAGATCGACGCGATCGCGCAAGGCCGGGTATGGGATGGCGGCACGGCGCGCCAGATTGGGCTGGTCGACCGCTTCGGCGGGCTGGACGAGGCGATTGCCGAGGCGGCGAGGCTGGCGAAAATCGATCCCAAGGCGGCGCGCACCTACCGCATCGAAAAGGAGCCGGACAGGTTCGTCGAGTTCCTGCAATCCATGACCGAGCGGGACGAGGATGCCGACGCGCCGCGCGACATGCTGAGCCGTCAGGCGATGATCCAGCGCCGCTGGGCGATGCAGGCGATCGCCGATGTGCGCGCGCTGGTCAGCGGGGCTGGCGTGCGGGCCGACTGTCTGGAATGCCGGAGCTTTGGCGCGCCGCGTGGCATGGCGGATGAGCGGGGATTGATGGGGCTGCTGACGGCCTTGTGGCGGGGATGAGGGTTGGGGAGACGCTTTCCGGCGTGTCCGTTCGCGTTTGTCTGTGGGTCCGGCCATCTTGGAGAGAAGGGGTGGGCTTCGCCACGCTCAGCCCGGACGGTTCCTGTTAGGGTTGAGCTTTTTTGAGTTAGCCCAGCCCTTGTTCCTGCGTAGGCACTCGAACGGCTTTAAACCCTGACCACTGGGGCTCGAAACCTCCCAGCCGTTCGGGCTGAGCCTGTCGAAGCCCTTGTCTGAGCGGAGACGAAGACGCCTCACTGCGTTCGGCGGGCCCTTCGACAGGCTCAGGGCGAACGGGGTAGGTTTGGACCGTTGGCGCCGAGTAGGTGCTGAACTGCGAAGCGCCGTGTCGAAGCGGCTACCAACTGCTGATCCTTCGATACGCCATTTCGGCAAGCTCAATGGCTACTCAGGATGAACGGATGCTGGTGATCTGTGACGCGCTTTGGGGCGAGCCCTACCCCTTGTACCCCGGCAATCCCAGGCCCCGCCGGATCGCGATCGCTCGCAGCAGGAAGCCGGTGAAGGCGGCGATCAGCCCCGCCACCGGCACATCCAGCCCGCCCCAGCGCAGCAGCACGAACAGGCCGGACGCAACCGCCGCCGCCGTCACATAAAGTTCGGGCCGCAGCAGGATGGACGGCTCATGCGCCAGAAGGTCGCGGATGATGCCGCCGACGCAGCCGGTCACGACGCCCATCATCGCGGCGACGAGGGGCGGGATGCCGTAGTTCAGCGCCTTGGCCGCGCCGAACACGGCGAAGGCGGCGAGGCCGACGGCATCGAGCCAGTCCAGCGCATGGTCGCTCCACAAGCGGCGGGGCGTGAACCAGACCAGCAGCGCAGCGGCCATGCAGGTGACGGCGGGTATCGCATCATGCACCCAGAAGACGGGCGCTCCGATCAGCAGGTCGCGCACGGTCCCGCCGCCTACCCCGGTGATCAGCGCGAAGAAGGCGAAGGTCACCAACGTCAGCCGCAGGCGCGCCGCCGCCAGCGCGCCCGACGCCGCGAACACGAAGATGCCGACGATGCCCAGCGCTTCGAGCACCGGTCCGATCTGGGGCGGCATCATGGGCGGCGGCGCGGACGGCGTGCGGCGATCGGTTACTTGGCCAGTTCAGCCTCGATCGCCGAAACCAGCGCCGGATCGTCCGGGGTGGTGCCGGGCGCGAAGCGGGCCGCGACGGTGCCATCCTTCGCGATCAGGAATTTTTCGAAATTCCACAGAACTTCCGGTTCTTCCGTCGGGGTCATGCCATAGCCTTTCAGCTTTTCGCGGAAGGCGTCGCTTTCCCCCTGCGCCTTGGGCTGCTGGCTGGTGAGGGCGGCATAGAGCGGGTGCTTTTCCGGGCCGGTCACCGTGATCTTTTCGAACATCGGGAAATCGACGCCGAAATTGGTGGTGCAGAAGGATTCGATTTCCTCATTGCTGCCCGGCTCCTGCCCCGCAAAATCATTGGCGGGGAAACCGGCGACGACCAGCCCCTTGTCCTTGTAGTTGCTGTAGAGCTTTTCCAGCCCTTCATATTGCGGGGTCAGGCCGCATTTGGAGGCGACGTTCACCGCCAGCACGACCTTGCCCGCATAGTCGTTGAGGCTGGCGTCGGCGCCCTTGATCGTTTTCAGGGGAATTTGCTGAATCTCGGTCATGATCGTCTCCTTGAGGGATTCTCTTGAATGGCGGCGGAGAGTGCCATCATATCGCCGCGCCGAAAAGCCTGCCCGCCGCCGCAGTCACGCCCATGGCGAGCGCGCCCCAGAACAGGACGCGGGCGACGGAGCGCAGCCGCCGCCCTCCCCCCAGCCGCGCCCCGGCATAACCGAGCACGGCAAGGCAGAGGAGCGAGGTCGCGATGACGGCCCCCACGGCAAGCCCCTGCGGGCTGACGGCGGACGCGATGACGGGCGCGATCGCGCCTGCGGCAAAGGTGGCGGCGGAGGTGAGCGCGGCCTGCACCGGGCGGGCGGTGCTGACCTCCGAAATGCCAAGCTCGTCCCGTGCATGCGCGCCGAGCGCATCGGTTTCCATCAACTGGCGCGCGACCTGCCCCGCCAGATCGGGGGTCAGGCCGCGTTCGACATAGATGTCGCGCAGTTCGCGCCATTCCTCATCGGGTTGATGAAGCAGCGCCTTCTTTTCCTTGGCAAGGTCGGCGCGTTCCGTGTCCGCCTGCGCGCTGACGGACACATATTCGCCCGCCGCCATGGACATCGCCCCCGCGAGCAGGGCGGCGATGCCGGTGAGCAATATGGTTTCCCGGCTTGCCCCTGATGCGGCAACGCCGGTCAGCAGGCTGGCGGTCGAGACGATGCCGTCATTCGCGCCCAGGATCGCGGCGCGCAGCCAGCCGACGCGGTTGACATAATGGACCGCATGATGCGGCTGTCCGGCCTCTGCTTCCGCCTGCGGCTGCGGCAGAATGGCTGTTGCTGCGTGGCTTTCGACCATGGACGTTCCCCTTTTTCAGCCGCTCATCCCCTCGGCCTTTTCGGCGAGTTCGAGCCAGCGTTCCTCCGCCTTGTCCTTCTCGCCGCGCGCCTGCTCGATCGCCTGGGTCAGGCTGGCGAAGCGCTTGGGGTCGCGGGCGTAGAGATTGGGGTCGGCCAGAGCCTGCTCGTCACGGGCGATCGCGGCCTCCAGCTCCTCGATCCGGGCGGGCAGCAGGTCCAGATCGCGCTGGTCCTTGTAGCTGAGCTTGGCGGAAGCGGGCCTGGGCGGCGGGGACGCGGCGGCGGCTTTCTTTTCCACCCTGGGGGCGTTGCGCGGCTGGCGCTTGGCGGCCCAGTCGGCATAGCCGCCGACGATCACGTCGACATGGCCCGACCCGTCCAGCCCCAGGGTGACGGTGACGGTGCGGTCCAGAAAGTCGCGGTCGTGGCTGACGATCAGCACGGTGCCGTCATAGTCGGCAATGACTTCCTGGAGCAGGTCGAGCGTTTCGAGGTCGAGGTCGTTGGTCGGCTCGTCCAGCACCAGCAGGTTGGATTCGCGCGCGAATTCGCGGGCAAAGAGCAGGCGCGAGCGTTCGCCGCCCGACAGGGTGCCGACCCGCGCCTCGGCAAGCGAGGGGTCGAACAGGAATTCCTTCAGATAGCCGTGGACATGCTTGCGCGATCCCCGCACGTCGATCCAGTCGCCGCCCTCCGCCAGCACGTCGCGGACGCGCTTGCCGGGCTGCATCAGGCTGCGCTGCTGGTCGATGAAGATCATGTCGAGCGATTTGGCCTGGCGGACGGCGCCGCTGTCGGGCTCCATCTGGCCGGTGAGGAGCTTGAGCAGCGTGGTCTTGCCAGCGCCATTGCCGCCGACGATGCCGATGCGGTCGCCGCGCTGGATGCGGAGGGAAAAGTCCTTGATGACCGTGCGGCCCGGCCCCTGCCCTCCGTCCGCTTGGAGCGAAGCCGGGAAGCCTTGCGCATCCCGTGTCTCGACTTCGCTCGACGCGAGCGGGGTTTTTGGCGGCGGCGGAAAGGATTTGGTGACATGCTCGGCGGTGATGACGCTTTTCGTCTTGCTGTCGTCGGCGGCGACGGCGATCTTGGCGACGCCCTGCGGCCCCACCATCGCGGCGCGCTGGGCGCGCATCTCGTGCAGCTTGGCGAGGCGGCCCTGGTTGCGCTTGCGCCGGGCGGTGACGCCGCGTTGCAGCCAGTGCGCCTCGATCTTGAGCTTGGCGTCCAGCTTTTCGGCGGCGCGCGCCTCCTCCGCATAGACGGCTTCCATCCATTCCTCGAAACCGCCGAAGCCGATTTCATTGCGGCGGATCGATCCGCGGTCCAGCCACAGCGTCTGCCGCGTCAGGCGGGTCAGGAAGGCGCGGTCGTGGCTGATGACGATGAACGCGCCGGAATAGCGGGCGAGCCAGCCTTCCAGCCAGTCGATCGCGTCGATGTCGAGATGGTTGGTCGGCTCGTCCAGCAACAGCAGATCAGGCTCGCTGGCGAGCGCGCGGGCGATGGCGGCGCGGCGGCGCTCGCCGCCCGAGGCCGTAGCGGCTTCGCGGTTGAGGTCGGTGCCAAGCTGGCTGGCGATCGCCTCCACCTCATGCGCGGGGGGCGCATAGTCGCCCGCCAGCGCGAAGTCGCGCAGGGTCGCAAAGCCGCTGACGTCCGGGTCCTGCTCCAGCATGATGACGCGCGCGCCGGGGCGGACGGAGCGCGTGCCCTCATCCGCTTCGATCTGGCCGGCGATCAGCTTTAGCAGCGTCGTCTTGCCAGCGCCGTTCCGGCCGATCAGCGCCAGCCGGTCGCGGTCGCCCACGAAGATGTCGAGATGCCGGAAAAGCCAGTGCGTGCCCTGGCTGACGCCAAGATTTTCGAAGGAGAGAATGGGAGCCGCCATGGCCGTGCAGCTAGGCGCTTGCGCGCGCCGGGGCAAGGGCCGCCAAGGAACCATAAGCTGTCTGGCGGCTTTCAGCGCATGTCAGCGTCCATTCATCGCACCCGTTACAATAGGGTCGCACCATCCTTTCAAGGAGATATGCTCATGAAGTCCGCCCTTGCCCTGATGACCCTTGCCGCATCGTCGCTGGCCCCGGCCGCGCTGGCGCAGACGAGCGTCACGGTCGCGGAAAAGGCGCCGATCGTAACGCTGAACGTCACCGAGACGGTGGAGGCGGTGCCTGATGAGGCGGTGGTAGGCACCGGCGTCCAGACCCGCGCGCCGACAGCCGTGCAGGCGATGCGCGACAATGCGGCGCAGATGGACAAGCTGATCGCGACGCTCGCCAAGGCGGGCATCGCCAAGAAGGACATCCAGACCAGCGGCATCAACCTCAACCCGCAATATGATTACAGCAACCGGGCCGGGCAGCCGACGACCCCGCGCTTCATCGGCTATGAGGCGTCCAACCAGTTGAGCGTCAAGCTGCACGATGTGAAGAAGGTGGGCAGCCTGCTGGACGCCATGGTGGCGGCCGGGGCGACCAATGTGAGCGGCCCTTCTTTCTCCATCAGCGACCCTACGCCCATGCTGACGCAGGCGCGCGGCGCGGCGCTCCAGTCGGCGAAGGCGCAGGCGGACTATTATGCGCAGGCAGCGGGCTATCGCTCCGCCCGGCTGGTGTCGATCAGCGAGAGCAACAGCGGCGGCCGCCCGCCCATGCCGATGATGGCGCGGAGCTTCAAGGAAGACGCCGCCGCCGTGGCGACGCAGGCCGAACCGGGCCAGGTCGGATCGTCGGTGACGCTGACCGTGCAATATGCGCTGGAGCGCTAAGCCAGCGTCGCAGCGGTGTTGAGCGGCATATTCACCACCTGTTCAATGGCTCCCCGCTATGGCATGCCTCATGAAGATGACGCGACACAGGCTGATTGCGGGCCTTGGGGCCATTGCAGCGATGCTGGCGCTGAACCCGGCCGTACAGGCCGGTCAGCGCGAGGAGCAGGACGCCGCGCGGCGCGCGATGCTGGACGGGCAGACCATGCCCTTTTCCCTCATCAAGCGCCGCGTCGACGCCGCGATGGGCGGCGCGACCTATCTGGGCGCGGAATTCAATCCTTCGTCGAACCGCTACCGCCTGAAATATGTGAAGGACGGCAAGGTGGTTTGGGTTGATGCGGACGGGCGCACAGGCGATATAACCGGCTGGGCGCGATAACGCGCCGCAGCCAAGAACAGGAAGAAACGGGGCCATATGCGTCTGCTGATCGTCGAAGATGAACCCAATCTGGGGCAACAGCTTCGCAATACCCTTGAAGGGGCCGGTTATGCGGTCGACCTGGCGAACGATGGCGAGGACGGGCATTTTCTGGGTTCCACCGAAAATTATGACGCCGTGGTGCTGGACCTGGGCCTGCCGACGATGGATGGCCTGACGGTGCTGGACCGATGGCGCAAGGATGGCCGCGGCTTTCCGGTGCTGGTGCTGACGGCGCGCGATAGCTGGTCGGATAAGGTGGCAGGGCTGGATGCGGGCGCGGACGACTATCTGGCCAAGCCGTTCCAGAGCGAGGAACTGATCGCCCGGCTGCGCGCGCTGATCCGCCGTGCGTCGGGCAATGCGTCGAGCGAGCTGACCGCCGGTGACGTGCGGCTGGACACGCGCAGCGGCAAGGTGACGCTGAAAGGCGAGCCGGTGAAGCTGACCGCGCAGGAATATAAGCTGCTGTCCTACCTGCTGCACCACAAGGGCAAGGTGGTGAGCCGCACCGAATTGATCGAGCATATCTACGATCAGGATTTCGACCGTGATTCCAACACGATCGAAGTGTTCGTGACGCGCATCCGCAAGAAGCTGGGCGCGGATGTCATCACCACGATCCGGGGCCTTGGCTACAGCCTGGACGAGCCGGGGCGGTAAGTTGCTTTCTCCGTTCGTGCTGAGTAGGGGCTGAGCGAAGCCGAAGACCCGTATCGAAGCATTCCGCACGAACCCTTCGATACGCCACTTCGGCTTCGCTCAGTGGCTACTCAGGGCGAACGGCCGTTGGTCAATTCTAGCATAGCAGATCAGCCCCCCGTCCGTTCGACCGGATCGCTGAGCCGCCGCATGATCGGCATAGCGGCGCTGTGGATCAGCCTGCTGCTGCTGGGCGGCGGGCTGGCGCTGGACCGGGTGCTGTCGGACGCCGTCACCCGCAATTTCGACGATGGCCTGAACTATGTGCTGACGGCGATGATCGCTTCGGCGGAAATCGGGCCGGACGGCGAAGTGCTGTTCAACCGCCCGCTGGCGGACCAGCGGTTCCTGGAGCCCAATAGCGGCCTTTACTACCAGATCAGCGCGAAGGGACATGAGGATTGGCGGTCCCGATCGCTGTGGGACCGGGCGTTGAAGGCCCCGGTGGAGCATCATGACCGCAATTTCCACGTCTATGACAGCAAGCAGTTTCCGGGCGAGGACCTGCGCATCATGGAGCGGACGATCATCCTGCCGGGATCGGACACGCGCTGGATGTTCATGGTCGCGGCCGCGCGCGCGGGGCTGGACGACCAGATCAGGACATTGCGGTCCACCCTGTTCGAAAGCTTCGCCCTGCTGGCGCTGGGCCTGATCGTCCTCACCACGCTCCAGACGCTCTACGGCCTGCGCCCGCTGCGCCGGGTGCGGCACGAGATCGTTCGAATGCGCGCGGGGGAGAAGAACCGCGTCACCGAACCCATGCCCAGCGAGGTCCTGCCCATGGTGGAGGAACTCAACGCCCTGCTCGCCCATAACGAAACGCAGGCGGAAGAGGCGCGCACCCATGCGGGCAACCTGGCCCACGCATTGAAGACGCCGCTGACCGTGATCATGAACGCGGCGACGGCGCAGGCGCCCGACCTTGGCGAAACCGTGATCCGGGAAGCGACGACGATGCGCCGTCAGGTGGACCACCACCTAGCCCGTGCGCGCGCCGTGGGCAGGCGCGGCGCGGCGCAAAGCCGGGCGGAGGTGTGGCCGAGCCTGCAAGCCGTGGAGCGCGCGGTGCAGCGGCTTTATCCTGACGTGCGCATCGACATGGATGGGGACAAGGCCGCAGAGGTGCGGGTCGAGCGGCAGGATCTGGACGAAATGCTGGGCAATCTGCTGGAAAATGCCGCCAAATATGGGGGCGGCAGCGTGTTCGCCACCGTGTTGCGCAACGGGCCGATGATAGAGATTCTGGTCGAGGATGACGGCGCGGGGATCCCAGAGGCGGACCGGACGCGCATCTTCGACCGGGGCGTGCGGCTCGATTCGGGCAAGCCGGGAACTGGCCTCGGCCTCGCCATCGTCCGCGACGTCGCCGAAATCTATGGCGGATCGGTGGCGATGGAGGAAAGCGAGGATCTGGGCGGGCTGCTGGTGCGGCTGCGGCTGCCAGCGGGCTGATGCGCCGGACGCTCTACCTTGCCGCAGGATTTGCGGCGCTGGGGCTGGGCGCGGTGGGCGTGGTGCTGCCGCTGCTTCCCACCGTGCCGTTCATGATATTGGCCGCCTTCTGCTTCGCACGGTCAAGCCCTGCGCTGGAGGCGCGGCTGCTCAACCACCGGCATTTCGGCGTCCATATCCGGCGCTGGCGCGAACGTGGCGCGATCAGCAGGCGGGGCAAGCATGCGGCGCTTACGGCCTTTGCCATCAGTGCGGCGATCGGCCTGATCTTCTCGCCCTTCCCATGGTCGCTGATCCCGCTGGCGGCGGCGCTGATCGGCGGAAGCTGGATATGGACGCGGCCGGAGGCGGATGGGGAGGAGCGTTAGGCGTTCCTCCCCCAAGCCGGATCGCGCTCCCCCAATGGCGTACGGCTCAGTTCATCGCCAGGATCATGTTGCGCACCTGCGGGAAGACTTCCTTTTCCCACTTGCGGCCTGAAAAGACGCCATAATGGCCAGCGCCGATCTGAAGATGATGGCGTTTCAGATGGGGCCGCAGGCCGGTGCACAGCGCATGGGCGGCGGCGGTCTGGCCCACGGCGCAGACATCGTCCTTTTCGCCTTCCACCGTCAGCAGCGCCGTGGTGCGAATCGCGCCGGGGTTGACCGGACGGTCCCGGTGTTTGAGTTCTCCCTTCGCCAACAAGGCGCGCTGGAACACGCGATCGACGGTTTCCAGGTAGAATTCGGCCGTCATGTCCAGCACGGCGAAATATTCCTGGTAGAAGGTCTTGATCTTCTCGGCCTCCGCCTCCTTGCCATCGGCCAGGAGTTGATAAAGCTCCCGATGCTGCGCGCCGTGCCGTTCCAGGTTCATCGACATGAAGGCGGACAGTTGCAGGAAGCCGGGATAGACCCGCCGCCCCGCCCCGGCATAGCGCATCGGCACGGTGGTGATCAGGTGCCGGTCGAACCATTCGATCGGCTTTTCATTGGAAAGCTCATTGACCACCGTCGGCGCGGCACGCGGATCGATGGGGCCGCCCATCAGCGTCATCGATCGCGGAGTGGCCGCGTCGCCATCTTCCGCCATCAGCGCGACGGCGGCGAAGGCCGGAACGCAGGGCTGGCACACCGAGAAAAGATGCGCGCCCGGCCCCATTTCCTGCAAGAAGGTGATCACATAGTCGATATAGTCGTCAAAGCCGAAGGGTCCGGCCGACAGCGGCACGTCGCGCGCATTCTTCCAGTCGGTGATATAGACATCATGGTCGGGCAGCATGGTCCTGACCGTCGCGCGCAGCAGCGTCGCGAAATGGCCGGACATGGGCGCGACCAGCAGGACGCGGGGCTGCTCCGTATCCACATCATCCTTGGCGAAGTGCAGCAGGTTGCCGAAGGGCAGGTCCAGCAGCACCTCTTCCCGCACCGCAACAACCGCATTGCCGCTGCGCACCTGATCTATGCCATAGGCGGGACGTTTGTGCGTGAGCCGCGCGCCCTGAAATATATCCATCAGCGCGAACATGCGGCGCGGCATCGGCCAGTCCCCCACCGCACCCATGCCATCGCGCATGGTCAAGGCGAGTCGCGCGCCGAAACGCGCGGGTGCGAGCATATCTTCCAATGCCTGATAGCCAGTGTACAACATCATCATATAACGATTGCGACCCCCCGCAATGTTCCCCATCATTGAACCGTTGTACAATGCTTATGTTATTTTTCTATATTGCAGTGCATCATCTTCACGGAAAATCGCATGTGGGAGGATTGCCATGCCGGTCGCTGAACTGACGATTTCCAGCAAGACCTACTCATCCTGGTCGCTGCGCGGGTGGCTTTTGTGCCGTCTTGCCGGATTGGAGGTGCGGGAAAAGATGGTGGAGCAGGAAAATCCCGAAAATCGCGCGGAATTGCTGCTGCTGACGCCATCCGTGCTGGTGCCGCGCCTGACCCATGAACGCGCGAGCGTGTGGGACACGCTGGCGATCGCGGAATATCTGCATGAGCTTTATCCCGAGGCGGGCATGTACCCGAAGGACCGGATCGCGCGGGCGCATTGCCGTTCGGTGTCGGGGGAGATTCATTCGGGCTTCGCGAATCTGCGGTCCGCGCTGCCGATGAACCTTAAAGTGCGGCATGAGCGATTCCCGATCTTTTCCGGCGCGAAGCCTGATATAGAGCGAGTCGAGGCGATCTGGACCGAATGCCTGGAAACCTATGGCGGGCCGTGGCTGTTCGGGGAAAAGCCGACCGTCGCCGACGCCATGTTCGCGCCGGTGGCGCAGCGTTTCCTGACCTATGCCGTGCCGCTTTCGGCCAATTCGGCGGCCTATAGCGAGACGATCAACAGCTGGGGCCTGATGCGCGAATGGATCGACGATGCGCGCAGGGAAGCGGACGAGGTGGCGGAACTGGACGTCGAATTCTGACGTGCCGGATCAGGCGCGCAGCTGATCCAGCCATTCGGCGATCATCGTCCGGCCTGCCGACACCGCGCCCGGCCCATGTTCGTCATGATCGCGGCGCAGGGAGATGCGGCATTGCTTCGCCACGTCCAGGTCAGACCAGAAGTGGGTGAGCCAGTCCTCGAATCGCGGGTCCTCGCCCATTTCGGCGTGAAATTGCAGCGCCAGCAGATTGCGCCCGCGCCGGAAGGCCTGATGATCATAGGAGTCGGTCGACGCCAGCAGATCGACGCCGCGCGGCAGGTCGAACGTGTCGCTGTGCCAGTGAAGCACCGGAACGCCCTCCAGATGGCGCAGCGGCGAATCGGCGCCCGCCGGGTTCAACGTCACGGGCGCGAAGCCCAGCTCCATCCGGCCGCCGGGAAAAACGCGCGCGCCCAGCGCCGCGGCGATCATCTGACTGCCCAGGCACACGCCCAGCGTCGGCAGGTCCTGCTCCAGCCGGGCGGCGAGCTTGCTGATCTGCAAGGGAATCCAGGGATGGGCATCATGTTCATAGACGCCCATCGGCCCGCCCATCATTATCAGCAGGTCTGGCGTGCAGAGATCGATGTCATCGAAATCGGGACTCGCCACATCGATCCGCTCGATCTCGTAGCCTGCGGCTTCGATCGGCTGGAGAAACCCCGCCGCTCCCTCGCGCGGCACATGACGGACGATCAGTGCTTTCTTCATTGCTGAGCGGACGGATAATCCATCCGCGCCGCGCCCGCCAGCCAGCCTTTCTTGCGAAGGCGATACTCCTCCTATCGGCCCTGGGCGGCCTTGCCTCGCCGGATGCGCCAGAGGGCCGCGAAGCCGATGCAGCTCCAGATGATGTTGAGCACCATCGACGGGATGGCCCCATGCCACCAGGTGTTGAGCACGAAGAGAGCGGCGCCAAGCGCGTTCATCCACTGGAAGGCAGCGGAATCACCCAGCAACCGGCCAGTCGAGACGAGGACATAAGCGCCAAGGACGAGAAGCGCGCCCAGCCAGCCAAGGACTTCGATGAAGATCGTCATGCCGGCGCCCGCTCCCTTCCGATCCGTCATCCTGAACCTGTTGCAGGAGGCGTTTAACCGGATCGGCGAAGTCTGAGGCACAATGGATGCTGAAACAAGTTCAGCATGACGAAGGGGGCGGGAACGTTACGCGAAAGGGCTCCCCCCTTGCGGAGGAAGCCCTTTCTTTCAGCGACAACCCGGCCGGTCAGGCGGCGAGCTTGCGCAGCACGTACTGGAGGATGCCGCCGTTCATGAAATAGTCCAGTTCATTGACGGTATCGATGCGGCATAGCGCGGTGAAGGTGAAGGTCGAGCCATCGGCGCGCTTCACGATCACGTCCACGTCCTGGCGCGGCTTCAACCCGGCGACATTCTGGATGGTGAAGCTTTCATCGCCAGTGAGGCCGAGCGTATCCTTGTTTTCGCCATTCTTGAACTGGAGCGGAAGCACGCCCATGCCGACCAGGTTCGAACGGTGGATACGCTCGAAGCTTTCGACGATCACCGCGCGGACGCCGAGCAGGCTCGTGCCCTTCGCCGCCCAGTCGCGCGAGGAGCCGGTGCCATATTCCTTGCCGCCGATGACGACCAGCGGCGTGCCGTCCGCCTTGTGTTTCATCGCCGCGTCGTAGATCGGCATCACTTCGCCTTCATAACGGGTCATGCCGCCTTCGACGCCGTCCAGCATCAGATTCTTGATGCGGATGTTGGCGAAGGTGCCGCGCATCATCACTTCATGATGGCCGCGGCGCGCGCCGTAGCTGTTGTAATCGGCCTGCGCGACCTGATGTTCGGACAGCCACTTGCCCGCGGGCGAGGTCGCCTTGATCGAACCGGCGGGCGAAATGTGGTCGGTGGTGATCGAGTCGCCGAAGATCGCCAGCGGCTTGGCCTCAATGATGTCGGTGACCGGCTTCGGGGTCATGGTCAGACCCTCGAAATAAGGCGGGTTGGCGACATAGGTGGAACCGGCGCGCCAGCTATAGGTGTCCGAACCGGCGACATCGATCGCCTGCCAGCGCGCATCGCCGGTGAAGACGGTGGCGTAGCGGCTTTCGAACATATCGCGGGTCAGCGCGCCGTCCATGACGGAACGGACTTCGTCGTTGGAAGGCCAGATATCCTTGAGGTACACGTCCTGCCCGTCGCTGCCCTGCCCGATCGGGGTGGTGACGAAATCTTCCGTCACGGTGCCCTTCAACGCATAGGCGACGACCAGCGGCGGCGAGGCGAGGAAGTTGGCGCGCACGTCAGGCGACACACGGCCTTCAAAGTTGCGGTTACCCGACAGGACTGAGGCAGCGACGATGTCGTTGCTGTTGATCGCCTTCGAAATCGGCTCCGCCAGCGGACCGGAGTTGCCGATGCAGGTGGTGCAGCCATAGCCGACGAGGTTGAAGCCGACCTGATCGAGATAGGACTGGAGGCCCGCCTTGTTCAGATAGTCGGTGACGACCTGCGACCCCGGAGCAAGCGAGGTCTTGACCCACGGCTTGGGCTTCAGTCCCTTTTCGACCGCCTTCTTGGCGACGAGGCCAGCGGCGACCAGAACGCCGGGGTTCGACGTGTTGGTGCAGCTCGTGATCGCGGCGATGACAACGTCGCCGTCGCCAATGTCATGATCCTTGCCCTCGACGGCGCAGCGGGCGGGCGCACCCTTCTTGTAGACCTTTTCCAGATCGGCGTTGAACACGTCATCGACTTCGCTGAGGACGACCTTGTCCTGCGGGCGCTTGGGACCGGCGAGCGAGGGTTCGACAGTGCCCATGTCGAGTTCAAGCACATCGGTGAAGACCGGCTCGGCCGACGGATCGAGCCAGAAGCCCTGCTCCTTCGCATAGGCTTCGACCAGCGCGATATTCTCTTCGCTGCGGCCGGTGAGGCGCATATAGTCCAGCGTCTTGTCATCGATGCCGAAGAAGCCGCAGGTCGCGCCATATTCCGGCGCCATGTTGGCGAGCGTCGCGCGGTCGGCCAGCGACAGCGAGGCAAGGCCGGGGCCGAAATATTCAACGAAGCGGCCGACCACGCCCTTGGCGCGCAGCATCTGGGTGCAGGTGAGCACCAGGTCGGTGGCGGTGATGCCTTCCTTGAGCGCGCCGGTCAGCTTGAAGCCGACGACTTCGGGGATGAGCATGGAGACGGGCTGGCCCAGCATCGCGGCCTCGGCCTCGATACCGCCGACGCCCCAGCCAAGCACGCCCAGGCCGTTGATCATGGTGGTGTGGCTGTCGGTGCCGACGCAGGTGTCGGGATAGGCGACGGTCGCGCCGCTGTCATCCTGAGACGACCAGACGGCCTGTGCGATATTTTCAAGGTTCACCTGATGGCAGATGCCGGTGCCGGGGGGCACGACCTTGAAATTGTTGAGCGACTTGGAGCCCCATTTCAGGAAGTCGTAGCGTTCCATGTTCCGCTGATATTCCAGCTCGACATTGTCCTCGAACGCGGTCGGGGTGCCGAATTCGTCAACCATGACCGAGTGGTCGATGACGAGGTGGACCGGCACCTGCGGATTGATCTTGGCAGCGTCAGCGCCCAGCGCGTTCATCGCGTCGCGCATGGCGGCAAGGTCGACGACGCAGGGAACGCCGGTGAAATCCTGCATCAGCACGCGCGCGGGGCGATACTGGATTTCCCGTTCCGACTTGCCCTTGTCCTTCTGCCAATCGACGATCGCCTGGATGTCAGTGGTGGTGACGGTCACGCCATCTTCGAAACGGAGCAGGTTTTCCAGCAGCACCTTCATGGAGAAGGGCAGGCGCGAAACGTCGCCCAGCTTCGCCGCCGCCTTCTTCAGGGAGTAATAGGCAATGTCCTTGCCGCCGACCTTCATCGTGTCGCGCGTGCCGAGAGTGTCCTGTCCAATGGCGGTCATGAGTCGTGCGTCTCCTCGCAGTGCCCGGCCAAGGGGCTAGGAGGATAACGACATTCCACCAGTAACCCGCTGGCGAGCATCGAGATACAGGCCGGCAAGGTGGCGGGATGCGCCCCAACCGATGGCCGAAGCGGGTAATGTCCCTTGATGGGCGCCGCCATAGCGCCTGCACCCGCCAAGTCAATGGAGGCGCGAAATGGGACAGCCGGAGAATCTTTCTTATCGACGCACCATTCGCGCAGGGGATACATTGATGATCAGCCGCGTTCTGATTCATGGAGCGGCTTCATAAAGGCAAAGCATGGTCGCGCGCTCTGGCTTTTAGTCGTTGCATCACGGCGGCATGAAGAAAACACCGTCATCGATGCCCGAAGATAAATGTCTGAGGAGGAAGAGACGATGCGCCCTGTTTCCGACTTCGCCGCCGGCAAGTCTTTCGACCCGTCAACAAGGGGTTACATTATCCATTACCATCCAGGGGAAGCAAATCATTGCCCCAGTTGCGGCCGTAGCCAATGGATGGTCGGCCGCTTGATGGCGGAATGCGCCTATTGCGAGACGGCGTTGCCGCTGGAAAATAATCGCGGAGTCGGCGCCTGCGCCCGCTTCGTCCAGACGCACAGCAGCGTTTCGCCTTTCGATCAGGCAGGGCCGATCACTGCCTGAAAAGCCGTAGCTGCCGCCCGGAAGTTCAGGCGGCGGCGACGCCTTCCACCTCGACAATGCCGTTGCCGGCATAATAGCCCTGCACGCGCACCCGCTTTTCGACATGGTCGACAGGCACGCGCAACAGCACCAGGCGGAACGTGCCGCCCAGATCACGCTGGAGCAGGAAACCGGCCCCGTCCCTGACGAGCCTGCCCGTCTCATCTACTCCAGCGCCGATATCTGTCATAAGTCCTAGTCTATAGCGTTCTTGATACCCTTGCCAGCCAGCAGGCCGAGCACGAGGAACAGAACGAACAGCGCGATCGCGATGAAGAAGAGAATCTTCGCGATGCCAACGAACGTGCCAGCCGCGCCGCCAAAACCCAATATGGCGAGCACGGCCGCGATCACGAGCGAGATAATAGCCAGGCGGATCATCGGACCATCCTTTGTTGCAAGATACAAGGATGGAACGAGCGATGGGCACGGCAGTTCCGTTTGCCCCCTACCGGCCTGGCCATCCGGCGGTGCGCGTCAGAACCAGAAGCGCAGGCCCGCGACGAAGCTTGTCACCGACGCGTCTTCCCCCGCCGCGCGCGCCAGCCGGGCCGTGCCGCCAAGCTTGCGTTCCCAATTGACGCCCACATAGGGCGCGAATTCGCGCGCCAGTTCATAGCGCAGCCTGAGGCCGAGTTCGATATCCGACAGGCCGGAACCGATGCCGAGTTCCGGCACGTCCTGCGCGGCGATGTTCGCCTCTGCGGCGGGTTGCAGGATCAGGCGCTGGGTGATGCGCTGGTCATAGCTGCCCTCCAGCCGCAGATGCGCGTCGCCCATGTCCGACAGGAACGCCTGGGCGCTGACTTCGAAGAAATAAGGCGCGAGGCCATCGATGCCGATCACGGCGTAGCTGCGCTGCGGGCGCGGGCGGATGTCGTGGCGGACGCCTGCCTCCAGGTTGAACCAGGGACCGATCGCGCGGCTGAACAGCGCCTGGATTTCCGCGCTTTCCAGCGGGCCGCCCAGATCGCCCTCCCCTTCCGTCTTGACCGCGAGGCGGTTGATGTCGCCGCCGATCCAGCCTTCGCCTTCCCAATGATAGCCGTCAGCGCCGCGCACCGTGCGATATTCGAGGCGGTCGAGCATCCAGCGCGAGAAGGTCATGCCGCCATTTTCGCGCCGCATAAGATCGCGTGCGCGGGCCATCGCGGCGGGATCGTAGAAGGCGTCAGCGGCGTGATCCGCGGGAGGGGGCGGCGCCGTACCCTGTGGAATGGCGGCGCCAGGCATGGGCCGGGCGTGAGCGGCGTGCGGATCGGGGGCGGGCGTGGCTGCCGCGTCATGCTGCTGGTGGGTGGAGTGATCCTCGCCCGCCGCTTCATGGCCTGCATGGGGATCGGCTGGCGGCATTGCGCCATGATCCATATGCTGATGGTCCTGCGCCATGGCGGGCAGCGGCGCGAGCGCCAGCATCGCGGCGGCGGCGAGCGTCTTCATGCGCCCTCCCCTTCATGCCGCACGGTGACGACGCGCATCATGCCCGAATGCATGTGCAGCAGCATGTGGCAGTGGAAGGCCCAGTCGCCCAGCGCATCGGCGGTAAGGTCGAAGCTGACCTTGCCGCCGGGCAGCACGTTCACCGTATGCTTGCGCGGATTATGCGCCCCTGCCCCGGTCACCAGTTCGAAGAAATGGCCGTGCAGATGGATCGGGTGCGGCATCATCGTGTCGTTGATGAGGTTCACGCGCACCCGCTCCATATGGCGGAAGGCGATCGGCGCTGTTCCATCCGACAGCTTCACCCCGTCGAAGGACCACATATAGCGTTCCATATTGGCGGTGAGGTGGATGTCCAGCGTCCGGCTGGGCTGGCGCTGGTCCTTGTTAGGCGTGAGCGCCTTGAGGTCCGCATAGGTCAGCACCCGATGGCTTTCATGCTCAAGGCCGGTGGGGCGGGCGGCGGTGCGATCGGCGGGCATCGGCGACAGGGTGGCGACGCCCGGCCCCATGGCGACCTGCGGCGCGACGGAGGGATCGCGCATCTTCATGGCGTGGCCTGCCATATCCCCATGGTCCATGCCGGTCATGTCCATGCCCATGTCCTTCATGCCCAGCAGCGGACGGGCGCGAAGGGGCGGCTCTTGCGCGGCCATGCCGATGCGCGGCGCCAGCGTGGCGCGGACCTGACCGGAACGATCGATCGCTTCGGCGATCAGGGCATAGGCCTGTGCTTCGGGAGGCTGCACCACGACGTCATAGGTTTCCGCGATGCCGATCTGGAATTCGTCGGTTTCGACCGGCTGCACATCCTGCCCGTCGCACTGCACGACCGTCATGGGCAGGCCGGGCAAGCGGACGTTGAAGTTCGTCATCGCCGACGCGTTGATGATGCGCAGCCGCACCCGTTCGCCCGGCGTGAAGAGGCCGGTCCAGTTCTCCGCCGTGCCATGGCCGTTGACGAGGAAGCTGTAGGTCGATCCGGTGACGTCCGAAATGTCGGTGGGGTCCATCCGCATCGCGCCCCATTGCAGGCGTTCCCGGATGCCCTGGTCCCTGCCCGCGAGCAGCCCGGCCAGAGTCTGCCGCTGCATGTTGAAATAGCCGCCATTCTGCTTGAGCCGCCGCAGCAGCATGTGCGGATGAATGGGGCTCCAGTCCGACAGCACGATCACATGCTCGCGCGTGGCCTGCACCGGGTCCGGCGCGGCGGGATCGATGACGATCGGGCCATAATGGCCGATCGCTTCCTGCATGCCGGAATGGCTGTGATACCAATAGGTGCCCGACTGGCGGACCGGGAAATCATAGGTGAAGGTTTCGCCGGGGCGGATGCCGGGGAAGCTGACGCCCGGAACGCCATCCATCTGGAACGGCACGATCAGGCCATGCCAGTGGATCGACGTGTCCTCCTTCAGCCGGTTGGTGACGGCGATGCGGACATTCTGCCCTTCCTTCAGGCGGATGAGCGGCGCTGGCAGCGTGCCGTTGACCGTCACCGCATGCGCGGAGCGGCCGCCGGTCGAGAAATGGCTTTCCCCAACAGTCAGCGCGATGGCTTCTCCGCTCAACACCCCGGCAGAGGGGGCGAGGCCGGGCGTTCCGCTGCGCGCCCAGGCGGGGAACGCGCCACCCGCTCCGGCGAGACCGGCCAGACCGGCCGCGCCCATGAGAAGGCCGCGGCGGGTAATGTCGTGATCGAGGGGCTCAGTCATTGCGGACGGGCCTTACACCCATCCTTCCAGAACCTGGTTGGGCGGACGGTGGCCATCGGCCCAGCTGCGGATATTGGCGATCACCCGCGCGCCGGTGGCGTCGCGCCCTTCGAAGGTCGCAGAGCCCATATGCGGCAGCAGCACCACGTTGGACAAGGCGAGCAGCCGGGCATCAACGGCCGGTTCATGGGCATAGACGTCCAGCCCCGCGCCAGCGATCCGCCCTTCGGCGAGCGCGGCGATCAGCGCCGGTTCGTCCGTGATCTCCGCGCGGGAGGTGTTGATGAGATAGGCGTCCGGCCGCATCAGCGCGATGCGCCGCGCGTCGATCATGCCCCGGCTGTCGCTGTTGAGCGGGCAGTTGATCGATACGATGTCGCTGTCGGCCAGCAGGGAGTCGGCATCGGCATGCCATGTGGCGGCGAGTTCCTGTTCCACCTCGAAAGGCAGGCGATGGCGGTTGTGATAGGCGATGGTCAGGCCGAAAGCGGCAGCGCGGCGGGCGACGGCGCGGCCGATGCGCCCCATGCCGATGATGCCCAGCCGCTTGCCGCCGATGCGATGCCCCAGCATGCCGGACGGGCTCCATCCGGTCCAGCGGCCCGACCGCACCAGCTTTTCCCCCTCCGCTAGACGCCGGGGCACGGACAGGATGAGCGCCATGGTCATGTCCGCCGTGTCTTCGGTCAGCACGCCGGGCGTGTTGGTGACGATCACGCCCCTGCGCCGCGCCGCTGCCAGATCGATATGGTCGACCCCGCTGCCGAAGCTGGCGATCAGTTGCAGCCGGTCCGGCGCGCCTTCGATCAGGGCGGCGTCGATCTGGTCCGTGACGGAGGGCACCAGCACGTCGCATTGCGCCATGGCGCGGGTCAGCGCGGTGCGGTCCATCGGCGTGTCGCCCACGTTGAAGACCGCATCGAACAATTCGGCCATGCGCGCCTCGACATTGGGAGGCAAACGGCGCGTGACGATGACGCGCGGCTTGGCGGGGCGCGGTTTATGGGCCATGCAAGGCCGCTATTCCCCGTTCGGGCGCTGGTCAAGCGCTTATGCCCCATCGGCAAGTCCGCAGTTGCCCGCGATGGCGGGCAGCGGCTATGGTCATGCCCAGGACGGTGAAGGGAACAGGTCAGGCATGAAGGGGTATCTGCTCGGCGCGGGAGCCATTGGGGCGCTGTGCATTGCGGGAGCATCGGGGGCATCCCCGGCCAAGCCGGTTCCTTACTGGGCCTCCATCAGCCAGGACGAGGCGCGGATGCGCGTCGGGCCCAGCCTGGATTATCCGTCCAACTGGGTCTACCGCCGCCGCGACTTGCCGGTGAAGGTCGTGCAGGTGCTGGGCCTGTGGCGCAAGGTCGAGGACCCGGACGGCACGCAGGGGTGGATGCATGTGCGGCTGTTGAGCGATACCGCGACGGCGATCGTCACTGCCCCCACGGCGCCAATGCGCGCGTCCGCCGACGAGGGCGCGAAGACCGTCTATCGCGCCGAAAAAGGCGTGGTGGGCCGGCTGGCTTCGTGCAGCAACGGATGGTGCCAATTCGACGTAAAAGGTCAAAAGGGCTTTGTGCGGGCCACGGATGTCTGGGGCGCGACGCAATAGAGCGCCGGATCACGATCGCGGCTGACCCCCTGATCCAGGCTGGGTCCGTCCAGGCCTGCGTGGAAAGGGCAAGAGCAAGAGCCTTCGGTTAGCCGGGCCAGCGGCATGCCAGTCCATGCCCGTCCCAACCCTTAGGATCATCCAAGCCGGTCTGGTTTACCGGCCATGTCGTCCCGCACAGCATAGCCGTCAGCGGGAGCATTCCCGAACACATCAACATCGTCCAGCCGGTCTAGGTGCATCAGCCGCTTCACCCATGGCGCGATGGCCATCACCGCCACGCCGATGCCGATCGACCACCAGCCGATCCGGCCATAGACCGCCAGCACCCCTTCGCGCGACGCCGCGCCTTCTTCCCCGCCGGTCGCCGCCGCGATCATGCCCGCCGCATATTCGCCCAGCGCCATGGCGAGGAACCATATGCCCATCATCAGCCCGATCACGCGCGAGGGCGCGAGCTTCGACATGGCGGAAAGGCCGACCGGCGACAGGCACAGCTCGCCCAGCGTGTGGCAGAGATAGAGGAGGAAGATGAACAGCAGCGGCGTCAGCGTGCCCGGCGCGCCGCTGCCCGCGACGAGGACGAGGAAGCCCGCGCCGACGAGCGCCAGCGCCAGCCCGAACTTGGCCGGGGTCGACGGTTCCCACCCGCGTTTGGCGAGCCAGATCCACAGCCCGGCGATGACCGGTCCGAACAGCAGGATATAGGCGGCGTTGACCGACTGGAACATGGAAGCGGGCACGTTGAAGCCCAGGATCGTGCGGTCGGTATAGCGATCAGTGAACAAAGCGAGCGAGGAGCCGGTCTGTTCGTACAGGCCCCAGAAAATCGGATTGACGACCAGCAGGAACAGGGCCGCCAGCATCCGGTCGCGCCCCACCCGCTCCATCCGGCCGAACGCTTCCCAGAGGATATAGAGCACGACCAGCGCGCTCGACACCGCCAGCATCCATCCGACGATCGCATGCTGCTGGATCAGGAACCAGCAGAGCAGGATCGAAAGCAGGCTGGACAGATAGACAAGCCATTCCCGGCTGATCAGCCCGCCCACCCGCTGCGCAAGGCGCGCCGGATCGGGCGGCTCTCCCCCGCCCTGCAACAGCGGCTTGCACCAGACGAAGCCGATCACGCCCGCGATCATCCCCACCGACGCCGCGCCAAAGCCCCAGTGCCAGCCCCAGCGCTGCCCCAGATAGCCGCAGATCAGCGGCCCGATGGTCGCGCCGACATTGATGCCCATGTAGAAGATCGTATAGGCCGGGTCCCTGCGCATGTCGGCGCGCGGGTAAAGCTGCCCCACCAGCGCCGACGCGCTGGATTTGAGGAAGCCGGTTCCGGTGATGACGGTGGCAAGGCCCAGCCAGAACAGCCCCAGGCCCATGCCGCTGGACGCCACGCCGCCTTCCAGTCCAAGGATGATGTGCCCGATGGCAATGACGACGCCGCCGAACAGCACGGCCTTGCGCTGGCCCAGATAGCGGTCGGCGAGGTAGCCGCCCATCAGCGGGGAAATGTAGATCAGCGACATATAGGCGCCATAGGCATAGGCGGCGTCGCGATCGGAAAAGAGGAAATGCTGCGTCAGGTAGAAGATCAGCAGGGCGCGCATGCCGTAGAAGGAAAAGCGTTCCCACATTTCCACGAAGAACAGGAGGAACAGCCCGCGCGGATGGCCGAGCCAGGTCTTTCCCGTTCCGGCCGCGATCGATGTTGAGGTCGCCATCCACTTCCCTGCATATTGTCCCCGATGGGGCGATGCAGAAGCGTAGAGCGGAAATCATACAAGTGTCAAAGAGCGGGGCGCACTTGCGCTGACTGTGATGCCGCGCCATTTGGGACCGCATGTTCAACGATCTCAGCACGCCCCTCTCGCTCCTTCGCACGCGCCGGTCGGGCAAGCCGCGCGATCTGGCCGCGCCCGGACCTGATGACGGCCAGTTGCGCCAGATGCTGGAAATCGCGCTGCGCACGCCCGATCATGGCAAGCTGGCCCCATGGCGTTTCGTCATCGTGCCGCAGGACAGGCGCGATGCGCTCGCGGCGCTGCTGGAACAGGCTTACCGGGCGGAAAAGCCGGATGCCGGGCGGCTGGAACTGGAGGCGATGCACCAGTTCGCGCATCAGGCGCCTGCGCTTGTCGTGGCGCTGTCCGCGCCTGTGGCGGGCAGCAAGATACCTTTGTGGGAACAGGAATTGTCGTCCGGCGCAGCGATCATGAACCTGCTTCACGCCGCCCATGCGCTGGGGTTCGCGGCAGGATGGCTGACCGGCTGGCCCGCCTATAATGAGGATGTGCGCGCCGCCTTCGCGGGAGATGGGGAGCGCATCGCCGGGTTCGTCTTCATCGGCACGCCCAGCCGTCCGCAGGAAGAACGGCCCCGGCCACTATATGACGAAAAAGTGTCTTTCTGGGACAGATAGTTGCGTACCAACGGCAGGCAGTGGCCGGCCTTTCCTTGACCTGAATGGCTGTATTATGGCACTGATGCAGTGATGGTCGAAGATTCCAAGCCCGTCTATCTGCGCCTGAGGGACATCATCGCAGCCTCCATCCTGGACGGCACTTATGGCGATGGCGACATGCTGCCTTCGGTCCGGGCGCTGGCCGCGCAGCAGGGGGCGAACCCGCTGACCGTGGCGAAGGCCTATCAATGTTTTCAGGATGACGGGCTGGTCGTGGTGAAGCGCGGCGTAGGCATGTTCGTGGCGGAAGGCGCGAGCCGCCGCCTGCGCGAAGCGGAACGGCGGCGGTTTCTGGACACCGTCTGGCCCCCGGTCGCCGATCAGATCAGGCGGCTGGGCATATCGGCCGAAGATCTGGATTTGCAGCGCGTCTGATCCTGAACATGATGGAGCCTGAACGCAGGCTCTAGCGCGCCGCCAGTTTCGCGCCTTTCGCGGCATAGGCCTGCGCCAGATGAGCGCGCAGGACGGGGTGCGCGGGGGCGAGCGCCACGGCCTTTTCCAGCAGGTCGATCGCGGGCTGGCGCTCTCCGTTCGCCAGCAGGACCCAGCCATAGGCGTCCGCCGTCACCGGGCTGCCGGGTAGCAGGCGATAGGCATGGGCGGCATAGCTGCGGGCGGCGGGCAAGTCGCCGGTCTCCAGCGCCGCGCGGGCGAGATCGGTCATCAGCAGCGCGTCATTGCTGCCGATGCGCGCCTGCACCCCGCGCAGCAGGCGGAGCGCCCCGCGCCAGTCGCTGCGCTGCATCGCCTGCGCCGCCGACAGCCGCATGGCCTCCACATCATTGGGGTTCTGCGCCAGGAAGGCACTGACGATCCGGGCGGACTGGCCGGGATCACCGAGCTTGCGCCACGCCGCCGCCAGCCGCAGCGCGGCTTCGCGCGAATTGCCGATCTTCGCGCCCGCTTCATAGGCGCGCACCGCCTCCCGCGTCCGCCCTGCGGCATCCAGCGCGTCCCCCAGCACCAGCCACGCCGCCGGAGCGCCGGGATTGGCGCGGCTCAGCAATCGGGCGCGCTCCACCGCCAGACCAGCCTTGCCGCTGTTCAGCAGGGCGCGGATATAGGG
>NZ_ATHO01000069.1 GCF_000445065.1 Sphingobium quisquiliarum P25 | reverse complement strand
CCCGCCGCTGTCGAAGGCGGCGAGCAGCAGAACGAGGGCCGTGGTCCCGGTCGTGGCCGTGGCCGTGGCGGCGATCGCAACCGTGGCGAGCGGGGCGGCCGTGGCCGTCGCGACGACCGTCGCGGCAACCGTGACGAGGAGCAGGGCGAGGAGCTGATCGAGAAGCTGGTGCACATCAACCGCGTCTCGAAGACCGTCAAGGGCGGCAAGCGCTTCGGCTTCGCGGCTCTGGTCGTCGTCGGCGATGGCAAGGGCCGTGCGGGCTTCGGCCATGGCAAGGCGCGCGAAGTGCCCGAAGCCATCAGCAAGGCGACCGCTTCGGCCAAGAAGGCGATGGTTCGCGTCCCGCTGAAGGAAGGCCGCACGCTGCACCATGACGGCCTTGGCCATTTCGGTGCGGGCAAGGTGACGGTCCGTTCGGCGCCTGCCGGTACGGGCATCATCGCCGGTGGTCCGATGCGCGCCGTGTTCGAAAGCCTCGGCGTCGCTGACGTCGTGACCAAGTCGAACGGCACGTCGAACCCCTACAACATGATCCGTGCGACCTTCGCGGCGCTGGGCGAGCAGACCAGCCCGAAGTCGGTGGCGCAGCGCCGTGGCAAGAAGGTCGCCGACCTTCTCCGCCGTGGCGGCGCCCCGGCCGAAGTCGCGCAGGCTGACGCCGAAGCGATTGCGGAGTAACTGACATGGCGAAGATCAAGATCAAGCAGATCGGTTCGCCGATCCGCCGCCCTGAAGCTCAGAAGAAGATTCTGATCGGCCTGGGCCTTGGCAAGATGCACCGCGTGGTGGAGCTGGAAGACACCGCGGAAGTCCGCGGCGCCATCAAGAAGCTGCCCCACATGGTGGAAGTGGTCGAAGGCTGAACCCTTCGTTCACAAGGAATGAGGCGGAAGAGGGGGCGACCCCTCTTTCGTTTTTTGTGAAAGGGCGCTAATGGCGCGCCCTCTTTGTTGTCCCGCGATCGCGCGGGGCTGCGCGAACATAGCGAAAGCGAGTGCACGACATGACCAAGCTTAACGAACTCAATGACAATGCCGGTGCCCGCAAGGGCCGGATGCGCGTCGGCCGTGGTATCGGCTCGGGCAAGGGCAAGACCGCGGGCCGGGGCCAGAAGGGTGCGAAGGCGCGTTCGGGCGTCAGCATCAACGGCTTCGAGGGCGGCCAGATGCCGCTCCACATGCGTCTGCCGAAGCGTGGCTTCAACAATATCTTCGCCAAGGATTACGCGATCGTGAACCTCGGCGCGGTGCAGAAGGCGATCGACGCGGGCAAGCTGGACGCCAACGCGACCATCGACCATGCGGCGCTCAAGGCCGCTGCCCTCGCCCGTGGCGGCAAGGACGGCGTGCGCCTGCTCGGCAAGGGCGAACTGACGGCGAAGGTCAACCTGCTGGTTGCCGGAGCGTCGAAGGGCGCGGTTGAAGCGGTTGAGAAGGCTGGCGGCAAGGTAGAGGTGATCGCTGTCGTCCCGGCTGCGGAAAAGGCTGCCGCCAAGAAGGGTACTGCCAAGGCCGCCAAGAAGGGTTGAGCCAAACACAGGCTTGCAAGCATGGCCCCGCTGCCCGATATGGGTGAGCGGGGCTATGTGTTTCCGGGGCTGGATAGGCGTAACGATCCTTCCCTTTCTTCGTTGGTGTCGAGCGCGGTCGAGACACGATGAAGGTGCCGAACCCGTTTTTCGACAGGCGCGAAACGAACGGGTGAGGGGCCAGCGGGAAGGACGGGCTGCTCGCGGACTTTGTCGCATCATCGGCAAATCCTGGTTCGACAGCGCCCCATGACCCCGCTAAGGGATTAGCGATTCAGGCTGGAGCGAAGACTTCGGCCAAGAGTGTTTTGAAGGGCAGCCAAGATGGCATCGAGAGCCGACCAGCTCGCATCCAATCTCAGCCTGGCGAAGTTCAGCCAGGCGACCGACCTCAAAAAGCGCCTGTGGTTCACACTGGGCGCGCTGATCGTGTTTCGTTTTCTGAGCTTCGTGCCGCTGCCGGGCGTCGATCCGACCGCGCTGTCGCAGCTTTACCAGCAGACGAATGGCGGCATCCTCGACATCTTCAACACCTTTTCGGGCGGTTCGCTCTCGCGCATGAGCCTGATCGCGCTCGGCGTGATGCCCTATATCACGGCGTCGATCGTGGTGCAGCTCGCCGCCAGCCTTTCGCCGCAGCTCGCCGCGATCAAGAAGGAAGGCGAGAGCGGGCGCAAGAAGCTCAACCAATATACCCGCTACGGCACGGTCGGCCTGACCGCCGTTCAGGGCTATTTCATCGCGGTCGGCCTGGAAAGCTTCGGCGCGCAGTCGGGCGTGCAGGCGGTGGTCGATCCGGGCATGCTGTTCCGGGTCGCGGCGGTTATCTCGCTGATCGGCGGCACCATGTTCCTGATGTGGCTGGGTGAGCAGATCACCTCGCGCGGGATTGGTAACGGCGTGTCGCTCATCATCATGGCGGGCATCGTCGCGCAACTGCCGGTGACGCTCAGCAACCTGTTCAAGTCCGGCAGCGAAGGGTCGATCTCCGGCCTGCTGATCATGCTGATCCTGGTTATGGCGGCTGGCCTGATCCTGCTGATCTGCTTCATGGAGCGGGCGCAGCGCCGGGTGCTGATCCAGTATCCCAAGCGCCAGACGCGCCAGGGGATCATGCAGGCGGATCGCAGCCATCTTCCGCTCAAGGTTAACACCGCTGGCGTCATTCCGCCCATCTTCGCCAGCTCGTTGCTGCTGATGCCGCTCACCATCTCGCAGTTTGCCGGTAATACGGTCGCGGGTGAAAGCCGCCTGGGCGATTTCGTGCTGACGCTGAACCAGTATCTGTCTCATGGCAGCCCGGTCTATATGGCGCTCTATGGCCTAGGCATCGTCTTCTTCTGCTTCTTCTACACGGCTGTCGTGTTCAACCCGGAAGAGACGGCGGACAATCTCAAGCGCAACGGCGGGTTCATTCCCGGCATCCGTCCGGGCAAGAACACCGAAAATTATCTCGATTATGTGCTGACCAGGATCACGGTGATTGGCGCGGCCTATCTGGCGCTGATCTGCCTGGTGCCGGAATTCGCGATCGCGCGGGCCGGTATTCCCTTCTATCTGGGCGGCACCAGCCTGTTGATCGTGGTCAATGTGACGGTGGATACCGTTACCCAGATTCAGAGCCATCTGCTGGCGCATCAATATGGCGACCTGATCAAGAAGGCAAAGTTGAAAGGCCGCCTGCGCTAAGCGCGCGGGCCAGCAAAGCGCACAACAGGGGAGAATGCGCGCATGAATATCATCCTGCTCGGCCCTCCGGGAGCTGGCAAGGGGACCCAGGCCAGCCGTCTGGTCGAGGATCGCGGCATGGTGCAGCTGTCGACGGGCGACATGCTGCGTGCAGCGGTGAAGGCGCAGACGCCGGTCGGGCTCAAGGCGAAGGCAGTGATGGAAGCCGGAGAGCTGGTGTCGGACGAGATCGTTTCGGGCATTATCGGCGAAGCGCTGGACGGCTTGCCTGCGGAAACCGGCGTCATCTTCGACGGCTATCCGCGCACGGAGGCGCAGGCCCACTCGCTCGATGCGATCCTTGCAGACCGGGGCCGTTCACTCGACCATGTGATCGAGCTTGAAGTGGACGAAGACGCGCTGGTGGAACGTATCACCGGCCGTTTCACCTGCGCCAGCTGTGGCGAGGGCTATCACGATACGTTCAAGACGCCGAAGGTTGCCGACACTTGCGACAGATGCGGCGCTCATGAATTCAAGCGGCGTCCCGACGACAATGAGGAAACGGTGCGCACGCGCATGGCGGAATATCGCGCCAAGACCGCGCCGATCCTGCCGATCTACGAAGCGCGGGGCATCGTGTCGCGCGTCGATGGGATGGCCGATATGGGCGAAGTGACGAAGGCGATCGCCGCGATCTTGGACGGCGGCAAGGGCTGAGCTAAACTCCCGCTGGCATCGTTCGGGGGGAGGCTCATGCGCTATCGTCTGGAGTATCTGGCCGCAGTCCTGTTGTTCGCGCCCATGCCCGCACAGGCAGAGGTCAGGTCGGCAAGCGACATAGGCTTCGCTGTCGAGAGCAGCGTCGATGTCGCTGCTGACGCCGCCCACATCTACGCCTTGCTGGGATCGCCGCAGCACTGGTGGAAAGGCGAGCATAGCTATTCGGGCAACGCGGCCAATCTCAGCCTGCAATTAAGGGCAGGCGGATGTTTTTGCGAGACATTGCCACAGGCGCATGGCGAGGCGGGCAGCGTCGAACATGCCCGCGTCATCTATGCATTGCCGGGCAAGCAGCTACGGCTGTCAGGCGCGCTGGGGCCGCTACAGGCCGAAGCCGTCACTGGTACGCTGAACTTCGACATCACGCCCAATGCACGTGGCGCGCGCGTGACCCTGACCTATGTGGCCGGAGGCTATCTGCGTGGCGGCGGAACTGCGATTGCGCCTGCGGTGGATAAAGTGCTTGGCGAACAGTTGGAGAGCCTCAAGCATGCTGCGGAAGCGGGCAAGAGGGTGCCCGGTTCTCCGCCTGCGAGATGAGGCTGGCGTTTGGCGGGTGATTCACGCGGAGCGCGGAGGCGCGGAGTGACGTTGCGAACTGGAGAATAGAGGTTCGCGCAGAGCCCGCAGAAGACGCAGAGGGTTCTACCTTTTGAGATGCCTTGAACGGGCTTGTTAGGTACGGCGAAAGCCGCTTGATAATGTCACTCCGCCGTCGGGCGGTGTTCAAGGGAGCTGGAGCAGAGCTATGAAGGATGCTCCGCGCCTTCGCGTGAACCCGAAGATCAAAAAACTGTTCGTTCCCTGCGATCTCCGTTTCTGCGCAAAAACATTCTTCGGAGCCACTCATTTACTTAGCTAACAATGCGATGGCGATACCTTGGGCACCACGACGCAGAAAAATGAGGGTTAACAACGGCCTCTTAACCACGATCTTAACGGATACGTTGCTCTTTTATTGCTAAAGCGCAACTGTGAGTGAAGCCATCCCCTCGCGTTCCCGTCTGACGGAACTCGATGCCTTGCGCGGCATAGGCGCGCTGTGCGTGCTGATATTCCATTATTCCACCCGTTTTCATGAGCTGTTTCCGCAGGCGGCGCATGTGCCGTTCAGCTTTCCGGGCGGCAACTACCGGGTGCTGCTGTTCTTCACCATTTCCGGCTTTGCAATCTTCTTCACGCTCGACCGGATCGGCAGCATCAGGGACTTTGCCGTCAACCGCTTCGCGCGGCTCTATCCGGCTTATCTTGCCGCCATGCTGCTGACCTTGTCGATCGAATATCTGGCGAGCGCGACGCAGCTTCTGATCGGCCCGGAGGCGATCCTCGCCAACTTCACCATGTTGCAGGGCTTTGCGTTCCTCCCCGAAGTCGACGGGGCCTATTGGACGCTGACGGTGGAGATTGCCTTCTATGCCTGCATGATCGCGCTGTGGAAGGGGATCGGCCTCAAGCGGCTGGAGCCGGTGCTTGCGCTGTGGCTCGCGGTCCGCTGGCTCTATGCGCTGTGGCCCGACATGCCCGAACGCATCGTGATGCTGCTGGTGCTGCGTTATGTGCCCTTCTTCGTTATCGGCATGCTGACATACCGGGTCTGGTCGGGACAGCGTAGCTGGAAGCAGCAATGTCCTTATGCCGCGCTCGCGCTGTTGTCGGTCGTGACCATGGAAAGCTGGGACGTGGCCGTGATGGCCTATATCCTGCTGGCGGGCTTTGCCGCGCTGATCGCCGGGCGGCTGCATGTCATCGCCGTGCGCCCGCTGATCTGGATGGGCGGGATCAGCTATTCCTTCTACCTGATCCACCAGCATGTCGGTTTCGTCGTGATGCTTAGGATGGCCGATGCCGGCTGGAGCCCCTGGGTTGCCTTCGTCGCGGCATTTCTGGTCGCGCTGATATTAGGCACTGCCATCAACCGCCTGGTCGAGCGCCCCGCAGGCGAGGCGATCCTCAACTGGTGGAAACGGCACCGGATCAAGCGGGACGCACGGGCGGCCATGGTCGCCAGCCAGGCATGAAAAGGGCGCTGCGGCAACGACCGGCAGCGCCCCTTCTTTCGTGAAAGCTGGCCGGCTTACTGCGCGACCGGCGCGGCGGCCGCAGCATTGGCGGGCAGGCCGCCCAGCTGCGTCACCAGCTTCGTATAGGCGTCCAGATAGGCGAGCACGATGACCTGCCCGATTTCGGTATTCTGATAGCCGCCAGCCCCTGCCGCAGCGAAACCGCCCCACCAGCCAGCACCGCCACCGCCGCCGAAGCTGAGGTCCGACTTGCGGGCATAGCCCTCGGTCAGCGCTTCTTCTTCGGTGGTGCGGGCGTTGACAACCGAGAGGGTGACATTCGCCTCACTCTTCTTGATCGAGATGCCGCCAGCCAGAGCGCCCAGCGTCCGGCCGCCCAACAGGCCGCCGATCATGCCGCCAAAGGCATTGCCGCCGCTATTCTTGTTCGAAGAGACGATGTCGGGCTGGAGGAAATAGTCCGCCGCCTTCACCTGGCCACGGCCAAGGTTCGACCCGGCCTGAAGCTCGCCCGAATCCGCCATGGCGCGTTCCATGTTGCGGCTGGCCATGGCGCGTCCGCGATTGACGAGGCCGAAGCAGCCCGATTGCTGGATGAAGACCTTCAGGATCGCTTCGGGGCTTCCCAGGTTCAATTCACGCCACCACTGATTGTCGGGCTCGACAATGGCGACGGTGCCCAGCCGCTTGGTGCAGCGGGGGATTTCGACGGTTTTCTTGGCTTGCTGCTGACGCGCGGAAGACCCCTTGTCAGCGGCGAGCGCCGGAGACGCCGTAGCGGCCAGAGCGGCTGCGGCAGCGATGAACGACGTGAACGTGCGCATGGATTTGCACCCCCTGAGGAAAGTTGCGATCTGTTATGTGTAGTTGGCCACCCGTTAGTGGGGCCAAGCTCTAGCACAACCGCATTACCGTTCAAGCAAGCCGTGAGCGGTGCATGCGCGAGTGCTGCTGACAGGCCCGCAAATGGCTGCTATCGGCGCGGGCCATGACCGACCTTTCGCACATCCGTAACTTCTCGATCATCGCGCATATCGACCATGGCAAGTCGACCCTGGCGGACCGGCTGATCCAGCGCACCGGGGGCCTGACCGACCGTGAGATGTCGGCGCAGGTGCTCGACAATATGGATATCGAGAAGGAGCGGGGGATCACCATCAAGGCGCAGACCGTGCGCCTGGATTATGTGGCGAAGAATGGCGAGACCTATGAGCTGAACCTGATGGACACGCCCGGCCATGTCGACTTCGCCTATGAGGTCAGCCGGTCGCTTGCCGCCTGCGAGGGCGCCCTGCTGGTCGTCGATGCGGCGCAGGGGGTGGAGGCGCAGACGCTGGCCAATGTCTATCAGTCGATCGAGCATGATCATGAGATCGTGCCCGTGCTCAACAAGATCGACCTGCCCGCCGCCGAACCGGAGAAGGTGCGCGCGGAAATCGAGGAGGTGATCGGCCTCGACGCGTCGGAAGCGGTGCTGGCGAGCGCCAAATCCGGCATCGGCATCGATGAGGTGCTGGAAGCGATCGTCGCCAAGATCCCGCCGCCCAAGGGCGACCGCGACGCCCCGCTGGAGGCGATGCTGGTCGATAGCTGGTATGATCCTTATCTGGGCGTCGTCATCCTGGTGCGCGTCGTCAACGGCGTCATCAAGAAGGGTCAGAACATCAAGTTCATGATCGGCGGCACCGAGCATCTGATCGACCGTGTCGGGTGCATGCGCCCGAAGATCGAGTCTCTGCCGGAGCTTGGCCCCGGCGAGATCGGCTTCATCACCGCGCAGATCAAGGATATCAGCCAGACCCGCGTCGGCGACACCATCACCACGGTGAAGAACCCGGCGAAGGAGCCGCTGCCGGGCTTCAAGGAAGTGCAGCCGGTGGTTTTCTGCGGCCTCTTCCCGGTGGACGCCAATGATTTCGAGAAGCTGCGCGACAGCATCTCCAAGCTGCGGCTGAACGATGCGAGCTTTTCATTCGAAATGGAAACCTCGGCCGCGCTCGGCTTCGGCTTCCGTTGCGGCTTCCTGGGGCTGCTGCATCTGGAGATCATTCAGGAGCGGCTGACGCGGGAATATGATCTTGACCTGATCACCACCGCGCCCTCGGTGGTCTATGAGATGCATATGAAGGACGGGGAGGTGAAGCATCTTCACAACCCGGCCGACATGCCCGACCCCAACCATATCGAGATGATCGAGGAACCGTGGATCGAGGCGATCATCTACTGCCCCGATGAATATCTGGGCTCGATCCTGAAACTTTGCCAGGACCGGCGCGGCATCCAGAAGAACCTGACCTATGTCGGCGGCCGCGCGCAGGTCACTTATGAACTGCCGCTCAACGAAGTGGTGTTCGACTTTTACGACCGCCTGAAGTCGATCAGCCGGGGCTATGCCAGCTTCGACTATCATCAGATCGGCACGCGCGAGGGCGATCTGGTCAAGATGAGCATCCTCGTCAACAATGAGCCGGTCGACGCGCTGTCGATGATCGTCCACCGCAGCGCCGCCGAAGCGCGCGGGCGGCATATGTGCGAGCGCTTGAAGGACCTGATTCCCCGCCACCTCTTCAAGATCCCGATCCAAGCGGCGATCGGCGGCAAGGTGATCGCGCGCGAGACGATCGCGGCGATGCGCAAGGATGTGACCGCGAAATGCTATGGCGGCGACATCACCCGCAAGAAGAAGCTGCTGGAAAAGCAGAAAGAGGGCAAGAAGCGGATGCGCGAATATGGGTCGGTCCAGATTCCGCAGGAGGCGTTTATCGCGGCCTTGCGGATGGGGGATGAGAGTTAAGCCCCTCCGCTACCCCTACTCCGTTCGGACTGAGCCGAGGCGAAAGGCATGAGGCTTCGCCTCGCTCGGCATAGCCCTTCGACTTCGCTCAGGGTGACGGAGTTCTGGGCCCGTGTGCGCGCAACCTCTCTCCTCCTGCCGGGTTCTTGCGCTGGTCAGGAGATCGCGCGATGAAGCAGGAACCCGAGCCCGGCGACAAGGTCAGCTGGAAAAGCCATGGCGGAGAGGCGCATGGCAAGGTGGTGAAGAAGCAGACCAGCCCAACCCGGATCAAGGGGCACAAGGTCGCGGCTTCAAAGGACAATCCGCAGTTCATCGTCGAAACCGGCGAGGGCAAGCGCGCCGCGCACAAGAAGGAAGCATTAGCCAAGGATTGACGCGGGCGGCCCATCCATGATGATGTCCGGCGGCCTTTCTGGACGGGACGAATGATGAGCGACGCCTGGTTGTATGACGAACATCCCGCAATGTTCCGCGCGCATCCGTTCCTGTTCCTGCTGCTGCTGATATCCGTGGCCGGGCTGCTGGCGATCGGCGTCTGGTGGCTGCGGGTGAAAGGTGAGCGGCTGGCGCTGTCCGACCGCGAGGTGCTGATGGAGCGGGGGCTGCTGTCGAAGCAGCGGACGGAGATCGCCCTGTCCAGCATCCGCAGCGTGCGCATCACCCAAAGCTTTGGCCAGCGCATTTTCGATGTCGGCAATGTCGAGCTTTTCAGCGCCGGGGACATGGCCGAAATCGCCATCAAATCCATGCCGCGCCCGGGGCGCATCCGCAACATCGCCGCGTCGCGCAATGTGGACCTGCTGCCGCAGCGCTGATCAATTCGCAGCGCCCCCTTGACCTTGGGCCGATTTATTTCGACCATAGGCAAGTGAAGGGCCCTTCAAGAGCCTGCATCCCGGGAAAGGACGCCACTGGGTGACGCCGCTTCGCAATGACGCGCGCGGCAGTTGCAAGGGGTTTGCCTTTCATGGCGTTGCCGGTGATGCTTTCGCTGCCCGATCTGACCGAACAGGAGCGGGAGGAGGTCAGGCAGGCCTGCGGGTTCGCCTGCGTCCGCTGCGGCGTCACCATCTACCGCTATCTGCGCCTGCCTGACGCGGCGCAGGCGACTTTGCTCTGCCCCACCTGTCACGGACTGGTGGAAGAGGGGCGGCTGACGGCCGCGCAGGTGCACGGTTTCCATACCAATCCGGTCGTCCGCCAGCGCCATTTCGCGCGGGATCGCCTGCCTTTTTCGCCCGAACTGCCGATGCTGATCATCGGGGGCACGCGGCTGTTGCGCGATACGCCGATCCCGCTGGTGCTGGACGGAGAGCCGATCATGATGTTCGCCCCGCCGCGCCGCAGCCGGGGAGCGACGCGGATCAGCCTGCGCATGGGCGCGCCCGACGGATCGCCCGTGCAGGTGATCAACGGCAATGAATGGCTGCCCACGGACGGGAGCTGGCATTTCCTGCTGCGCGGCGACCGGTACAGCATCATGGCGGCGCGCGGGGAGGGGCTGGCGGTCCTGCGCATCGTCGCGCGCAACCGGATCGCGGTGGAGCATCTGCGCACCACCATCCGCGGACGGCGGCTGGAGGTCACGCCCGACTGGCTGGAAATTGACGGGAAGCGCTATGTCGACCGGATCGGCAGCGGGGCGCTGGTGGGGTTGGAATGTTGAGCGCCCGCGATAGGATCTGGGTGACATAAGTGACACGACAAAGGCGCGGAAAAGCGCCGTTTTCGCGTACCGGGTCCAACAGATTATGTTAAATTTTCAAAGAGCGAGTTGAGCCTAGCGCGGAACCGGGCCTGTAGGACAGAGGAAAATTCAGGCGGAATTTGCGCGCGCCTGTTGCGGCCGGTGGGTCGCGGCTGGGAGGCAGGCTTTTGGGAAGCCTCCTGCGCCGCAGGCGTGGGGAGGGGCGTCAGGCGCGCGGGGAAGGTTGCGCTATTTCCCCTCCACCGGCCTGTGGCTGGTCCTCTTCCCCATCCTTGATGGGGAGGATTGGGTGGGTAGCCGCAGGACAAAGCGCGGCGCATGCGCGCGTGGATGCATCCTTGATGGGAGATGGGGAGATTGGCTGGTCAGCCGCAGCGGGCGGAGGTGATCAGCATCTGGTCGTCATAGCTGACGGTCAGGCGGTCGGCGCGGAAGTCCATGGTCATGGCCATGCCCGGCGCGCCCCAGCGCAGGGTGCGCGCGCCCGAAGCCTGTAGCAACTGCGCGCCGATGCCGGCGCTCGCCTTCTGGCCGGTGAAGCGGTCCAGCCCTTCGTTCCTGCACGGCCCTTCGGCGGCGGCGGGCGGTGTCGCGGGGCCTTCGCCGCCAGCGCCGGTGCAGGCCGCCACCAGCGGGAGAAGAACAAAGGCTGCTGCCCGGATCATCATCATCGCTCCTATTCGGTCCGCGTCATTTTCAGGCGGCCGCCCTTCACCGTGAAGGCCAGGCGTCCTTCCACCAGATCAACGGCGTCGCGGCCGAATTGTTCATAGCGCCAGCCTTGCAGGATCGGCAGATCCTCGCGCACGCCAGCGGCCAGCGCGTCGATATCGTCGCTCCGCGCGATCAGGCGGGCGGCGACGTTGATGTCGCGCGAGCGGATCTTGAGCAGCAGCTTCAGAAGGTCCGCCACCAGCGCGCCGTCCTTGCCCAGGCCAGGCCGCTTGGGGTCGCGTTCGGGCATCTCGTCCTTGTCGAGAGGCTTGTGGCTGCCCAGCGCCGCCATCAGCCGCGCGCCGATATCGTTGGTCTTCCACGTGGCGGACAGGCCGCGCACCTTGCCAAGATCATCCTGGGTGCGGGGCGGGTGGCTGGCGATGTCGGCCAGCGTTTCATCCTTGACGATGCGGCCGCGCGGCAGATTCTTGTCCTGCGCCTCGATCTCGCGCCAGGCGGCGAGGGCCTTGAGCCGTCCCAGCACATCGGCCTTGCGGCTGGCGATGCGGACGCGCTTCCACGCTTCCTCAGGCTCGTTCACGTAATTTGCGGGATCGCTGATGCGCTCCATCTCCTGATCCAGCCAGTCGCCCCGGCCGGTGCGCTTCAATTCCTCCAGCATCTTGGGGAAAATCTGGATAAGATAGGTGACGTCGCCGATCGCATAGTCGATCTGCCGCTTGTCGAGCGGACGGCGGCCCCAGTCGGTGAAGCGCGCGCCCTTGTCGAGCTGCACGCCCAGCCATGCGTCGACGAGGTTGCCGTAGCCGATCTGCTCGCCAAGGCCGAGCGCCATGGCCGCGATCTGCGTGTCGAACAGCGGATGGGGCGTCTTTCCGGTCAGGTTATAGATGATCTCAAGATCCTGCCCGCCCGCGTGAAAGACCTTAAGCACATCCTCATTGTCCACCAGCAGGTCGAGCAGAGGGGAAAGGTCCAGGCCGGGCGCCTTCGGGTCAATGGCGGCCGCTTCATTGCCGTCCGCCACCTGGACGAGGCAGAGGTCGGGCCAATAGCTGTTTTCACGCATGAACTCGGTATCGACCGCGATATAGGGCGATTTGGCGATCCGGGCACAAAATTGGGCGAGTGTCTTGCTGTCGGTGATCAGCGGATGGATTTGCATATGGTCTTCGATCTTATTATGGCCTGGCCCGTCGCTCACGGGCTCGTCAATGCTTGACAAGACCGCCCATAGCGGGGCGGCGGCACTTTGTCATTTCCGTAAAACGAAGCTGAAAGATACAAACGCCATGCACGCCTATCGCACTCATACTTGCGGCGCCCTGACTTCGGCCGAAGCCGGCAATGAGGTGCGCGTGTCCGGCTGGGTGCATCGCAAGCGCGATCATGGCGACCTGGTCTTCATCGACCTGCGCGATCATTATGGCATGGTGCAGATCGTCACGGAGGTGGATGGTCCCGTCTTCAAGGTAATCGAATCGCTGCGCGCCGAAAGCGTGGTGACGGTAACCGGCAAGGTCGTGGCGCGTGCGGCGGAGGCGGTGAACCCCAACCTGCCCACCGGCGAGATCGAGATCCGCGCGCTGGACGCGACGCTGCTGTCCGCCGCCGCCGACCTGCCGTTGCCGGTGGCGGGGGAGCAGGAATATCCCGAAGATATTCGCCTGCGCTACCGCTTCCTGGACCTGCGGCGCGAAACGCTGCACGGCAATATCGTCAAGCGCACCAAGATCATCTCCGACATGCGCCGCCGCATGGAAGGGGCGGGCTTCACCGAATATTCGACGCCGATCCTGACGGCGAGCAGCCCGGAAGGCGCGCGCGACTTTCTGGTGCCCAGCCGCATTCATGCCGGGAAATTCTACGCCCTGCCGCAGGCGCCGCAGCAATATAAGCAGCTTCTGATGGTCGCTGGCTTCGACCGCTATTTCCAGATCGCGCCCTGCTTCCGCGACGAGGACCCGCGCGCCGACCGGCTGCCGGGCGAATTCTACCAGCTTGACCTGGAAATGAGCTTCGTCACGCAGGAGGACGTCTGGAACACGATGGAGCCGGTGATCGCCCAGGTGTTCGAACAGTTTGCCGACGGCAAGCCGGTGACCCCGGCGGGCAGCTTTCCGCGCATCCCCTATGATGAAGCGATCCTGAAATATGGGTCGGACAAGCCCGACCTGCGCAACCCCATCCTGATCAAGGACGTGACGGAGCATTTCCACGGCTCCGGCTTCGGCATCTTCGCGTCGCTGGTGGAGAGCGGCAGCGTGATCCGCGCGATCCCCGCGCCCGGTGCTGGCGCAGGCAGCCGGAAATTCTTCGACGACATGAACAATTGGGCGCGGTCCGAAGGCTATTCGGGCCTTGGCTATATCAACATCAAGGATGGCGTGCCCGGCGGCCCCATTGCCAAGAATCATGGCGAGGAACGGACCGCGAAGCTGATCGAGGCGCTGGGCCTTGGCCCCAATGACGGCGTGTTCTTCGCGGCGGGCAAGGAAAGCCAGGCGGCCAAGCTGGCGGGGCTGGCGCGCATCCGCGTGGGCGAGCAGCTCGACCTGATCGACAAGGATCGTTTCGAACTGTGCTGGATCGTCGATTTCCCCTTCTACGAATATGATGAGGAAACAAAGTCGGTCGACTTCGCGCACAACCCCTTCTCCATGCCGCAGGGCGGGATGGAGGCGCTGGAGCATCAGGACCCGCTGACGATCAAGGCGTTCCAATATGACATGGTCTGCAACGGCTATGAAATCGCGTCGGGATCGATCCGCAACCAGTCGCCGGACCTGATGGTCAAGGCGTTCGAGAAGGTGGGCCTCAGCCAGCAGGATGTGGAGGAGCGTTTCGGCGGCCTCTACCGCGCCTTCCAATATGGCGCGCCGCCCCATGGCGGCATGGCCGCTGGCGTGGACCGCATCGTCATGCTGCTGTGCGGCGCGCAGAACCTGCGCGAGGTGACGCTGTTCCCGATGAACCAGCGCGCCGAGGACCTGCTGATGGGCGCGCCCTCGCCCGCCGAGTTCAAGCAGTTGCGCGAACTGCACATCCGGGTGGTGGAGCCGCAGGCGAAGGGCTGATACGCCGGGCGTCGCGCCGCGATTTTTCGCGCAGAGGCGCAGAGGGCGCAGACGGGAAGGCTCTGCGTTTTCTGCGGGGCTGTGCGCTTTTTTGTTCACGCGGAGGCGCGGAGACGCGGAGTGATTTTTTCTCCGCGCCTTCGCGTCTCTGTGTGAAACATTCTTCTTTGCGGCCGCATCATTGGGGTTGAGTGCTGGCGCGCGTTGCGCTGAGGATTTTTCGCGCAGAGGACGCAGACGGGAAGGCTCTGCGTTTTCTGCGGGGCTATGCGCTTTTTT
>NZ_ATHO01000068.1 GCF_000445065.1 Sphingobium quisquiliarum P25 | reverse complement strand
CCGCCCGGCCGCGCCAGCCGCCATCATCTCCACGCTGAGCATAAGCAGGCGCGACGCCGCCCAATATTGTCGCGGACATCAGCCCCGCCAACATAATTTTCTTCAACATGATCTTTGCTTTCCATTGAGGCGTTATGCCCCGCATGCTCACCTTTTATTCTCCTCGCCATGTCGAGATGCTGAACTTGTTCGTCAGCCATTTGAAAGGGTCGGCGCGGCTGCCTTCCTGTCGCAGAAATGGATTCGGGGCGCTGTAGCGAGCCGAAAATTTCACCAGGCGAACGACTAAGCTAAAAAAGTTAATCGAGATCAAGGCAGGGCTGTTTGACAAGCTTTAGGAATGCCGGGTGACAAGAACGCCCATGGACGGCCGGATCAGACAGGCCCTGCGTCAAGCGACGATGGCGGAGCACCAGCGTGTGGACGATCTTTTCTCCCGCTTTTCGCTCGATACGCCAGAAAGCTACCGCTCCTTTCTGAAAGCCCATGCGCGCGCGCTCGCCCCGCTGGAGGCGATGGCGCGGCCTGCCGCGCCGCGCCTGCCGATGCTGGCCGAAGACCTCGCCGCCCTTGGCGAATCGATGCCGGACGGGCTGGCGATGCAGGCGCGGGACAGCGACGCGTTCCGCTGGGGCGCGCTCTACGCGCTGGAAGGATCGCGGCTGGGCGGGGCGATGCTTGAACGCCAGGTCGCGTCCGGTCTTCCGCGCGCCTATCTGTCCGCCGTGCATGAAAAGGGCGGATGGCAGGCGTTTCAACGCTCGCTCGACGCCGCCGCCGAAGGGGAAGGCGACCAATGGGTCGGCGAGGCCGTGCAGGGGGCGGAGGCCGCCTTCGCGCTGTTCGCCGCCGCCGCGATGAGCGAGCAGGCGATGGCGCGTGGCTGATGGCGCGGTTCAGGACGATGGGGGCTTCGCCGTCGACATCACCAATTGCGACAAGGAGCCCATTCACGTTCCCGGATCGATCCAGCCGTTCGGATTCCTGATCGCGCTCACGGCCGACTGGCTGGTGTCGCGCGTGTCCGCCAATAGCGGAGAATTTATCGGCCTGTCGCCGCAGGACATGCTGGGACGGCCGGTCAGCGATATTTTCCGCGCCGACGCGATCCACACGCTGCGCAACCGGATCACCTTGCTGCGCGGCGCGCATGCGGTCGAACGGATTTTCTCGCTCCCCCTGATCGACGGCTGCGCGCCCTTCGACGTCGCAGTGCATTTTTCCGGCTCGCTGGTCGTCGTGGAAGCGGAGCCTGCCCGCGCGGACGAGATGGAAGCGACCGGCATGGTCCGGTCCATGGTGGCGCGGCTGTCGCAGATGGACGGCATGACGGCGTTCCTGCGCGACGGCGCGCGGCAGGTGCGGGCGCTGACCGGCTTCGACCGGGTGATGGTCTATCGCTTTGCCGATGGCGGCGACGGAGAAGTCGTCGCGGAAGCCTTGCGGCCCGGCATCGACAGCTTTTTCGGCCTTCATTACCCGGCATCGGATATCCCGCAGCAGGCGCGGGCGCTCTATCTGCGCAACATCTTCCGCGTGATCGCCGATGTCCAGGCAAAGCCCGTGCCGATCGTTCCCGTGCTCGATCCGTCAGGCGCGGCGCTCGATATGTCGCTCAGCCTGCTGCGCTCCGTATCGCCGATCCATATCGAATATCTGGGCAATATGGGCGTGGGCGCGTCGCTCTCCATCTCCATCGTCGTGGGAGGGAAGCTCTGGGGCCTGTTCGCCTGCCACCATTATGGGCCGCGCCTGCCCAGCTTCGCGCAGCGCAGCGCGGCGGAACTGTTCGGCCAGATATTCTCCATGATGCTGGAAAGCCGCGAGCGCGCCGAAACCGCCGAATATGAAGGCAAGGCGCGGCAGGTGGCCGACCGGCTGATGTCGGCAGTCGCGCAGGACCATGACCTGCTGTCCAACGCGCGCTGGCTGGGCGACGTGATTTTCGACACGATCCCGGCGGAGGGCGTGGGCGTCTATATTGACGGGCAGATGACCCTGTCGGGCCTGACGCCGGACGAAACATCCTTCGCCGCGCTGGTGAAGCTGCTGAACCGCGCCGCCGCCAGCACGGTCTACACGACCGACAATCTCGCCAGCATCATGCCGGAAGCGGCTGCCTTCGCAGACCGCGCGGCGGGGCTGCTCGCCATCCCGCTGTCCCGCCGCCCGCGCGACTATGTCGTCCTGTTCCGGCCGGAACAGCTGCGTTCGGTGCGCTGGGCGGGCAGTCAGGAAAAGCATGTCGAATATGGCCCCAACGGTCCCCGGCTGACGCCGCGCAAGAGCTTCGAGGAATGGTCGCAACTGGTGAAGGGCACGGCGGTGCCGTTCACCGCCGCCGAATTGCGGGTCGCCGAGGCCCTGCGCACCGCCCTTCTGGAAGTCGTGCTGCGCCTGTCGGATTCGGCCAATGAAGAACGGCATCGCGCGCATGAGAAGCAGGAACTGCTGATCGCCGAACTCAATCACCGCGTCCGCAACATCCTGTCGGTGATCCGGGGTTTGCTGTCGCAGACGCGCGGCAGCGCGGGGTCGGTGGAAGAATTCATCGCAACGCTGGAAAGCCGCGTCCACGCCCTGGCGCGCGCGCATGACCAGATCACCGCCGACCGCTGGTCGCCTGCCAGCCTCTACGACCTGATCGAGGTGGAGGCGGGCGCTTATCTGGGCGAGCGGCGGGACCGGGTGAAGCTGACCGGGCCCAACGTGCTGCTGACGCCTTCGGCCTTCACGGCGATGGCGCTGGTGATCCATGAGCTTTTGACCAACGCCGCCAAATATGGCGCCTTGTCCGACAGCGGTGTCGTGTCGATCGACTGGCATGTGGACGAGGATGGCAGCCTGCTGGTCCATTGGGTCGAAAATGGCGGCCCGGCGGTCGTGGCTCCGACGCGGCGCGGCTTCGGATCGACCGTGATCGAACGGTCCATCCCCTACGACCTCAATGGAAAGGCGGAGCTTTCCTACCGGCTTGCCGGGCTGGAGGCGCATTTCTGCATCCCATCGACCCATGTCGCGTCCGTCCTGCCGAGCATTCCGGGCGTGGACCGCGGCAAGGCGCCGCCCGCCGCCATGCCCGAACTGTTGCAGGGGCGCCATGTTCTGCTGGTCGAGGATAATATGATCATCGCCATGGATGGCGAGGATGCGCTGCGCGATCTGGGCGCGGAAACGATCATCACCGCCGCCAGCATCGGCCGCGCGCGCGAGGCGATTGCGCTGCACCGGATTGATTTCGCCGTGCTGGATTTCAACCTGGGGAATGAAACCAGCCTGCCCATCGCCGATCTGCTGAGGGAGCGGGGCGTCTCCTTCCTCTTCGCGACCGGCTATGGCGACGGCCTGGAACTGCCCGATCGCTACAAGGATGTCACGCTGCTCAAAAAGCCCTATTCGGGCATGACGCTGGCGCAGGCGATCGCCCCGGTGATTGGCGAGGGTGGCTGAGCCACGGCGCGAAACGGAAGGTTTCGCCGCCTGATGTTGCGCTTCGCCGCGCTTGCGGCGATCTAGGGGGCATGAAACAGCCCAGCCTCTACATACCGCATGGCGGCGGTCCCTGCTTCTTCATGGACCCGTCAGATCCCGATCGTCCGCACAGCGATCCCATGTGGCACCCGATGCAGGACTATCTGGCGGGACTGTTCGCCAGCCTGCCGGAAAAGCCGCGCGCGCTGCTGATCGTGTCGGGCCATTGGGAAGAGCCGCAATTCACCGTCCATCATGGCGGCAGGCCATCGCTGCTGTTCGACTATTATAATTTTCCGCCGCACACATACACGCTGCGGTGGGATGCGCCGGGCGATCCGCAACTGGCGGACCGGATGGACGCGCTGTTGCGGAAGGCTGGCTTTCCGGTCGCGCGGGAAGAGGAGCGGGGCTGGGACCATGGCGTCTTCATCCCGATGAAGGTGGCGGTGCCCGGTGCCGACATTCCCGTGGTGCAGCTCTCCCTCAAGCAAGGGCTCGATCCCGCCGCACACATCGCCGCCGGCCGCGCGCTCGCGCCGCTGCGGGACGAAGGCGTGCTGATCATCGGGTCGGGGATGAGCTTTCACAATATGCGCGTGCGGGGCCATGACGGCACCGGCCGGGCGGTGGAGTGGGACGATGCGCTCACCAGCGCCGTGACCGATCCCGATCCGCAACGCCGCGCCGCACGCGTCGCCGCGTGGGACAGGCTGCCTTATGCGCAGTTCGCTCATCCGCGCGAGGAACATCTGCTGCCGCTGATGGTGGCGCTGGGCGCGGGCGCCGGCGACGCCGCGCGGCTGGACCATCGCAGCGCGGTGATCGGCTGGACCGTGTCGGCCTATCGCTTCGGCTGAGGGTCAGGGCCTGCGCAGCGCGGGAACGGTGCGGGCGGCGTCTTCGGGCGTCACGCCGGGCGGCGGCGCTGCCTCCACCTGCTCCTCGCCGCGCATGATCCGGCCTGCCCGCCGGATGGCGGCGCGCAGCCGGGGATAGATGCCGCACCGGCATATGTTGGTGACGAAGGCGTCGATTTCTTCATCGCTCGGATCATTGTTGCGCTTCAGCAGCACGGCGGCGGTCATGATCATGCCCGGAATGCAATAGCCGCATTGCGACACATTGTCGGCGGCGAACACCTGTTGCAGCGGATGGCCCCGGTCGGGCGACAGCCCTTCGATCGTGGTGACGAAGCGGCCTTCGGCATTGCGGATCGAAAGCTGGCAGGACCGGACCGCATCGCCATCGATATCCACCGTGCAAGCGCCGCAATGCCCCGTGCCGCAGCCATATTTGGTGCCGGTCAGGTTGGACGCGTCGCGCAGCGCCCACAGCAGCGGCGTGTCCGGGTCCATCCGATATTGGACCGGCCGGTCGTTGACGGTGAATTTGGTCATGCCGCCTCGTCCCCCTCCGCCTGATGGTACAGCACTTCGTTGCGGATGTGGATCGTGCGGGAGGCGAGGCGGATTTCCTGGATGAAGGTGCCGAAGGCCGCCGCCTGGAGCAGCATGGCCAGGATGAACAATATGGCGACCAGCGTGCCCAGATGCGCGCTGAGCAGGTTGCCCGCGAACAGCAGGATGACCACCAGGCACACCGCGCAGGCGGACGCCACCGTCAGGAAGATGGATGAGTTCACCACGCTCATGCGGCGGTCGAGCACCCGGATTTCCTCCACCATGCGGTCATGTTCCTTGCCGCGCGTGGTCAGGATGCGTTCCTCCACCCGCCGCGCGCGGTCGATGATGCGGGCGAGCCGCCCCACGCAGACGTTGAGGAACGCGCCGATCCCCGCCAGCAGGAACACGGGCGCGAGCGCGAGCTGGATCGTCTGAGCGACCTGCGAAACCTGGGGAATGGGGATCATCGCCTGCCTGCCGTCATCTTGTCCACAAACCAGCGCACCGCGATGAAAATGGCAAGGGCTGACAAGGGCGCGATCCACAAGATGGCGCCAGCATCATTCTTGTGCGCGCAATCCGCTTCCGCCACGCAATCGCCGAACACCGATCCCACGAACAGGGCCGCCAACGCCATCAGGAACAGGGCCGCGGACAGGCAGCCGCACGCGCTTCCCAGCATGCGCGGCCGGTAGCTCCGTCCGTCAGTCCCGCTCAGGCAGCACCCTTGGCCGGCGTGTTGATGCCCATGGATTTCAGATATTGCTTGATGTTGCGGGCGGCCTGCCGCAGCCGCTGCTCATTTTCCACCATGGCGATGCGGACATAGCCTTCGCCATCCTCGCCATAGCCGACGCCCGGCGCGACCGCGACCTTGGCATGGGTCAAAAGCTGCTTGGAAAATTCCAGGCTGCCCATCTCCTTGAGCGCGGGGGGCAGCGGGGCCCAGGCGAACATCGACGCCTTGGGCGCGGGGATTTCCCATCCGGCGCGGCCGAACGCCTCCACCATCACGTCGCGGCGCTTGTGGTAGAGTTCGCGGTTCTTCTGGACGATGTCCTGCGGTCCGTTGAGCGCGGCGCAGGCGGCCGCCTGGATCGGCGTGAACGCGCCATAGTCGAGATAGGATTTCACCCGCTTGAGCGCGGTGATCAACTGCCGGTTGCCGACCGCGAAGCCGATCCGCCATCCGGCCATCGAATAGGTCTTGCTGAGCGATGTGAATTCGACCGCGACATCCTTCGCGCCCGGCACCTGGAGGATGGAGGGCGTTGGATTGCCGTCATAATAAAGCTCGGAATAGGCAAGGTCGGACAGCACCCAGACCTTGTTCTCCTTCGCCCAGGCGACCAGCCGCTCGTAAAAGGCAAGGTCCACCGTCTCGGCCGTCGGGTTGCTGGGATAGCCGACCACCAGGATCGACGGGCGCGGCACGGTGAAGGCCATCGCCCGTTCCAGCGACTTCCAATAATGTTCGTCCGGCGTCGTCGGGACCGACCGGATGGTCGCGCCAGCGATGATGAAGCCGAACATATGGATGGGATAGCTGGGATTGGGCGCCAGCACGACATCGCCCGGCGCGGTGATCGCGGTGGCCAGGCTGGCCAGCCCTTCCTTCGACCCCATGGTCACGACCACTTCGGTTTCGGGGTCCAGGTCCACGCCGAAACGGCGGCCATAATAATTGGCCTGCGCGCGGCGGAGGCCGGGAATGCCCATCGATTGGGAATAGCCATGCGCGCTCGGCTTCTGCGCCACTTCGCACAGCTTGGCGATCACATGGTCCGGCGGCGGCAGGTCGGGATTGCCCATGCCAAGGTCGATAATGTCCTCGCCCGCGGCTCGCGCGGCGGCCCGCATCGCGTTGACTTCAGCGATGACATAGGGCGGCAGGCGCTTCATGCGGTAAAATTCTTCGGACATTATAGGCTTTCCTGAAAGGTCTCCGTGGAGGATAGTGATCGGCGCACGCGATGCGTGACGCGCTTTGGCTATAACCCGCCCGGCAGCGGCGCGCTAGCGAAAGCGGCGGGCAGGGTGATGCCAGGATAGGGAAGGTGGCCATGAAAGCGAACGACCTGGGTGAACCGCATCTGCCGACGCTGGAGCAGATGCAGCAATGGACCCAGGTGCTCGGCCGCGCGCAGCAGCTTTTGCTGGAGCAGGCGGCGGGGGCGACCGGACGGGCGCTGCCGTTCGACGCCGAAGCCGTGGCCCGCATCCAGACCGGGTTCGCCGACGAAGGATTGGCGCTGTGGCAGCGCTTTCTGGACGCGGGCGGCATGTTGCGCGACAAGCCGGAACCGCCGCCGCCCGGCAGCCCCGCCGCCGTCAAGGACCGCCGCTTCGCCGATCCAGCCTGGTCCAACCATCCCTTTTACGACCTGATCCGGCAAAGCTATCTGCTGCTGTCGGACTATCTGCTCAAGCTTGCCGATGCGGTCGACGATGCCGATCCCAGGCAGAAGGCGAAGCTGCGTTTCGCCACCAGCGGGCTGGTCGATGCGCTGGCGCCCACCAATTTCGCCTTCACCAACCCCGCCGTGATCGAAAAGACCCTGCAAAGCGGCGGCGAGAATCTGGTGAAGGGTTTGCAGAACATGCTGGCCGATCTGGAAAAGGGGCAATTGACCCACACGGACGGCACCAGCTTCGAGGTCGGGCGCAATATCGCCGCGACGCCGGGCAAGGTGATCAAGGAAACCTCGCTCTACCAGCTGATCCACTATGCCCCCACGACGGAAAAGGTGCTGGAAACGCCGCTGCTCATTTTCCCGCCGTGGATCAACCGATTCTACATCCTCGATCTGTCGCCGGAAAAAAGCTTCGTCAAATGGGCGCTGGATCAGGGGATCAGCGTCTTCCTGCTGTCCTGGAAGTCGGCCGATGCGTCGATGAAGGATCTTTTGTGGGACGATTATATAGTGGACGGGCAGGTGGATGCGATCGACACGGTCCGCGATCTGCTGGGCGTGCAGAGCGTCCACACCATCGGCTATTGCGTCGCCGGGACGACGCTCGCCGCGACGCTGGCGCTGCTGGCGGCGCGGGGGCAGGCGGACAAGGTGGCGAGCGCCACCTTCTTCACCGCGCAGGTGGATTTCAGCGAAGCGGGCGACCTTGGCCTTTTCATCGACGATGAACAGATGAAGCTGGTGGAGCAGCTGTCGGCGGGCGGCTTTCTCGACGGGCGCTACATGGCCGCCACCTTCAACCTGCTGCGCGGGCGGGACCTGATCTGGAACTATGTCGTCAATAATTACCTGCTGGGGCAGGATTATCCGCCGTTCGACCTGCTCTACTGGAATGGCGACACCACCAACCTGCCCGCCCGCTGGCACAGGGATTATCTGACGCAGCTTTACCGCGACAACCTGCTGGTCGTGCCGGACGCGCTCAGCGTCGACGGGACGCCGCTCGACCTGCGAAAGATCAGGACGCCCGCTTATGTCCAGGCGGGGCGGGAAGATCATATCGCTCCGGCGCAAAGCGTGTGGAAGCTGACCCGCCATCTGTCCGGGCCCGTCCGTTTCATCCTTGCCGGGTCGGGACACATCGCCGGAGTGATCAATCCGCCCGCTGCGGGCAAATATCAGTTCTGGTCGGCTGACGAACCGCAGCCGGATCTGGACGCGTTCATCGCGGCGGCGAAGGAGACGAAGGGAAGCTGGTGGCCCGACTGGCTCGGCTGGATTCGGTCCCTGGGCGATTCGACGGTTCCGGCGAAAGGCGCGCGCCAGCCGGGCGGGGGAGCGCTCAAGGCGATCGAGGATGCGCCGGGGCGTTACGTCAGGACCCGATGAGCCACTGAATAGCCGCGCTTTTTTCCGGCGGTCCAACTGCTGCATTATCCTTTGTTGCAGTGCACAAAAAACGTCTTGAAACTGACATCGAGATAACTTATTGTGCATTGCAGCAAAGGAGGATGACCATGGCAGTGACCCCCAAGGCAGTTCCTCGCAAGCCGGTGGCTGCGAAGAAGGCAGCATCTACTCTTTCAGCCGGTGAGGCTTTGAAAGCGGCGGAAGCAGCCGTAGGTTCCGATCCGGCGCCCGTGAAGCCGAAACCCGCCGCGCCGCAAAAGGCGGTGGCGCGCAAGCCTTCCCCGGCGGCCAAGGCTGATCCGGTTGCGATCGCCGCCGCCACGACCGCGGTAGATGCCGCGCCGGAGCCGGCCGGTGCGGGCGAGGCAGTCGAACCTGATCCGTCCCTGCCGATCGCCGTTGCCGATGAAGCTCCGGCGGAACTCAAGGGCACTGACAGCCTGTCATCCGATACGGGGCCGGTAGAGCCCCTTTCCCAGCGTGCAGAAGGAATGAATGTGATGAACGACGTGATTGAAAACGGAAAGAAGTTTGCTGAAGAAACCAAGGCCAAGTTCGAATCGGTCTATGCCGGTCTGAACGAAAAGGCGAAGGCGAGCGTCGAAAAGTCGACCAAGGCGATCGAAGAACTGAGCGACATCACCAAGGGCAATGTCGAAGCGCTGGTCGAATCCGGCAAGATCGCTGCCAAGGGTTTCGAAACGCTGGGCCAGGAAGCCGTCGATTACGGCCGCAAGAATTTCGAAAAGGCGACCGCGTCGATCAAGAGCTTTTCGACCGTCAAGACTCCGACCGAATTCTTCCAGCTGCAAAGCCAGCTCCTTTCGTCCAGCTTTGACGAGCTGACCAAGGAAGCGGCCAAGAGCAGCGAAGCGCTGATCAAGCTGGCCGGTGAAGTCGCCCAGCCGCTGACCGCGCGCGTGACCGTCGTCACCGACAAGGTGAAGTCGTCCTTCGCCGCCTGAGCGCAAGCGCTGAACTGACAGCTTTAAGGCACGGCCTCCGCCCACGGGTGGGGGCCGTTTCCTTTCGGCACGGCGCGGTCCTGCGCAACTGGACCAGCCCGCCCTTGCCATGGACGATCGAATCGCCATATTCTTGGTCGACATGAGCAGCATCGGCAAATTGGCATTTCCCGCAATGATGGCGGGCAGGGATCAGGACGACCAGGGCGAAGGCCCCGGCGGCCCCAATGTCGGCATCGCGACCCGCACCCGCGCGCGGACGAAGAAGCCGTCCCTCTACAAGGTGCTGATGCTGAACGACGATTACACGCCGATGGAGTTCGTCGTGCATGTGCTCCAGCAATTCTTCCGCATGGACATGGAGGAAGCGACCCGCGTGATGCTGCATGTCCACCAGCGCGGCGTCGGCGTGTGCGGCATCTTCAGCTATGAAGTGGCGGAAACCAAGGTCAACCAGGTGATGGATTTCGCCCGGCAGAACCAGCACCCGCTGCAATGCACGCTGGAAAAGGCCTGACCGCTTTTCCGGCAGCCGAGCGGCCAATATACTATAGCATATGTTAACCATGGCGGCGTAAAGCCGCCTGGTGATGAGCCTTTCTTCCGTTTCCTCCAGACTTGCGCCTTTATTGGCGGGAGTGGCCTATTTTCTTTTGGCCGCGCTGGCGTTGCTGGTGTCCCGCTTCGAAGGCGGCCTGGCCTATATCTGGCTCGCCAACGCCCTGCTGATGGCGGAGCTTCAGCGTTCCGGCCTCCGGCGCTGGCCCGGCATCCTCCTGTGCTGCGCTATTGCGAGCATGCTGTCGACGGCTCTCTTCGGCATGGGGCTGGCCGCGGCGGTGCCGATGGCGCTGATCAATATGGCGGAGGCGTTGATCGTCGCCCTGCTCTGCCGCCATTTCGCGCCGGGCCGTGACCTGACCGGCGCGTCGAAGCGGCCGCTGGTCGTCTTCGTGCTGGCGCTCAGCCTTCCCGCGAACATCATCACCGGCCTCGCGGCGGCCTATGTCGCATCTTCGCTGACGCCGGTGTCCTTCGGCGCGTCCTGGCTGCAATGGTATAGCGGCCATGTGCTTGGCGGCCTCATCTTCGCGCCCATGCTGATCATGTTGTGCCAGGGGGACGCCGCGCGCTGGCTCCGGGAATCCTCGCGCAGGAGCAAAGCGGAGGCCGTGGCGCTTCTGGGCATCTTCGCCCTGTTCACCGCTTTTATATTCTACTTCGCTCGTTACCCGATGCTGTTCGCGCTGTTGCTGCCCATGGTCGCGATCGCGTTCCGCATCGGTTATCTGGGCGCAGCCGCTTCGGTCGTCGTGCTGGCCATCATCGGCGGCATGGCGACCATGACGGGCTACGGGCCGTTTCATATGGTGTCCGGCTCCATGGGCGAGCGTATCCAGTTCCTGCAACTCTTCCTCGCCTTCAGCTTCCTGCTGATCATCCCGATCGCCGCCGAACTCGCCCAGCGCCGCCGCCTGTTCCAATTGCTCCAGGAAAGCGAGGCGCGCTACCGCGCCATCGCCGAACATAGCGGCGATGTCGTGCTGAATGTCAGCGTCGATGGCGTCATCCAATATGCCTCTCCTTCGGCGGCGGAGCAGTTGGGATGGGAGCAGGGCATGCTGATCGGGCGGGACGCGGCGGACTTCGTCGATCCGCTGGACCGGGGCGAGGTGCTGCGTTCTCACCGCCGCGCGCTGGCGCATCCGGGGGATGTGCAGACGGTCGAATTCCGTCCTCTTCCGGCCACCGGGGATCTCAACTGGTGTGAAATGGTGATCCGCGCGGTGGTGGATGAACGCGGCGTTCCCACCGGCGTGATCAGCGCGATTCGCGACGTGTCCCGGCACAAGGCGCGGCAGAACGCGCTGCAAAGGGCGGCGTCCACCGATTCGCTGACCGGCGCCGACAGCCGCCGCGCCTTCATGGACAAGCTGGAGGATGAACTGCGCCGCACCGCCAATGGCGAGCGTTCCTGCCTGCTGCTGGTCGACATAGATCATTTCAAGTCGGTCAACGACCGCTATGGCCACGTCATCGGCGACAAGGTTCTGTCCAACTTCGTCGCGCGTCTGCGGCCGGGCCTGCGCGGAATGGACAGCATCGGGCGGCTGGGCGGCGAAGAATTCGCGGTCCTGCTCGTGGGGGTGGACGTCCACCGCGCCAGCCTGATCTGTGAGCGGTTGCGCGATCTTGTCTCCGGCCAGCCGATGCGGATGGACACGGGCGAGTCGATTTCCATCACCTTCAGCGCGGGGCTGGTGGAATTGAGCGGCGCTGTCAGCACCACTGAATTGCTGGAAGCCGCGGACAAGGCGCTCTATCGGGCGAAGCATGGCGGCCGCAATTGCTTGAGGCTGGCCGCCTGACGCCACCATGATGCGCTCCTGCGAAAGCGGGAGCCCAGTCGAGAGCGCGAACCTGCCTTCCTCCCTTCACCGGAACGGGCCGGTGGGACCGGATAGACTTACCGGCGGAGCGATCGCTCGCAGCATTTCCCATTGACCTCCCCGATCCCCCGGCGCGATAAAGTCATCAATGATATGTTGTAACTTCATCCTGTCTGTCCTATGTATCCGCGACCATGCCGACGAGTTTCCGATCCGCCCTGATGACGGGCCGCCTTGATCGCATAGCGATCGCCTTGTCGGGCATGTGCGTTGCGCATTGCCTGGGCACGGCCGTGCTTCTGGGCATGCTGGCCTCGGCGGGCGGCGTTTTCGACAATCCGCTTTTCCATGAAGTGGGGCTGGTGCTGGCGATCCTGCTCGGCGCGGTGGCGCTGGGCCATGGCGCGGTCATGCACGGCTATATGATGCCGGCCGCGGTCGGATCGCTGGGGCTGGGGATCATGGCGGGCGCGCTGACGCTGGACCATGGATGGCAGGAAAGCGCCTATACGCTGCTTGGCGTCGCGATCCTGGCGCTCGGCCACGATCTCAACCATCGCGCGGGCCGCTGAGCCTTTTCCAACCGGCATGAAAAAGGGGACCTGCGGGTCCCCTTTCTGCATTCACGATGGCAGCCGGATCAGACGTGCTTGCGATCCAGATGATGTTCGCCCTTCACCCAGCGCACGGTGCCGGTGCTGGCGCGCATCACCACGCTTTCCGTGGTCAGCTTGCCGCCCGGGAGGCGCTTGACGCCCGCCAGCAGCGACCCGTCAGTGACGCCGGTCGCCGCGAAGATGCAGTCGCCCTTCGCCAGTTCCTTGAGGTCATAGACCTTGTCGAGATCGGTGATCCCCCATTTGCGGGCGCGGCCGCGCTCGTCATCGTTGCGGAACAGCAGCTTGCCCTTGAACTGGCCGCCGACACAGCGCAGCGCGGCGCAGGCCAGCACGCCTTCGGGCGCGCCGCCCGATCCCATATAGATGTCGATGTTCGTTTCCGGGTCGGTCGTGGCGATCACACCGGCCACGTCGCCGTCCGGGATCAGCATGATGCCGCAGCCGATCGCGCGCAGCTCCGCGATCAGCTTTTCATGGCGCGGCCGGTCGAGCACGCAGACGATGATCTCGCCCGGCTCAACGCCCTTCGCCCTGGCGACCGCCTCCACATTCTCCTTCACGGAACGGTTGAGGTCGATCACGCCTTCGGGATAGCCGGGGCCGACGGCCAGCTTTTCCATATAGACGTCGGGCGCGTTCAGCAGGCCGCCTTCTTCCGAAATGGCCAGCACCGCCAGCGCGTTCGGCCCCGCCTTGGCGGTGATGGTCGTGCCTTCCAGCGGATCGAGCGCGATATCGATCTTGGGCCCGCTGCCGATCGCATTGCCGACCTTTTCGCCGATATAGAGCATCGGCGCTTCGTCGCGCTCGCCCTCGCCGATGACGACGGTGCCGTCCATGTAGAGGTCGTTGAAGGCCAGGCGCATCGCTTCGACCGCGGCGGCGTCGGCGGCCTTTTCGTCGCCCCGGCCGATCAGCTTGGAGGCGGCTATGGCGGCTGCTTCAGTGACGCGCACCATTTCAAGCACCAACACGCGATCGAGAATCGAGCTAGCCTGCACCATGGGAATTCCTCTGCTTTCTCTAAGTCGATGAGGCGATAGGAGGTCGTCTGCCCCTTGTCGAGCCGTGCCGTCTTGAGAACCGGCTTTTCATGTTGAAGATGCAACGGATCATCGAACGGATCGTTGGTGCGGTAACATCTTCAAAGGGCCGCATAATGATCGTCGCCGTGATTGCCGCAAGCCTCGCCACGTCAGCGGCGCTTGTTCCGCGCAAGTCAACCGGCGCTGCTCCCTGCCATGCCGTGCCGTCGCTCTGTATCGCGAGCGGGGAGGAGAAGGCCCGCCCGCTCGCGGAATCACAGCGGCCTTCGAGCGACACCAAGATGAGCGCCTATCGTTTCGACGCACGCCCTTGCCGGGTGATCGGCAATATGGGCTGTCCCAAACAGGCGCGGCTCAAGCTGTTCCGGCTGGGCGAGCCCCTGCGCGAGACCTTACTGCGGAGCTTCGGGCCGCGCTGACGGCCAGCGGCGCTCAATCCAATATGTGCATGACCATCGGCGCTTGCAGCAGGCTGTCCGATCCGGCCAGCCGCTCCAGCGTGTCACGCACGCAGCTTTCCTCGCCCGCATGGGTCACGATCGCGACGAGAACGCCGTCCTGCTGGTTTGCGCCGCGCTGGATCATGCTTTCAATCGACACGCCCGCATCGCGCGTCGCGGCGGCGATCTCGGCCAGAACGCCGGGGCGATCCTGCACCTTGAAGCGCAGATAGGCGCGTCCGACGCGCTTGCCCGCATCGGCGGGCGGCTGTTGCGCCAGCGCCGCCACGGGCATGGCGAAGGCGTCGCCATATTCGTCGCGCGCCACGTCGATCAGGTCAGCAACGACCGCCGAAGCCGTCGGGCCGTCGCCCGCTCCGCGTCCCTGGAAGAACAGCCTGCCGACGAAATTACCCTCCGCCACAACAGCGTTCAGCGACCCATCGACATGGGCGAGGGGGTGGTCGAGCGGCACCAGCATGGGATGGACGCGCTGGAACAGCCCCTCCGGGCCGTTTTCCGCCATGCCGACCAGGCGGATGCGGAAGCCCAGCGCCGCCGCTTCGGCAATGTCCGCAGCGATGACGTGACGAATGCCTGTCGTCGCCACATTGTCGAAATCAAGCTCGGTGCCGAAGGCCAGGCTAGCGAGGATGGTCAGCTTGTGCGCGGCATCGACGCCATCGATGTCGAAGCTGGGGTCCGCTTCGGCATAGCCCAGCTCCTGCGCTTCCTTCAGCACATCGTCGAAGCTGCGCCCTTCCTTCTCCATCGTGGTGAGGATGTAGTTGCAGGTGCCGTTCAGTATGCCATAGACGCGCGCAATCTCATTGGCGGCGGCGCCTTCGCGCATGCCCTTGATCACCGGGATGCCGCCCGCGACCGCTGCCTCATATTTGAGGGCGATTCCTGCCTTTTCCGCCAGCGCCGCGAGGTCGAGCCCATGGTGGGCCAGCATGGCCTTGTTCGCGGTGACGAAGGGCTTGCCCGCCGCCAGGCACTGCCGCGCCAGGGTGAGCGCCGGGCCATCCGCCCCGCCGATCAGCTCCACCACCACGTCCACATCGTCGCGCCCCGGCAGGGTCGTCATGTCGTCGACCCACTCATAGGGCGACAGGTCGACGCCGCGATCCTTGTTCCGGTCGCGGGCGGAGATGGCGACGATCTGGATCGGACATCCCGCGCGGCGGGCGATCAGCTCGCCATTGGTCTGCAACAGCCGGATGACGCCACCGCCCACCGTGCCGAGACCGACAAGCGCGACGCGCAGCGGGGCATGGCGGTGAAGATTGGTCATGGCTGTGTTTCGTCCTCAGGCTGGCATGAAGCCGCGCTGATAGCCGCCAACGCGCCGCTGTCCAAGGAAAAGAGGGCGGGACGGGCGCAGGCGCTGCACCAGGGCGCCGTCAGGGCAGCGTCCTCCGGCGCTCGCATGGGCCCAGCGCCTGCATGACCAGCGCATAATCGGCGCGCGCGGCGTCGGCATCTCCGGGGGGCAGGGCGCGG
>NZ_ATHO01000067.1 GCF_000445065.1 Sphingobium quisquiliarum P25 | reverse complement strand
CCCTGCACGGCGCGGCGCAGGGGCTGAGCCAGCCCGACCGGGCGCTGGTCCATGCGATAGCGGCGGAAACGCTGCGCCACCTGCCCGACCTCGACGCCCTGATCGACGGCGCGACGCGCCAGCGGCTGCCAGACGATGCGAAGGCGCGCATGGTGCTGCGCATCGCCCTTGTCCAGCTGCTGGCGCTCGGCACCGCGCCGCATGCGGCGATCGCGACCGCGCTGCCGCTGGTCGATGGCGGACCGCGCAAGCTGGTGCATGGCGTGTTCGGCACGATTACGCGTGCGGCCCCCAGCCTTCCCGATCCTCCCGCGCTGCCCGCCGAGGTGGTCGCGCGCTGGACGGACCTTTGGGGTGACGCCATGCCGCCAGCGGCTGCGCAGGCCTACGCCATGCGCCCTCCGGTCGATCTCAGCCTCCGCGACCCGGCGGAAACGGCGCGATGGGCCGAAGCTTTGGGCGGGGAGAGCTTCGCCCCCGGCCATGTCCGCCTGCCGGGACATGATGCCGTCCCTACCCTGCCCGGTTTCGAGGAAGGCGCATGGTGGGTGCAGGACATCGCCGCATCATGCCCGGCGCGGCTGTTGGGGCCGGGCGAGGGGCGCGCCGTGCTCGACCTGTGCGCGGCGCCCGGCGGCAAGACGATGCAGCTCGCGGCGGCGGGCTGGCAGGTGACGGCGGTCGACCAGTCGAAGAAAAGGCTGGAGCGGTTGAGCGCCAATCTCGCTCGCACCTCGCTGAAGGCCGCCATCGTCCAGGCCGACCTGCGGCAATGGGAGCCTGCGGAGGCGGTCGATGCGATCCTGCTGGATGCGCCGTGCAGCGCCACCGGCATCTACCGCCGCCATCCCGACGTGCTGCACCGCATCGGCCAGCGCCAGATCGAGGAGGCAGCCGCATTGCAGGCGGAACTGCTCGAACGGGCGGCGCAGTGGCTGAGGCCTGGCGGGACGCTCATCTACGCCACCTGCTCGCTGGAAAAGGCGGAGGGAGAGGAGCAGATCGAACAGTTCCTGCAAAGCCGCCCCGAATATCGGATCAAGCCTGTGGAGGCCGCCGAACTGCCTTTGGGAGTCGCGCCTTTGCCGGAAGGCTGGCTGCGCACCCTGCCGGACACGCTGGCGGAGAAAGGCGGCGCGGACGGCTTTTTCATCGCCCGGCTTGCGCGCGCCCCGTCATAGATCGTAGCATCGGCAGCATCCGCCTGATCGCCTGAAAGGCCAAGCTTGCGTCCGGCAGAGCCCCTGCCTCTCAACCATAGCTGGCCGCTGTTCGACCTGCATGCCCATCTTGCGCCGCTGACATCCGATGGCCGCCTGTTGCGCGACGAACATGCATTGGCGGACATGGGAATCGGCCAATGGCATTGCGATCTTGCCGGTGACCGGCTGAGCTGGACCTCCGGCGTCTATGACCTGTTCGGCCTTGACCGGAATATGAGGGTGCCGCGTCCGCTCGCCGTGTCGCTTTACGTTCCCGACAGCCGCGAGGCGATGGAGCAGCTTCGCGCCTATGCCATCCGCTATCGCCGCGGTTTCACGCTGGATGTGGACATTCGTCCGCTGGGCAGCGGCGGCCGCACCATGCGCCTTGTCGCTGCCCCGATCCTGCAAAATGATCAGGTCGTGGCGCTGCATGGAATGAAGCGGCTTCTGCCGCGCGGAGCGGGGATTTCGCCGCGCCAGGAACCTGCGCTCCTCCCCCCGCCCTGAAAAGGCGGAGCCACGGCGCGAGAACGCTGTGGATAAGCTGGAAATGGAGCGTTGCCCTTGTCACCGCCCCCCGTTAGAGCGGGCTGTTGATGACCAGCCCGATCCTGATTTCACCCTCCATCCTTTCCGCCGACTTCGCCCGCCTGGGCGAGGAGGTTCGCGCCATTGACGAAGCGGGCGCGGACTGGATCCATATCGACGTGATGGACGGCCATTTCGTGCCCAACATCACCATCGGTCCGGGCGTGGTGAAGGCGCTGCGCCCGCACACGCAAAAGCCGTTCGACGTTCACCTGATGATCTCTCCGGTCGATCAGTATCTGAACGCCTTCGCCGAAGCGGGCGCGGACATCCTGACGGTTCATCCCGAAGCGGGGCCGCATATCCATCGCTCGGTGCAGCATATCAAGTCGCTGGGCGTGAAGGCTGGCGTGGTGCTCAATCCCGGCACGCCCGCCAAGATGCTCGACTATCTGATCGATGACGTCGATCTCATCCTGGTGATGAGCGTCAATCCCGGCTTTGGCGGGCAGAGCTTCATCGAGAACCAGCTTCGCAAGATCGAGGCGATCCGCAAGATGATCGGCAAGAGCGGCCGCGACATCCGGTTGCAGGTCGATGGCGGCATCGACTTCACCACCGCGCCGCGCGCGATCGAGGCGGGCGCGGACGTGCTGGTCGCCGGCACGGCCACCTTCCGCGGCGGGCCCGACGCCTATGCGGGCAATATCAGGAAGCTCAGGGGCGGGTGAGCGACCGCAGGCGCACCCCTGCTCCATCGGTGCCGGACCTGGCCGGGAACGGTCAGGAGGATGACGGGATCGAACAGGGCAAGCGGCTCATCCGCATCGCGGATGACAAGGGCCTGTCGCTGGCCCAGAGGATCGCCAACCGTTTCTACCTGATGAGCTGGAAGACGCCGATTCATGGGCGGCGGCTCAAGGGCAAATATCCGCTGAAACTGCTGGCGGTGCCGGAAGATGAGATGCCGGGCGACGTCCGCGCGGGTCAGGCGATCCGTGCGGGCTATTTCCTGTTCCGGGGCACGCGCCAGCCGATCGACGCGCTGGATTTCGAGCGGCTGACGCTGGTCCCCGCCTTTGCCGACTATCTCCACAGCTTTGCGTGGCTGCGCGACCTTGCGAGCGCGGGGACGCGGGAACAGGGGGCGCCGATCGCCGAAGGCGTGATGCGCCGTTGGCTCGCCGTCCATGCTGACACGCCCAGCGAGCCAGCCTGGCGGGCGGACAATGCCGCATGGCGGCTGCTATTCTGGTCGGCCCATGCGCCGCTGATCCTGTCGTCAAGCGACCTCGTCTACCGATCGCTGGTGCTCAACAGCATCGCGCGCACCGCCCGCCATCTCGACCGGGGAGCGGACAAGGCGCCCATCGGCCTGCCGCGCCTCGCCGCATGGGGCGGAATCGTGGGCGTGTCGATGCTGCTGCCGGGCGGCGCGGCGCGGAAGATTTTCGGAGAGGCGGGGCTCAAGCGCGCGATCGACAGCGCCTTCCATACCGATGGGGGCATCATCTCACGCTCTCCGCTGGACCAGTTCCAGGCGATCATGCTGCTGTCGATGGTCCGTTCCGTCTATGACGTGCGGCGCGAGCAGGTTCCGCCCTTCCTGACCGAGGCGCTGGCCCGCGCGGTCCCGGCCCTGCTGGGCCTGACCCATGGCGATGGGGGGCTGGGCAGCTGGCAGGGCGCGGCCGCCATCGATCCGGCGTCGGTGGAAGCGCTGGTGCGCGCCAGCCGCGTCCGCGCCCGCCCGCTGCGGCAGGCGAATGACTGGGGCTATCAACGGCTGGCTGCTGGCGGGACAATCGTGCAGATCGACGCCGCGCCCCCGCCGGTCGCCCGGCTGGCGGCGGCAGGCTGCGCATCCACCGGCGCGATCGAGATCAGCGACGGGCGGCAGCGGCTGGTCGTGAATTGCGGCGGCGCGGCGCTGGGCGGTGCATGGATGCCCGAAGCGCTGGCGCAGGGGCTGCGCACCACGGCGGCGCACAGCACGCTGGTGCTGAACGACAGCAATTCGACCGCGCTCCTGCCGGACGGCACGCTGGGGCGCGGCGTCACCGAAGTGGAGCTGCACCGGCAGGAAACCGACAGCGGCAGCCGGATCGAGATCAGCCATGACGGCTATGTCAGACGCATGGGCTATGTCCATCGCCGGCTGCTGCTGCTGAGCGGCGATGGCAAGGAAATCCGGGGCGAAGACCTGCTGACGCCCGCCGCCCGGCGGCGCAAGCCGGTGAAGCTGTCCATCCAGCTGCGCTTCCACCTCGCGCCCGGTGTCGAGCCGACCTCCACCGCCGATGGCATGGGCGCATTGCTGCGCATCGATGATGGCGCGATCTGGCAGTTCCGCGCGAATGGCGGGAAGCTGGCGGTCGAGGAAAGCCTGTGGGTCGATCATGAAGGACGGCCGCATCCGGCGCGGCAACTGGTCGTCACCGGCGAAGCCCTTCCGGGCGGTTCGACCATTGGCTGGCTGTTCAAGAAGGTGGGCTGACGCTCGGCCCTGCTCCTGCGCAGGATGCATGTCGCGCAAATGGGGCATCGCGGTCCCTATCGCTTGCCGCCGGAGCCAAGCGGCACTAGAGGGCGGCGCAAGCCCGAATGCGGCACCCAGCATCAGGATTCTCGCCATGACCGACGTCACCATCAAACGCGCCCTCCTTTCCGTTTCCGACAAGTCAGGGCTTGTCGAACTGGGCGAGGCGCTTGGCCGTCATGGCGTGGAACTGGTGTCGACAGGCGGCACGGCCAAGGCGCTGCGCGAGGCGGGGCTGGAGGTTAAGGACATTTCCGACCTGACCGGCTTTCCCGAAATGATGGACGGGCGCGTCAAGACGTTGCATCCGAAGGTGCATGGCGGCCTGCTTGCCGTGCGCAACAACGCCGACCATGTCGCGTCGATGCAGGAGCATGAGATCGGCGCGATCGATCTGGTCGTGGTCAATCTCTACCCCTTCGCCGCCACTGTGGCGAAGGGCGCGGATCGCGAGGAGATCATCGAGAATATCGACATCGGCGGGCCTTCCATGGTCCGTTCGGCTGCGAAGAATCATGAAAGCGTCGCCATCGTGACCGACCCGGCCGACTATGCCCGCCTGATCGCCGAGATGGAGGAGAAAGGCGGCGCGACCAGCTATGACTTCCGCCGCATGCTGGCGGCCAAGGCCTATGCGGCGACGGCGGCCTATGACTCCATGATCGCAAGCTGGTTCGCTTTCGCCGATCAGGGCGTGGAGTTCCCGGAAACGCTCGCCGTTTCCAGCAAGATCGGCGCGACGCTGCGCTATGGCGAAAATCCGCACCAGTCGGCCGCGCTGTACCTGCCGGTCATGGGGGGCGCGAACGGCATTGCCCAGGCGCGCCAGATCCAGGGCAAGGAACTGAGCTACAATAATTATAACGATGCCGATGCCGCGCTGGAGCTGGTGAGCGAATTCCGCGACGGCCCGCCGACCGTGGTGATCGTCAAGCACGCCAATCCCTGCGGCGTGGCGAGCGGCGATACGCTGATCGAAGCCTATGAAGCCGCGCTCGCCTGCGACAGCGTATCTGCGTTCGGGGGCATCATCGCCGTCAACCGGCCCCTTGATGGCCCCACCGCCGAAGCGATCAGCGGCATCTTCACCGAAGTGGTCGCCGCCCCGGATGCTGACGAGGATGCCAGGGCGATCTTCGCCAAAAAGAAGAATCTGCGCCTGCTGCTGACGGGCGAGCTGCCCGACCCGGCCCGACCCGGCCTGATGATGAAAAGCATTGCGGGCGGTTTGCTGGTGCAAGGGCGCGACAATGGCCGGGTCAGCCGCGACATGCTGAAGGTCGTGACCAAGCGCGCGCCGAGCGAGCAGGAACTGGCCGACTGCCTGTTCGCCTGGACCGTCGCCAAGCATGTGAAGTCCAACGCCATCGTCTATGCCAGGGACAACAGCACCGCCGGTATCGGCGCTGGCCAGATGAACCGGCTGGAATCCGCCCGCATTGCAGCATGGAAGGCGAAGGATGCCGCCGAAAAGGCCGGTTGGGACAAGGCACGCACGATCGGATCGGCCGTGGCGTCGGACGCCTTCTTCCCCTTCGCCGACGGGTTGCTGGCGGCGGTCGAGGCGGGGGCGACGGCCGTGATCCAGCCTGGCGGCTCCATCCGCGACGATGAGGTGATCGCCGCCGCTGACGAGGCGGGGCTGGCGATGGTCTTCACCGGCATGCGGCACTTCCGCCACTGATCCGGGCAGCCGGATGCGAAAGCCGCCAGACCCTTTCGCATCCGCAAAAATCGCGGTTTTCCGCCACTTTCTTCCGACTGGCCCTTTTCATCCGCTGGACGCAGGCTTATCTCACTGCGCGACCCTTCTCCCACGTAGGCGCGGGGCGATCGTTCAGTTGAACAGGAGAAACAGGATGACCAAGAAGACGCTGGCGGCGCTGGCCGCCGCGATGACTTTCGCCCTTCCCGCTTCCGCTCTTGCCGGTGACGGCATGGACGTGATCGTCGACGGACGGACCGGCACGGAAACCCGCAGTGTGATTGTCTCGCTCGCGGACCTTGACCTTGGCAGCAGCCGTGACGCGCGCCGGGCCGATTCCCGCATCAACCGCGCCGCGAAACAAGTGTGCGGATGGATGAGCGGAACGATCCTGCAACCCAGCCGCGAATATCGCGCCTGCTTCGACGACGCGCTGAGCGGCGCCCGCGCCGATCTCGCTTCGCTGGCCCAGGGGCAGCATCAGGGTTGATCCTTCTTCCCGCTTTCGAAGGGGCTGCCTGCCTGCCTGCCGGGCGGCTCCTTTGCCTAACCGGCCGTTAACCATTCCTTAGATGATTTCCGTCATCCGCCATTATAGATGGATTTTATCGGGGGCATGGAATGCCGGGGATCGACCAGAATGTGGACGTCGCCATCATCGGCGCGGGCCCTGCCGGCCTTACTGCGGCCTATCTGCTAACCAAGAAGGGCTATTCCGTAGCCGTCATCGAAAAAGACCCGGTCTATGTGGGCGGCATCAGCCGCACGGTCGAGCTGAACGGCTTTCGCTTCGACATTGGCGGCCACCGCTTCTTTTCGAAGTCGAAGGAGGTGGTGGACCTCTGGAACGAGATACTGCCCGACGATTTCATCCAGCGGCCGCGCATGAGCCGCATCTATTATGAAGGCAAATTCTACAGCTATCCGCTGCGCGCCTTCGAAGCCCTTCTGAACCTGGGCTTCTGGCGATCGGCCCTATGCATGGCGAGCTTCGCCAAGGCGAAGCTGTTTCCCAACCGCAACGTCCGCTCCTTCCAGGACTGGACGGTGAACGCCTTTGGCCACAAGCTGTTTTCGATTTTCTTCAAGACCTATACCGAAAAAGTGTGGGGCATGCCCTGCGACGAAATGTCGGCCGACTGGGCGGCGCAGCGCATCAAGGGATTGTCGCTGTGGGGCGCGGTCAAGGACGGGTTGAAGCGCTCGCTTGGGCTCAACAAGCGGCCAAATGACGGCATGGCGGCCAAGACGCTGCTGGAAAGCTTCCGCTATCCGCGCCTTGGGCCCGGCATGATGTGGGAAGCCGCGCGCGATTTCGTCGTGGGCAAAGGCAATCAGGTGCTGATGGCGCACAGCCTGGAACGGCTTGTCCGCAACGATGCATCGGGTCAGTGGCAGATGATGGCCAAGGGCCCCGATGGCAAGGTGCTGCTGACATCCACCCATGTGATCAGTTCCGCGCCGATGCGTGAACTGGCCGGGCGCATCCATCCCCTGCCCGCGACGCTGGGCAATGCGATGGAGCTTAAATATCGCGACTTCCTGACCGTCGCCCTGATGATCCGGTCGGAGGACCTGTTCCCCGACAACTGGATATATATTCACGACAGCAAGGTGCAGGTCGGCCGCATCCAGAATTTCCGCAGCTGGTCGCCCGAAATGGTGCCTGACCCGACGCTGGCCTGCGTCGGCCTTGAATATTTCTGCTTCGAAGGCGATGGTCTCTGGGCGTCGAGCGACGCCGATCTGGTGGAACTGGCCAAGAAGGAAATGGCGCTGCTGGGCCTGTGCGATCCCGCCGATGTCGTGGGCGGCGCGGTGGTGAGACAGGAAAAGGCCTATCCTGTCTATGACGATCATTATGCCGCCAATGTGCTGGCGATGCGCACCGAGTTGCAGCAGCTTTACCCGACGCTCCACCTGGTCGGACGCAACGGCATGCATCGCTACAATAATCAGGACCATGCCATGATGACGGCGATGCTGACCGTCCGCAACATCGAGGCGGGCGAGACGCTGTACGACATCTGGGCCGTCAACGAGGATGCCGAATATCATGAAGCAGGGGAAGAGGGGCAGGATAAAGCGGGAGAGCAGGCCGCCCTGTCGAGCCTGCGCGGCGTGCCGGGCCGTTTGAAGGCAGCCTGAAAAAGATGCATCGGCGGCCATCCGCACTGGCGTCCTGCGCGGGCGGCATCCTCGCCCGGTTCACCTTCACCCGCTATCTGATGGCGAGCGTCATCGCGCTTTGCGCAGACATGCTGCTGTTCCTTGCCCTGCTGAAGGCCGGAGCGCCTCCAGCGGCGGCGGGCTTTGCCGGATATGCGGGGGGATTGCTGCTGCATTGGATGATCAGCATCCGTTTCGTCTTCGTCCCTTCCGAGCAGGCCACGCACGGCCAGCGCATCGGTTTCGTGGTCAGTGCGGTCATCGGGCTGGCGCTCACCACCGGGCTGATCAGCGGCTTAACCGGAGCAGGCCTCGCGCCCGCGCTCGCCAAGCTGATCGCCATCCCGGTCAGCTTCCTCGCTGTCTACGCGATTCGGAAATATGGCGTCTTCTCCGCTGCCTGAGCATCTGTCCGCCGCTTATCGCCGGAGCGCGACGCGATTCGCTCCCGGCGCGCGCTGGGCCTTTCTGTTCTGGCTGCTGTGCTGCGCCGTCCTGCTATGGCTGTCGCGGCAGGATATCGCCACCCTCACCTTCCGTGACCCGGACGACGCCATGCGCTTGCAGCAGGTGCGCGACTGGCTGGGCGGGCAGGGCTTTTACGACGTAAGCCAGCATCGCGTGAGCCCGCCGGTGGGCGGTCCAATGCACTGGTCGCGGATCGTGGATGCACCGATCGCCGGGCTCATCATGATGCTGCGGCCCTTGCTGGGATCAGCGGTGGCGGAGACGGTCGCCTGCGCGGTGACGCCGCTGCTCCTGCTCGGCTGGCTGACAGGGGCGTTGTTCATCGCCGCCCGCCGCATTGCCGGGGCACCGGCTGCCCTGCTTGCGGCAGCGCTGCTGCTGACGACTCCGACCATCCTGGTTCAGTTCAATGCGCTGCGGATCGACCATCATGGATGGCAGATCATCATGGCGGCGATCGCGCTCGGCGGCGCGCTCGATCCGCGCCCGGCAAGGGGCGGATGCATCGCCGCGCTCGCCATCGCGGTCTGGCTGCAAATTTCCAGCGAAGGCCTGCCCTATGCGGCGCTGTTCGCCGCCGTCTTCGCGCTGTGGCAATGGCGTGATCGCGATCAGGCCCCGCGCTTCGAGGCCTTTGCGATTGTGCTGGGTAGTGCTGCATTGGTATTGCTCGTCTTGCTGCGAGGACCGGCAGCGCTGCTGGACCGGCACTGCGATGCGCTGTCTGCGGCCTATGTCTGGCCGCTCGCCGCATTCGCCGTGGCGACGCCGCTTCTGTTCCGGCTGATGCCTGCATCCACGAGCGGCCGCTTCATGGCGGCAGGGATCGGTGCGGCGTCCGCTGCGGCTGTGTTCGCACTGACCGGCGGCCCTTGCCTCACGGGCGATCCGTTCAGGGCGCTGGGACCGGTCGCCTACAAGCTCTGGTATCTACAGGTCATGGAAGGCCGTCCGATCTGGGAGCAGAGCCGGTCACTGGCCGGGCTGATCGTCCTGCCGCCGCTCGCCGGGCTTGCCGGGACGATCGCGGCGGGTTGGAGCGCGGGCAACCAGCGTGAACGCGACCGCTGGATCGTTGCGGGGCTGCTCCTTGCCGGTGCGACAGCGGTGGCGATAATGGTGATGCGAGCGATGTCCGTCGCGCATGTGCTGGCGCTGCCGGGCATTGCATGGCTGATGGCGCAACTGCTTCGCCGCGCGCAGAGCCATGCGAGGGCGATCGTGCGCGTCCCGGCATCGGCCGCCGTCGCGCTGCTCGCGCCCGCCGCGCTGTGCGCGCTTTGGATAGTCATCGTTTCCGGCAAGGGTGAAGAAGACAAGCCGCAAGAGGCGGCCGCTGATTGCCGTTCGGGATCGGTCCTGGCGCCGTTGCGTAACCTGCCCCGGTCGACATTGTTCGCGCCGCTCGACATGGGGCCGGACATATTGATCCGCACGCCGCATTATGTCGTCGGCACGGCCCATCACCGCAACGCCGCTGGCATCACCGCCGTCGTGGAAGGCTTCATCGCACCGCCGGAGCGGGCGCGGGAGGTCCTTGCGCGGCTGAATGACGGACGCGGCGTGGACTATGTGATCGGCTGCAAGGGACTGAACGAGTTCAACCATTATGCCCGCGATCATCGCGGCAGCCTGGCCGCCGCCCTCGACCGGGGCGCGCCTCCGGCCTGGCTGCGCCGGCTGCCAGCGCCGGAACCGCTGCGCATCTACAAGGTCATGCCGGTGAAAAACTGAGCGCCACGCCGTTCATGCAATAGCGCTTGCCTGTGGGACGCGGGCCATCGTCGAACACATGGCCAAGATGCCCGCCGCAGCGCGCGCAATGCACCTCTGTCCGGGGAATGCCCAGCGTGAAGTCGCGCGAGGTTCCGACAGCCTTGGGGAGCGGGGCCCAGAAGCTGGGCCAGCCGGTGCCGCTGTCGAACTTGGTGGCGGAACGGAACAGGGGATGGCCGCATCCCGCACAGGAAAAGACGCCGCTGCGATGTTCCTTGTTCAGCGGGCTGGTGAAGGGCCGTTCGGTCGCATGCTTGCGCAGCACGTCATAGGCGAGCGGGCTGAGCCGCTTGCGCCACTCGCCATCGCTCAGCGAGAAAGGATAGGCGGCAGCGGCGGCATCCCCCGCGCCCAGCCGCCACAGGCCGATCGCCGCGATGCCATAGAGGCCGCCGCCGAGGAGTGTCCGCCGGTTCATGGGCCCGCCTTACGCCGCCGGGGCTGAGCGCCGCCTGAACAGCCCGCGCCTGCGCGCGGGGCCGGACTTCAGCACATGACGGCGGAACAGCGTCACGCCGAAGCGGATGATCAGCGCCACCCACAGCGCCTGCCAGGCGATCGCCAGCAGATGGGGCCAGATCGCCGCGTCCTGCGCCGCCCGCGCGATCATGACGAAGGGGGAGGAGAAGGGGAATATCGCACCGGCGATTTCCGAAGGCGATCCCATATGATCGACGGCATAGGTGGCGAAGAAGAAGACGACCATCTGCCCCATGGTCACCGGCATGTTGAGCGTCTGCACTTCGCGCACGGTCGCCGCCTGCGCGCCGATGCCGAGGAACAGGGAGCCGAGCAGGGTATAAGCCATAGTGAAATATACTGTTCCGAGCAGTAGAAACAGCGGCCAGCCGACCGCCGGGGTCGGGGGGGTCATATTGGGTCCGGCGAAGGTCAGGATGGCGGCGAAGACGCCTGATCCCCAGAAGCAGATGCCCACGAAGCTCATCGCCAGCATCGCCATCAGCTTGCCGAGGAAGACGGCGTCGATGGGCACGGCGGCGGCAAGTATCTCAATGATTTTATTGGTTTTTTCTTCCACGAGATTGGAAAGGACCATGCCCGCCAGCAACATGGTGAGCAGGAAGATCAGGACCTGCGCCGCGCGGCCCGTGAGCATGCGCGATTGCGCGTCCGCACCGGCGCTGGCGGTCACTGGCTGCTTTTCGACCCTGACATGGGGAAGCCGTTCCCCCGCGAGTGCGGCGCTGGCGATGAGGCTGATGTCGCCTTCCAGCCAGGCGAGATCGCTGGCCTTGCCGGTAAGGACGGGCCGTTCGACCGTGCCGGACACCACGGCAAGGAAGCGGGCGTCCGGCCGCGCCAGCAGCGCCCGGGGATCACCGGCCGGGGCGCGTTGCAGGCGGGGCAGCTTTTCCCCGCCCAGCCGGTCGGCGATGATGCGGTAAGCCCCCTCCATCCGCGCGGCGTCGGCGGCGGACATGGAGATTCCCACGGTCGGACGGAGTCCTTCGGTCGTGATCTTCTCCCCCAAACCGCCAAAGGCCATGCCGATGACGACAGGGAAAAGCGGCCCCAGCAGGAAGAGAATGAAGGTCTTCGACAGGATCACCGCCGAAAAGTCACGGCGGGCGATGACGAATGCGGCGCGCAGAACCTCGCTCATGCGGCTGTCTCCTCCGCTTTTTCTTCCATCTGGCGGGCGGCGGCGGCTCCGGCGATCGACACGAAGGCGTCGTGCAGGCCAGGCCGTTCGATCGACAGGCTTTCGATCCCCGCCTGCCCGTCCAGCAGGGCGCGGAGCAGCGGCTCTATGCCTTCATCGGGCATGTCGAAATGCCATGCGCCATCCTCCGCCAGCGTCTCCGCAGGCAGCACTCGCCGCCATGGGCCGTCGCTCGCCCTTGTGCGCAGCCGCACCTGGGGGCGCAGCCTGTCGCGGGCTTCGCCCACCGACCCTTCGAACCGGATGCGGCCGCCAGCGACGATCGCGATACGCTCGCACAGCCGTTCGGCATGGGCGATGACATGGGTGGAAAACAGGATGGTGACGCCGCGCCGCGCCTGATCGCGGATCAGCGTTTCCAGCTTCCCCTGATTGATGGCGTCGAGGCCGGAAAAGGGTTCGTCCAATACGATCAGCCGCGGTTCGTGCACGATGGTGCCGAACAGTTGGACCGTCTGAGCCATGCCCTTCGACAATTGCCGGATCGGCTGGTCGATCGACGCGCCCATGCCATGGTCGGTCAGCAGCGCGCGGGCGCGTTCCCGCCCCAGCCTGAGCGGCAGGCCGCGCAGCGCGCCCATGAAGGCGATCGCGTCGGCCGCCTTCATAGACGGGTAGAGGCCGCGTTCTTCGGGCAGATAGCCCACGGACCGCGCCTGCCGCAGCGGCGCGGGGTCGCCCAGCAGGGTGCGGTGCCCCTCATCCGGGTCGATGATGCCGAGCAATGTGCGCAGCAGCGTCGTCTTGCCAGCGCCGTTGGGACCGAGCACGCCATAGATCGATCCGGCGGGCACGGCGATGTCGATGCCGTCGACCGCGCGGAAATCGCCGAATGTCTTGACAAGACCATGGCCTTCGAGAGCATGTAGGGGGGATGGAGCCGGGGTGTCGCCGATCATCCGATCCTGATAGTCGCACGCCATGCCAACGCAAATGGAAACCTTCGAACAACGCCTTAAGGCGGAAGCGCTGCGGCTGGGCTTCGCCGCCTGCGCCATCGCGCGCGCCGACGCCGCGCCGGAGGCGGGGCGAAGATTGCGGGAATGGCTGGATGCGGGCCGCCATGGCGACATGCTGTGGATGGAGGAACGGGCGGAGCAGCGCGCATCCCCCGCCGGTCTGTGGCCCGACGTGCGCAGCGTCATCATGCTGGGGATGAGCTATGCGCCCGGCCGCGATCCCTTGGCGCTGGCGGAAGCGGGCGGGCGCGGGCGCATATCCGTCTATGCGCAGGGGCGCGACTATCATGACATCGTCAAGAAGGGGCTGAAGGCGCTGGCCCGATGGCTGGTGGAGCAGCAGCAAGGCGCGCTCAAGGTGTTCGTCGATACCGCGCCGGTGATGGAAAAGCCGCTGGCGCAGGCAGCGGGCCTTGGCTGGCAGGGGAAGCACAGCAATCTGGTGAGCCGCGCCCATGGAAGCTGGCTGTTCCTGGGCGCGATCTACAGCGAGATCGCGTTGGAGCCCGATGCGCCCGAACGGGATCATTGCGGAAGCTGCGCCGCCTGTCAGGCCGCCTGCCCCACCGGCGCCTTTCCCGCGCCCTATGTGGTCGATGCGCGGCGCTGCATATCCTACCTCACCATAGAGCATAAGGGGCCGATCCCCGATGCGCTGCGCGTCGGCATCGGCAACCGCATCTATGGCTGCGACGATTGCCTGGCGGTGTGCCCATGGAACAAGTTTGCCGACAGGGCGGCGGCGAACAGGGCCTTTGTCGGGCGGGCCGAGCTGGCCGCGCCTTCGCTGGCCGACCTGCTCGACCTGGACGATGCAGGCTTTCGCGAGGTTTTTTCAGGCTCCCCCATCAAGCGGATCGGGCGCGGGCGCATGGTGCGCAACGCCGCGATCGCCGCCGGGAACAGCGGGGACAAGGATTTGCTGAACCGGCTGCGTCCCCTGCTGGCCGATGCCGATCCCGTGGTGGCCGAAGCCGCCGCCTGGGCGATCGGGCGGCTGACCGCCCCGCCCGCCTGACGGATCAGCGGCCGCGCAGCGTGGCGGCGCAGGCGGCGGGATCGATATCCGTCCCGGCGGGCGTGCGCGCGTCGACATGGGTGACCACCGGCTCCTTGCCACGCGCCGGGGCATAGAGATAGGTGTCGAGGACGCAGCGGCCATTGGCGAATTGCAGCTTGTGCGCCGTGCTTTCCCTGATGTCGAGGCGGGGCGTGCCGAACATCTGCGTCAGGCCGCGCGCGTCCATGCCCATCAGCGGCCCCGGCTTGGTAAAGGCGCTGGCAGGCGGGCCGGGCGGCGGATTGATCGCCGCGGGCGGCACCATCTGTCCGGCGCAAGCGGCAAGCGGCATGGCGAGCAGGGCGGCCTGTATCAGCCGGGCGTGGGTCATGCGAGCGTCCTCCTGCCATGCAGCATGTGCACCGCCATAGCCGCGCTCCAGACCGGCGCAAGCAGGTTGAGCAGCGGAACGAGGAAGATCAGGGCCGAAACGAGGCCCATGAGCCACCGGTTGACGCTGGTGATGGGCGGCAGCGCCGGATGGCGCGGCTCCACCATGTCGGCAAGGTCGCGGCCGAGCAGATAGGCGTTGAGCAGCAGGAACAGCCCCGCCGTGCCCACGCCCGTCGCGAGCAGGGCGAGATAGGCAGGCAGGGCCAGCAGGTTCCAGCCGATGGTCCGCGCCGCCGACGCCAGGGCATAGCGCAGGCTGCGCGTGAACCCCACCGGCCGCGCGGTGGCAGCGGCATCGGGATAGCTTTCCCGCTCCACCGCCTGCACGATGTCGTCGGCGAACAGGTTCATGACGGCCATGGCCGCCGTACGGAACAGCAGCCAGCCCAGCGCGATCGCGCCCAGGGCCGTTGCCGCCGCCTCCGCCATGCCGCCGCCGCCCCAACCGAAATAGACGCGCACGGCATGCACCGCGCTCCACAGGCCCAGCGCCGCCATGGCGAACAGCAGCAGGGTCAGCAGCAGCGTCTTGCCCAAAAGGCGCAGCGCCGACCGGTGGAAGATCGCGGGAAAGGCGCGCAGGGCGGCGATGATGACCATGTCCTGCCTATCCCGCTCCGCCGCCGCCACGTCAATCAGCGCCGTTGCGCCGGGCCGCGCCGCCCGATAGAGACCGCTGCCAAATTCGCTTGTTTTCCGTTCCCCATGCAAAAGGATATCGCGTGACCGCTGCCCCCACGCTTGATGTTGTCGCCATCGGCAACGCCATTGTCGACGTGCTCGCCCCCAGCGATGACGCGTTCCTTGCCGAACATGCGCTGACCAAGGGCGGCATGCAGCTGATCGACGCCGCGACGGCCGAAAGCCTCTATGCCGACATGGCGGCTGGCAAGGAAGTGAGCGGCGGATCGGCCGCCAACACGCTGGCGGGCCTTGCGGCGCTGGGCAAGAAATGCGGCTTCATCGGGCAGGTGTGCGACGACCAGCTTGGCGCGGTGTTCGCCCATGACGTGCGCGCGCTGGGCATCCGCTACGACACGCCCGCCGTGAAGGGCGACGTGCCCACCGCGCGCTGCCTGATCCTGGTGACGCCCGATGCGCAGCGGACGATGAACACGTTCCTGGGCGCGTCGCAGTTCCTGCCAGCTTCGGCGCTGGACATGGACCTGATCCGGTCCGCCTCCATCCTCTATCTGGAAGGCTATTTGTGGGACCCCGAACAGCCGCGCGCGGCGATGCGGGCCGCGATCGACGCGGCGCGGGGCGCGGGGCGCAAGGTCGCCTTCACCCTGTCCGACAGCTTCGTGATAGACCGTCACCGCGATGACTTCATCGACCTGATCGACAAGGGGCTGATCGACATCCTCTTTTCCAACGAGGGGGAAATCCAGTCGCTGGCGCAGATCGACGATTTCGAAAAGGCGGTCACCGCCATCGCCGCGCGCGTGCCGGTGCTGGTGTCGACCCGCAGCGAAAAGGGCGCGATCGCGCTGATCGACGGCGTGCGCTACGAAACATTGGCCGCGCCGGTCGAAGCGGTGGTGGACACGACCGGCGCGGGCGACCTGTTCGCCGCCGGTTTCCTGGCGGGGCATCTGGAAGGGCTGGATGTCGAGACGTGCCTGAAGCTGGGCGCTGCTGCCGCGGCGGAGGTGATTTCGCACTGGGGCGCGCGGCCGGAGCAGGATCTGCTGGCGATCCGCGCCAGCGTGCTGGGCTAGGCGGCCGCCGGGGCGTCCGGCTTCGCCTTCTGGCGGCGGAACAGGGCCCGGTCGTCCGGGCCGAAGCCCCAGCGCCAGATGACGAGGCCGTAGACGCCCAGGATCGTCACGACGCCGAAGACCAGCTCGACCCATTCAAGGCTGGGCGGCAGCGCGACGAACCCGGCTCCCACCGCGCAGGCCACCGCCGACGCGCCGAGCAGGGGCCAGCGCCACGCATTGACCCGCGCGCCCAGCAGGCGGGAGAGCAGGCGCGCTTTCACGATCGCGCCCACGCCCAGCGCGATGCACAACGCCAGCGCAGGGGCGGCGGCGATCATCATCTGCGACAGGCCGATGTCGCGCGCCAGCAGGATAAGGCCAAAGCTGAGCAGGGCCTGCAATGCGATCATCAGCAGCGAGATCATGAGGTTGCGGTGGCGCGCGATATAGACCAGCGCCGATTCGCTGACGACGGCGGTGGCGGCAACCACCTCCGCCAGCAACAGGAAGGCGAGCGCGCCGGTGCCGCCGACGAAATGCGGCCCGACCAGGCCCATGACCGCCTCCCCCGGAATGCCAAGCGCCAGCGCGATCCCCGCCTGCGCGGCGATGATCCAGAAGCCGACCTGGCTCACCTGCCGGGCGATGGCGGCCAGATTGCCTTCGGCCAGATTGCGGGTGATGACGGGGCCAAGGATCGGGTCGAAGCTGGTCTTGAGCTTCTGCGGCAGGGACGCAACCTGCTGCGCGACATAATAGATGCCGACCGCCGCCGGGCTGACGAACAGGCCCAGGATCGCGAGGTCCAGCCTGCGCGACCCCCATTCTATGCCATCCGCCGCCGCCAGCGGCAGGTTGCGCCGGGCGAGCCTCCACAAGCGCCCCAGGTCGGGACGCCAGCCATAGGGGATGCCGTAATGGCGCGTCATCGGGATGATCGACGCGACCAGCGCAGCAACCATCGACAGGACATAGGAAAGGATCAGGCCGTCGCGCGTCGAATAGAAGGCGAAGGCGAAGGCGCCGATGCTGATCGCCCAGGGTTCTATGATCGATCGCGCGCGCACGGTCGCGCCAATGTCGAAGCGATAGGCGCAGGCCGCCAGCGCCACGTCCGACCCGGCGACCGCGATTACGATCAGCGCCAGCAGCCGGTCGAGCCCGTTGACCCCGCTATTGGGGAACATGGCGTGGGGAAAGGCGACCAGCAGCCCGGCGGCCAGCAGCGACGCGGCCAGCGTCACCACCATCGCGTCGGTGACGACATGGCTGTGCGGCCGCTCCGTCTGCGCCAGCGCGCCCGCTAGCCCGCGCTTCAGCCCCAGCGTCGCAAGCTGCGCCGCGAACTCGACGACGAGCACCGCATAAGCGAAACGGCCCAGCGATTCAGCGCCATACCACCGCCCGGCGATGAACAGGAACGGCAGGCGCGCGGCAAGGCGCAGCAGGAAACCCAGAAGGTTCGTCCGGCCGCCCCTGGCAAGAGCCGCAATATCATCCTCTTGCGGAGAAGGCGGGTCCGTGACCGGCAAAGAACAGGAATCCCCTCGTCGCTTCATGTCTGTGGCCGGAATGGTAAACGATAAATGATAGTGGGGCGACGAGATTATTCAGGCCGCAACGGACGCGTGAGCAGCGCGTCGATGACCTGGGCGAGCGGCGATGCATCCTCCAGCAGGGCGCATACGGCCTCCACCACGGGCATGTCGACCCCGGCGGAGCGCGCCGCTTCGCGCAGCACGGGCGCGGTGAACGCCCCTTCCGCCACCGTCCGCCGGTTCGCCAGCAATTCGGCGGCCGGACGACCCTCGCCCAGCCCCTTGCCCAGCGAAAAGTTGCGCGAGTTGGTGGAGGAGCATGTCAGCACGAGATCGCCCAGACCTGACAGGCCCGCCAGCGTTTCGGCCCGCGCGCCACGGGCAAGGCCGAAGCGCGTCATTTCGGCAAAGCCCCGGCTGATGAGCGAGGCGCGGGCGTTGAGGCCGAGGCCCGCCCCGTCCGCCACGCCGCATGCGATGGCAAGCACATTCTTGACCGCGCCGCCAATCTCCGCCCCCACAACGTCGTCGGAGATGTAAGGGCGGAAGGCGGGCCGGGCGATCCGGGCGGCGATGCGCGCGGCAAGATCGGCGTCGGCGCAGGCGAGCGTGATCGCGGTGGGCAGGCCCTTTGCGACTTCATGCGCGAAGGTCGGGCCGGACAGGACGGCGATGGGTGACGCGCCCTGCGCCTGCTGCGCCACTTCCGACATTAAGAGGCCCGTGCCCGCCTCTATCCCCTTGGAGCAGAGGATCAGCGGCACGCCCGCCGGAGCGCTGCCCGCGACGCCGCGCAGATGCTGGGCCGGGCTGACGATCAGCAGCATGTCGCGATCGGCTATGTCCGCCATGTCGCCGCTGGCGCGCACAGAAGGATTGAGCGTCACGCCAGGAAGATAGAGCGGATTGACCCGGTCGCGATTGATCGCCTCCACCACTTCGGGTTCGAGCGCCCAGAGCCGGACATCCTGCCCATCCGCGGACAATGTCTGCGCAAGGGCGGTGCCCCATGCCCCCGCGCCGATGACTCCTGCCTTCATGCCTTCACCCCCGCCCCACGCGCCTTTTCCGCCGCCGGGTCCAGCGGCCAGCGCGGCCGGGCCGGAACCGTCAGATCATCGACCAGACCCGCAGCATAGCGTTCCGCACCGGCCCAGGCGATCATCGCCGCATTGTCGGTGCACAACCAGAGCGGCGGCGCGACGAAGGGCAGGCCATGCTGACTGGCAAGCGATTCGAGCGCCGCGCGGATCGACTGGTTCGCGGCGACCCCGCCAGCGACGACCAGCGCGGTGACGTGCCCATGGCTTGCAAGCTGCCGTCCGGTGCGGTCGACCAGGCAATCGATCACCGCCTGCTGGAAGCTGGCGGCGATATCTTCGGTCGAATAACGGCCCGATTGCGCCGCGCGCATCACCGCGCTTTTAAGCCCCGCGAAGGAAAAATGCGGTTCGGCCGTGCCCACCAGCGGGCGCGGCAACGGCACCGCGCTGGGATCGCCCCCGGCAGCGGCCTTTTCCACCGCCGGGCCGCCGGGATAGCCAAGGCCCAGCAGCTTCGCGGTCTTGTCGAACGCCTCGCCCGACGCATCGTCGATGGTGGTGGCGAGCCGGGCATAGTCGCCGGGGCCGCGCACGAGAAGCAGCTGGCAATGGCCGCCCGACACCAAGAGGAGCAGATAGGGGAATTGCAGCGAGGGATCGGCAAGCCGTGGGGAAAGGGCATGCCCTTCCAGATGGTTGACAGCGACCAGCGGCTTGCCCGCCGCATGGGCCAGCGCCTTGCCGGTGACAAGCCCCACCATGACGCCGCCGATCAAGCCCGGTCCCGCCGTCGCCGCGATCACGTCCACCTGATCTAAAGTCATGTCCGCATCGGCCAGCACCGCCTCCACCAGCGGGCTCAAAGCCTCCACATGGGCGCGGGCGGCGATTTCCGGCACGACGCCGCCATAGGGGCGATGCGCCTCTTCCTGCGTGGCGAGGCGATGGGCCAATATCCTGCCGTCCGCCGTAACCAGCGCTGCCGCAGTTTCGTCGCAGCTTGATTCCAGGCCCAGGATGATCGTCATTGCTGCTTCCATCTAATGCCCGCGGTCATTAGAGCAAGCGGGATATGACGCTGCCTTCATCCCTTCCCGGCCGCCCCCTTCGCCTCGGCACCAGAGGCTCCCCGCTCGCGCTGGCGCAGGCCAGGATGACGGCGGAGGCGCTGTGCGCCCGGCATGGATGGGAAAGCGCCATGATCGAAACGGTGGTGGTGCAGACGAGCGGCGACCGCATTCAGGACCGCGCACTCGCCGAAATCGGCGGCAAGGCGCTGTGGACCAAGGAACTGGACCGTGCACTGCTGGCGGGGGAGATCGACTTCGCCGTCCATTCGATGAAGGATGTGGAGACGCTGCGCCCCGATGCCATCCGCATCGCCGCCATGCTGCCCCGCGCCGACGTGCGCGACCGGCTGGTGGGCGTGGACAGCTTTGCCGCGCTGCCGGAGCGGCCGGTGGTGGGCAGCAGTTCGCCGCGCCGCGCGGCGCAGGTCAAGCGCCTGCGGCCGGATGCGGAGGTAATTCTGTTCCGGGGCAATGTCGCCACCCGCCTTGCCAAGCTGGCGGCGGGGGAAGCGCATGCGACCTTGCTGGCGGCGGCTGGGCTGGACCGGCTGGGGCAGCATGATGTGGGCACGGCCATTCCCCTTGACGTCATGCTGCCCGCGCCATCCCAGGGCGCTGTCGGCATCGAAACATTGAGCGATAATGGGGAGATGCTGGCGCTGCTGGCCGCGATCAGCGACGCGGATACCTATGATTGCGTCATGGCCGAACGTGCGGTGCTGAAAGGCCTGAGCGGCACCTGCCACTCCCCGATCGCGGCGCTCGCGCAACTGGACGGCGGAGCCATCGTCCTGCGTGCCGAGATATTGAGCCCCGATGGCCAGGAGGTGGTGCGCGAGGAGCGCGTCATCGCGCGCGGCGCATCGGCGGAGGCGGAAGATCTTGGGCGATCGCTGCTGGAGCGCGCCAGCCCGGAGCTTCGCGCCCTGTTCGAAGCGTGACGCGGGTCATCATCCTGCGGCCCGAACCCGGCGCGGGGGAGACCGCCGCGCGGGCGGCGCGGCTGGGGCTGGACTATCGCCTGTGCCCGCTGTTCGAAGCCAGGCCCGTGCCGTGGACGCCGCCGCCGCCGGAACAGTTCGACGCGCTGCTGCTGACCAGCGCGCAGGGGGCGCGGCTGGCAGGGCCGCAACTGGCCGCCTATCGCGCCTTACCCGCCTATGCGGTGGGCGGGGCGACGGCGCGGGCGTTGCAGGCGCAGGGATTTGAAGAGGTGGTTCCGGGCGATCAGGACGGCAACGCCATCGCGGCCCGCATCGCGGCGGACGGACACCGCCGGGTGCTGCATCTGGGCGGGCGCACCGTGGCTTCGATCGCGCAAGGCCCGCTCTCCATCCAGCGGACGGTCATCTATGAGATGGTCAGCCGCGCAGGGACCGAACTGACGGGGTTGCTGCAACCCGGCGCGGTGCTGCTGATCCATTCGCCGCGCGCGGGGGAGAAGGCCGCGATGCTCGTCCCCCCGCATGAGCGCGCGCAGTTGCACATCGTCGCCATCAGCCCCGCCGCGATCGCCATGTGCGGGAATGGCTGGGCGAGCGCGCAGGCCCCCGATTTCCCGGATGATGAGAGGATGCTGGCCCTGGCCGCCCAATTGTGCGAATGATCCCGCCCGATGGAAGATAGTCTTTCGATGAGCGACGAGGGCGCTGGGGCGAACGCCACGATTCCGCCGCCGCCCCCCGCCAAACGGCGCGGGCCGTGGCTAGTGCTGGCCCTGGCGCTGCTGGCCTTCATCGCCGGTATCGTGATCACCCTGTTTGCCCTGCCCTATTTTCAGGGCCGCTGGGGCAGCGGCGCGCGGCAGACGGCCGTTGCGCCGGACCCTTATCTGCGCGGCATGGCTGCGCCGGGCGCGCCCATGCGCCCCCTGTCGAACGACGCGGCGCAGATGCTGGACGGGCGCGTGGTGCAACTGGAACAGCGGCTCAATCGCATCACGGTGGAGGCGCAGGCCGCGTCCAGCAACGCCGCGCGCGCGGAGGGGCTGCTGGTCGCCTTCGCCGCCCGGCGCGCGCTGGATAGCGGGACGCCGCTTGGCTATATCGAGGGGCAGTTGCGGCTTCGCTTCGGCCAGGCACAGCCGCGCGCCGTCGCCACCATCATCAATGCCGCGCGCGAGCCAGTGACGCTGGGCGACCTGCGCGGCGGCCTTGCGGGCATTGCCGACCGGCTGACGACGCCCGGTCCGAATACGAGCTGGTGGGAAGCATTGGAGCATGAGGCGCGCGAGTTGATCACCATCCGGCGCGCGTCCACGCCCTCGCCCCGCCCGCAGGCCGCGATAGACCGGGCCATCCGCTTCATGGATGCGGGCCGCGTCGCCCCGGCCCTGGCCGAAGTGGAGCAACTGCCCGGCCGCGCCGCCGCCGACCGCTGGATGCAGCTCGCCCGCCGCTATCTGGAGGCCCGCCGCGCGCTCGACCTGATCGAAACGGCGGCAATATTGGAACCGCGCCAGTTGCGGGCCGTTGATGGAGAGCCGGTCGCGCAGACATCCCCGCTCGCGCCCTGACCGCTGTCATAATCGGCGAACCGTTTGCCAAAGGGGTGAAACCTCTGGACGCGCGGTGCATTTGTCATGAGAATGTCATCTTTCGCCATCGTGCTGGAGGATTATCGTCTCGTGCCGCCTTATGCCGACGCCATTGCGAGTTTCTGGAAAGGGCGTTTCGCTGGCGGGCCTCCTGCGGCGGAGCGGCCGCCGCTCCAGCATTTGCTGGGCAATGCGTCCATGCCGTTCGACCTGGCGCGCACCAAGGCGCAGGCCGCGTCACTCGCCGCCACGATAAAGGGGGACGGGCGGCAATTATTGCTGCTGCCCGGCCTGCTGGCGTCGGAGCACAGGATGGAGCCGCTGCGCGCCATATTGGAGGCAGCCGGATTCGAAGCGCATGGCTGGGGCATGGGCCGCAATTTCGGGCCGCGCGTCGACAGCCTGCACCAGATCGACCGCCGCGTGGACCAGATACGGCGCAGCAATGGCGAGCCGGTGACGCTGATCGGGTGGAGCCTGGGCGGCCTGTTCGCGCGGGAATATGCCAAGTTCGCGCGCGGCAAGGTGGGCGGCGTCGTCACCATGGGCACGCCCTTTTCCGGCGACCCGCGCGCCAATCACGCCTGGCGGATCTATCAGCTGGTGTCGGGCTTTCCGGTCGACCGGCCTCCCTTCACCTGCCGCAGGGAAGAAAAGCCGGAGGTGCCCACGGTCGCGCTCTGGTCGCGCCGCGACGGGGTGATCCTGCCCGAATGCGCCAGGGGGCGGGCAGGCGAGCGGGATCATGCGATCGAGGTGGACTGCACCCATATGGGCTTTGCCGTCGCCCCCGAAGGCATATTGGCGGTGGGCCGCGCGCTGGAAACTATGCGCGGCTGAGCCGCCGCACCGCTTCTTCCCGGCCGATCAGCGGCAATAGCTGGCCCATGTCCGGGCCGTGATCGAGACCCGTGAGCGCCCGCCGCAACGGCAGGAACAGCGCCTTGCCCTTGCGGCCAGTCTCCGCCTTCAATCGATCCGTCAGCCTGCGCCAGATGTCCGCGTCGAAACTCAGCTCCGCAAGGATGGTGGAGGCGAGGTGTAGAAAATCGCCATCCTCCGGCGCGGGCGCGGGCGCCTCGACGGGTCCGGTGACGATGCGCCACCAGTCGCCCGCCTGATCCACCCTTTCCAGATTGGGGCGGATCGCGTCCCATGCGGCGGCGTCCATTCCGGCGGGAAGCCTGTCCGCCACCGCAGCATAAGGCAGCATGTGGACGATCTTCTGGTTGAGATGGGCAAGCTCGCCCTCATCGAAGCGCGCGGGGGCGCGGCCGAAATGGGCGAAATCGAAGCTGTCGATAAGCGGCTGGGGATCGGTGAAGGGCTCGATCGCCATGCTGCTGCCCAGCCGCGCCAGCATCGACACGAGCGCCATGGGCTCAAGGCCGATCTCGCGGAAATGCGCGACGCCCAGCGACCCCAGCCGCTTGGACAGCTTGCCCTCGCTTCCGGTCAGCAGGGCCTCATGCGCGAAATGCGGCAGGGGCGCGCCCAGCGCGGCGAACATCTGGATCTGCGCCGCCGTGTTGGTGACATGATCCTCTCCGCGCAGCACATGGGTGACGCCCATGCCGCTATCGTCGATCACCGAGGGCAGCATGTAGAGCCAGCTGCCATCCGCGCGGCGGATAACGGGATCGGACAGCAGCCTGGGGTCGAAGCGCTGCTCGCCGCGAATAAGGTCGGTCCAGACGATCGGCTGGTCATGATCAAGCCGGAAGCGCCAGTGCGGCCGGCGCCCCTCTGCCTCATAGGCGGCGATCTGGTCAGCGGTCAGCGCCAGCGCGGCACGATCATAAACGGGAGGAAGGCCGCGCCCCAGCAGTATCTTGCGGCGCAGTTCCAGTTCCTGGCTGGTTTCATAGGCGGGGTAGACGTGACCCGATGCCTTCAGCGCTTCGAAGCGCTCCTCGTAGAGGGCGAAGCGGCCGGACTGGCGCTCCTCCCCATCCCAGTCGAGCCCGAGCCAGCGCAGGTCGGCGCGGATCGCATCGGCATATTCGGGGCGCGAGCGCTCCTGATCCGTGTCGTCCAGCCGCAGGAGGAAGCGGCCGCCGCTTTTCCTGGCCCACAGCCAGTTGTGGAGCGCGGCGCGGATGTTGCCGACATGGAGGTGCCCGGTCGGCGAAGGGGCGAAACGGGTGGTGACGGTCATGGGCTTACAGCGTCCGGAAGGCGTTGGTGATCGGATAGCGGCGGTCGCGCCCGAAATTGCGGATGCCGAGCTTCACTCCAGGGGGCGACTGGCGGCGCTTATATTCCGCGACATAGAGCAGCCGTTCGATGCGCGCGACCATGTCACGCTCGAAGCCGCGGGCCACGAGTTGCTCGACGGACAGTTCCTCCTCCACCAGGCCGTAGAGGATGGGGTCGAGCAACTCATAGGGCGGCAAGCTGTCCTCATCCTTCTGATCTTCGCGCAGTTCGGCGCTGGGCGGCTTGGTGATCACCCGGTCGGGCATCACCGGGCCAGCGGGTCCCTTGCCCAGCGAGGGCATGTGCGCATTGCGCCAGCGGCTGAGGTCGAACACGGTGGTCTTGTAGGCGTCCTTTAGCACCGAATATCCTCCCGCCATGTCGCCATAGATGGTGGCATAGCCCACCGACATCTCGCTCTTGTTGCCGGTGGTCAGCAGCATATGGCCGAACTTGTTGGAGAGGCCCATCAGCAGCACGCCGCGAATGCGCGACTGGATATTCTCCTCGCTGAGGTCGCGCTGCCGCCCGGCGAAGACGTCCCCCAGCATGGCGTCGAACGCGTCCACGCCCGGTTCGATCGGGATGACGTCATAGCGGGCGCCCAGCAGCCGGGCGCATTCGACGGCGTCGTCCAGGCTGTCCTGGCTGGTAAAGCGCGACGGCATCATCACGCACCAAACCCGGTCCGGCCCCAGCGCATCGACCGCGACGGCGGCGGACAGCGCCGAATCGATGCCGCCAGAGAGGCCCAGCACCACGCCGGGGAAGCGATTGCGGTCCACATAGTCGCGCAAGGCGATGACCATGGCGTTGTAGATGTCGGCGGGCCGCTCATCCAGACTGTGGCGCTCGCCCGGAAGGCACAGCCACTGGCCGTCCCATTTCTCCCATTCCGTCAGCACCAGCGCCTCTTCCCAATCGGGAAGCTGGTGGGCGATGGAAAGGTCCGCGCCCATGACGAAGGACGCGCCGTCGAAGGCCAGTTCGTCCTGGCCACCGACGCGGTTGACGTAGATCAGCGGCAGGCCGGTTTCCCGCACGCGCGTGCCCGCGACGGCGTTGATACGGCGGTCGTCCTTGTCCACTTCGAACGGGCTGCCATTGGGACTGATCAGCAATTCCGCCCCTTCGGCCCGCAGATGGGCGGTGACGAAGGGAAACCAGATATCCTCACAGATGGGCACGCCGATCTTCACGCCGCGAAAGTCGATCGGCGCGGGCAGCGGACCGGGCGCGAACAGCCGCTTTTCATCGAACGTCCCATAATTGGGCAGCTCGCGCTTCTGCCGGATCGCCGTGACCGCGCCATTTTCCAGCAGAGCGACGACGTTGAACAGCACGCCCTGCGACGCGACGACCGTGCCCACCAGCATGGCGGGGCCGCCATCGGCCGTCGCCTGCGCCAGCCGGTCAAGCTCCCGATTGGCCCTGTCGACCAGAGCGGGCTTGAGCACCAGATCCTCAGGGGGATAGCCGATCAACTGCAATTCGGGGAAAATGATGAGGTCGGCGCCCGCCGCCCGTTCGCGCCATTGCAGCATCGCATCGGCATTGGCGGCAAGATCGCCCACGGACTGCGTGGTCTGGGCCAGGGCGATCACAAGTTTGTCGGTCATGGGCGAGCGCCCTAGTGCATTTTGCCCCAAGGCGCAAAAGCGCCTTTCCAGCCGCCGCAACCACCGCTAAAGGGGCCGCGTTTCAAGCAGCGTCATCAATTCGTCACGGGGGTCAAGGCCATGAAACTCATGACCGGCAATTCCAACAAGCCGCTCGCGGCCGCCATTGCCGACTATATCGAGATCCCCCTGACCGACGCGAGCGTCCGCCGCTTCGCCGACGAGGAAGTTTTCGTGGAAATCCACGAAAATGTGCGCGGCGAAGACGTGTTCGTGATCCAGTCGACCAGCTATCCCACCAACGACAATCTGATGGAATTGCTGATCATGATCGATGCGCTCAAGCGCGCGTCGGCCAAGCGAATCACGGCGGTCGTCCCCTATTTCGGCTATGCCCGGCAGGACCGGAAGCCCGGCCCCCGCACCCCGATTTCCGCAAAGCTCGTCGCGAACCTCATCACCACGGCGGGCGCGAACCGCGTCCTTTCTGTCGATCTGCATGCCGGGCAGATCCAGGGTTTTTTCGATATTCCGACTGACAATCTGTTCGGCGCGCCGGTGATGTCGGCCGATATCCAGGCGCGCTTTGGCGACCGCAACCTGATGGTCGTGTCGCCCGATGTCGGCGGCGTGGTGCGCGCTCGCGCCCTTGCCAAGCGGCTGGACAACGCCCCCCTCGCCATCGTCGACAAGCGGCGCGAGCGCGCGGGCGAGTCGGAAGTGATGAACATCATCGGCGACGTAAAGGGCCGTTTCTGCGTGCTGATCGACGACATCGTCGATTCGGCGGGGACGCTGTGCAACGCGGCTGGCGCATTGAAGGCTGCGGGCGCCGAGGATGTGGTCGCCTATGTCAGCCATGGCGTGCTGTCGGGCGGCGCGGTGGCGCGCGTCGAAGCGTCGGAACTCAAGGAACTGGTGATCACCGATTCGATCCAGGGGACTGACGCCGTGTGCACCGCCAAGAGCATCCGCCACCTGCCGATCGCGCCCCTGCTGGGCGAAGCGATCAAGCGCATCGCGGATGAGAGTTCGGTTTCCAGCCTGTTCGACTGAAGGGAGAGCAGGCTGGCGGACGATCCGGGGGATCGTCCGGCCGAACTCTTTCGGTTTCCAGCCTGTTCGACTGATCAGGAAGTTGCGCCGCGCGACTTTGCGGTGGGTGGATGCTGGAGTGAGTTGATACCGGCCCTAAGCGGCGGGCAGCAGGATCAGCGGCAAGCAGAAGCACAGGATCAGTCCGGTGACGATCCGCTGCTTGCGCGAAATGCCCAAGGGCTTTTCCTGCCAGACCATCGGGCAGGCCAGCAGCGCCAGCAGGAGGAGGATGTTCGACAGGCTGGCCGATCCGCCCACCGGCATGTCCTGCCGCAGCGCCAGCGCGCCCAGCAGCGCGGCAAACGCGAATGTCCAGCCGATCAGCGCCACGTAGAAACTCCCTCTTCGCCGCCCATGTCTAGCGAAGGGGCGTTGCCGAAGGCTTAAGCCGGTCCGGCCCAGGGATCGTAGCTGCCAAAACTCCAGAGATTGCCTTCGGGGTCGAGCGCTTCATAACCGCGCCCCGGATAGCCCGCATTGTCATGCGGTTCCGACACGATCACCGCGCCTTCATTGCGGGCGTGGAGGCAATGGGCGTCGGCATCGGGCACGACGACATAGATGCAACTGGTGACGCCGCCCAGGTTGCGCGCTGTCGTCCAGTTATAGAGGGACTCGGCCTCTCCATCCCGCGCGCTGCCCAGCATGATCATGCCTTCGCCCAGCACCAGTTCGGCATGGTGGATAATGGCCGGATCATGCTCATCTTCGTAGGAAGCGCGCACTTCAAAGCCGAAAGCGGCACACAGAAAGGCAATGGCGGCGGGCGCATCAGCATAGCGCAGGCCGGGGATGACGGGTGAGCCGGGCATGCTTCTCTCCTTCATCGTCGCGGGCCACAGCCTAGCGCGCGCGGCGCTTTGCCGCTAGGGCCAAGAGCCATGACCACCCGCGATGACCTGGCCCTCGCCAACCGCCTTGCCGACGCCGCAGCAACGGCGATCCGCCCCTTCTTCCGCGCGCGCTATGACATGGAATTCAAGTCCGACCAGTCGCCGGTGACGGAAGCGGACAAGGCGGCCGAAGCCGCGATTCGCGCGATATTGGAAAAGGAGCGGCCGCAGGACGGCATCATCGGCGAGGAATATGGCGCGACGCGGGACGATGCGGAGCGGGTGTGGATACTCGATCCGATCGATGGCACACGCAGCTTCATCGCCGGGCGGCCCATCTTTGGCACGCTGATCGCGCTGACGCAGGCGGGCTGGCCGACCATCGGCATCATCGACCAGCCGATCGCCAGGGAGCGCTGGGCCGGAATGGCGGGCCAGGCGGCGACCTTTAACGGGCAGCCGGTCAGGACCCGCGCCTGCCGGTCGCTGGAAGACGCGATCGTCGCCAGCACCGGCCCCCAATATTTCCCCGGGTGCACGGGGGAGCATTTTTCCCGGCTCGCGGGCCAGTGCCGCGACACGGTGTGGGGCGGCGACTGCTATAATTACGGGCTGGTGGCGTCAGGCCATGTCGACATCGTCGTCGAAGCGGGGCTGAAACTGCACGACATCGCCGCGCTCGTGCCGGTGGTGGAAGGTGCTGGCGGGCGGATGTGCGACTGGGCGGGCGATCCGGTCACGATGGAAAGCGACGGCCGCGTCATCGCGATCGGCGATCCGGCCCGGCTGGATGACGTACTCGAAGCGCTGGCGGAGGGGCATCACCAGCATTGAGCCAGCATTGAGAAAGTCTGGATAAGCGCCCGCACTAGAAAATTCCCAGAAACTTCTTCTTCTGCTCCTTGCGTTCCTTGCCGCTGCCCTTGCCCTCTTCATCCTTGGCAGTGGTGCCGCGTCCCACATCGTCGCGGGGCTCGCCGCCCTTGGTCCGCTGCGCCGCCGCTGTCGCTCCGGCCAGCACCGGCCCGCACGCCGCGCTCTTGGCGTCGCCCACATCGACAAAGGCCAGCACCGATGCAAGCGGCGTCGCGGCGATGCCAAGGGCTGCGGCCGCTCCACCGCGCGCCATCAGTTCGGGGCTGATGACGTCGATGCCGGGCTTGGCGAAATAGCCGTTGATGCCGACAGGGGACTGGCCGGAAAAGAGGCTGAACTTCTTGCCGTCGGCGCGGAAGGCAAGGTCGAGGCTTTCGTTGCGGAAGGAAAAGCCGCCCCGGCCGAGCATCACATTCTTCTTCGTGTCGATGATGATCGGGTCGGCCGCGGCGATGCCGTTGCGCACGGTGAAGGCGATGAGGCCGCAATTGATCTGGACCGGCTCCTTCAGCTTCTTTTCGAACATCTTAGTGATGAAGGTGCCGATATCCAGTTCCGATAGCTGAACGTTGCGTGCCCACATGGTCCCGGCAGGCAGGATCACGGCGATGCGGCCGTTGGAGGTGCCAAGCGATTCATGGACGGTGTCGCCCAGCCCCGTCATCTGCACCCGCGCCTTGATGGTTCCGGTCGTGCCCGATTCCTCCACGCCCCAGCGGCCGAGCAGCTTCCCCATCGGGGTGGGCGACAGGCGTATGTCATAGCTGGTGCGCACGGGCGTCCCCCGCGCGTTGATCTCTATGTCGGAACTGACATGCCCGCCCGACATATCGAAGGTCAGCGGCGACAGGGTGAGCAGGCTGCGTTGCAGTGCCAAAGTGAGGCTGACATTGGAAATGGGGACGTTGGGCGCGCGGATGCGCCGGACGTCATAGCGCACATCCGCATCGAAATTGCGCAGCGCCTCTACACGGAGCGGCGCGTCCGGCAGCACGCGCGGCGCGCCGCCCACCGTCTGGATCGCGCCTGCCTTGCCCTGCGCTTCCAGCCTTTGCGGATCATAGCCGATGAAGGGGCCCACATCGATGATGTCGAGCGTCTGTGTGGTGAGGTTCGCCCGCAGCAGCAATCGATTGCCAGGCAGGGACACGGTCATGCGCCCGGCAAGGTCGCTGTCGCCGAAACGGCCCTTGAGGTGCGTGAAGCGCCATTCCTCATCCTGCTTCGTCAGCGCCGATGTGAAGCGATAAGCGCGTGTTTCGGGAATGGCGACGCCTAGAAAGTCGAACAGCAGCGCCAGATTGGGTCCATAGGCGGTGAGCCGCAGGTCCGCGCCCTCGATCTGGGTGGCGCCGGGCAGCGTGCCGCTAACTTCAAGATTTGTCGCGCCCGATCGGGCATGGAGCACCAGGCTGTTCTTGCCGCCGGTCACCGTTTCGTCGGGCGAGAGCAGGCCGCCGCGCAGGGTGAAGGGCCGCGACCGCATCGATCCGTCGCCCTGGAAGCGAATGTCGCTGGCGAAGCGCGTGTCCTGCGCCTTCACCGTGTCGAACCGGATGTCCGTGCTCAACTGCATGCGCGGATCCCGATAGCGCAGCGTGGTGCCCGCCAGCATCGCCCGCTGGATCAGCGGAAGGTTGAGCGGCTCGCCCTTCTTGTTGGGATCGCCGAAGGTCCAGCTATTGCTTTTTCCGTCGCGCGACCATTCCAGATCGGTCGCGGCGTTGCGCAGTTCCAGCCAGCGGATGCGATATTTGTCGCCGAAGATAAGGCTGAGCGGCGCGATGCGCATGTCGATAAGGTCAGCGCGGAAGAATTCCGGGCGGCTGGCCCAGGGCGTGTTGGCGACGCGCATCCCTTCGGCCAGGAACTTGATGGTGATGGGTGCGAAATAGAGCTGGAAATCGCCATCCACCCCAACCGGCCGCTCCAGCCTGCTACTGAGGAAGCGTTCAAACGGATGCTTGAGGAAGCGGCCCTTGGTGATGAAGAGGATCAGCCAGAGGGCGAACAGGACGCCCGCGATCCACAGCAATATGCGCACCGGCAGCGGCAGCTTGCGCCAGCGTTCGCGCGTCTGCGACCAGTAATGATGCACGCCGCCTGCGCGCGAAGGAACTTCGCTCGCCGGGGGAGCCGGACGAAGGGGATCGGCATCGGCCATGCCGCGAACAACGCCGGTCATCCCCTTTGGCTCCCGAATCACCTTGCTTTCCGGCGGCTGGGTGACTATGCGCGCCCCTTCGCGATATTTGGAAGGACCGCCCGGCTAACGAGGGCTGCCGTGGCTGTCCGTAATCGTCGCGCTGTAAAAGGAGACGAAAATGCCCAAGCTCAAGACCAAGAGCGGTGTGAAGAAGCGCTTCAAGTTCACCGCTTCCGGCAAGGTCAAGCACGGCGTCGCTGGCAAGCGTCACCGCCTGATCAGCCACAATGCGAAGTATATCCGTCAGAATCGCGGCACTTCGGTCATGTCCGACGCCGACGTCGCTCACGTGCGCCTCTGGGCGCCCTACGGCCTGAAGTAAGGAGTAGAGGCACATGGCACGCGTAAAACGTGGTACGACCACCAAGGCGAAGCATAAGAGGATTCTAGATCAGGCGAAGGGCTATTATGGCCGTCGCAAGAATACGATCCGTATCGCCCGCCAGGCGGTCGAAAAGGCTGGCCAGTATGCTTATCGCGATCGCAAGGTCAAGAAGCGGACCTTCCGTGGCCTGTGGATTCAGCGCATCAACGCTGGCGTCCGCGCCGAGGGCCTGACCTATTCGCAGTTCATGCACGGCCTGAAGCTGGCTGGCGTGGAATTGGACCGCAAGGTCCTGGCCGACATTGCGATGCACGAAGGCGAGGCGTTTAGCGCCATCATCGCCCAGGCAAAGGCTGCGCTGCCCGCGGCCTGAGCCGGATCGATCGCAAGATCGTCCAAAGGGGCGCCGGGGCAGATGCTTCCGGCGCCCTTTTTGTTTTCCATCACCGTTCGTTTCGAGCGCAGTCGAGAAACGTGCCGGATGCGCCAGCCGCTTCTCGACCTCCCTCGAAGCGAACGTAGGTGGTGGCTATCATTTACCAGGACACACCCATGTCACTCCATCTCTGGTGGCTCTACGTCACGGCGGTTTTCCTGATCTCGGCCACGCCGGGGCCCAATATGCTGCATGTGATGAGCCAGAGCATCGCGCATGGGCCGCGCAGGACGCTAGCGGCCATGGCGGGGTTGATGAGCGCGGTGCTGCTGTGCCTGACGGCGTCGGCTCTGGGCCTTGGAGCGTTGCTGAAAACTTCGCCGCTGCTGTTCGATGTGCTGCGCTATGCGGGCGTCGCTTACCTCATCTGGCTGGGCGTGAAAGCCTGGCGGGCACAGGTTACTACCGGAGAGGAAGGGATCAGCCCGCGCCCGGTGCCAGCGCGCGCACTGTACGGCACCGCGCTGCTGACGGGGCTTTCCAACCCCAAGCTCATCATCTTCGCCGCCGCGCTGTTCCCGCAATTCATCGATACCGCCCGCCCCTTCGGCATGCAGCTTGCCATACTGATCGCCAGTTTCGTGGCGATCGAGAGCTTCTGGTACGGCGCCTATGCGCTGGGCGGCATGAAGCTCAGGCGCTGGCTGGAACCGGCCAACCGGCAGCGGCTGTTCAACCGCGCGACCGGCCTGCTGTTCATAGGCTTTGGCGGCGCGCTGCTGGGGGCGCGGGCCTGACCCTTTCCTTGGGCTGCGCGCCCCGCTAAGGCGCAGCCAGACTTTCCGCCGTCCGGGACCGACGAAGCATATGAGTGAAATTGCCAATCTGAAAGCCGGCCTGATCGCCGATATCGCCGCCGCCGACACGCTGGACGCGCTGGAAGCCTTGCGCGTCGGCGCGATGGGCAAGAATGGCGTCGTGACCGGCCTGCTCAAGACGCTGGGGCCGATGAGCCCGGAGGAGCGGCTTGAAAAGGGTCCGCCGATCCAGGACCTGCGGGAAAGCGTCACGGCCGCGCTGGCGGAAAGGAAAGCGGCGCTGGAGCAGGCCGCGCTCGACGCCAGGCTGGCATCCGAAAAGATCGACATGACCCTGCCTGCCGACATCGGTCCGCAGGGGTCGGTGCATCCAGTGAGCCAGGTGATGGACGAGTTGGCGGAAATTTTCGCGGACCTTGGCTTTTCCGTCGCGACCGGGCCGGAGATCGAGGACGACTGGCATAATTTCACCGCGCTCAACATTCCGGAGACGCATCCGGCGCGGGCGATGCACGACACTTTCTATTTCCCCGGCAGTGAAGACGGGAAAAAGATGCTGCTGCGCACCCACACCTCGCCGGTGCAGATCCGCACGATGATGAATGGAGAGCCGCCGATCCGCATCATCGCGCCGGGGCGGGTCTACCGGTCGGACAGCGACGCGACGCACACGCCGATGTTCCATCAGATCGAGGGGCTGGTGATCGACAAGGGCATCACCCTTGGGCACCTCAAATGGACGCTGGAGACCTTCCTCAAGGCGTTTTTCGAGCGGGACGACATCGTGCTGCGGTTGCGGCCGAGCTACTTCCCCTTCACCGAGCCGTCAGTGGAGGTCGATGTGGGCTATACGCTGACCAATGGGCAGCGGGTGATCGGGGGCGATGGCGACAGCCCAGGCGGCGGCTGGCTGGAAGTGCTGGGCAGCGGCATGGTCAACCGCCGGGTGATCGAGGCGTGCGGGCTCGACCCGGACGAGTGGCAGGGCTTTGCCTTCGGTACGGGCGTCGACCGCCTTGCGATGCTGAAATATGGGATGAACGACTTGCGCGCTTTCTTCGACGGCGATCTGCGCTGGCTGAAACATTATGGCTTTTCGGCGCTGGATGTCCCCACGCTGAGCGGAGGAGTGGGCGCATGAAGTTCACGCTGAGTTGGCTCAAGACGCATCTCAACACCGATGCCGGCCTGCCGGAGATCCTGAAAGCGCTGACCAACATCGGCCTTGAGGTCGAAGGGGTGGAGAATCCGGCGGAGAAGCTGGGTGATTTCCGCATCGCCAGGGTGCTGACGGCGGAGCGCCATCCGCAGGCGGACAAGTTGCAGGTGCTGACGGTGGACGCCGGTGAGGGCGCGCTTCAGGTCGTGTGCGGCGCGCCCAATGCGCGCGCTGGCCTTGTCGGCGTGTTCGGCCGTGAGGGCGCGGTGGTGCCGGTCAATGGCATGGTGCTCAAGAAGGCCGCCATTCGCGGGGTCGAATCCAACGGCATGATGTGTTCGGCCCGCGAACTGGAACTGGGCGAGGACCATGACGGCATCATCGAACTGAGCCCGGAAGCGCCGGTTGGGCAGGTCTATGCGCAATGGGCCGGGCTGGACGATCCGGTCATCGACGTGTCGATCACGCCCAACCGGCAGGATTGCATGGGTGTGCGCGGCATTGCGCGCGATCTGGCGGCGGCGGGGCTGGGGACGCTGAACGCCATCGTCATTCCCACCGTCGAAGGAAGCGGCCCCGGCCCGGATGTGCGGGTCGAGGATGCGGACGGGTGCCCCGCCTTCTTCGCGCGGACGGTGCGCGGGGTCGCAAACGGCCAGTCGCCCGAATGGATGGCGAAGCGGTTGAAGGCGATCGGGCAGAAGCCGATCAGCACGCTGGTCGACATCACCAACTATCTGATGATCGATCTGGGCCGGCCGCTCCACGTCTATGACATGGCCACGTTGAAAGGCCCGCTGACGGCACGCCCGGGCAAGGCGGGCGAAGAGGTGCTGGCGCTCAATGGCAAGACCTATACGGTCGATGAGACGATGACGGTCATCGCCGATGATGTCGCGGTGCACGATATTGGCGGCATCATGGGCGGCGAGCATTCGGGCGCGCAGGACAGCACGACCGACGTGCTGATCGAATGCGCCTATTTCACCCCGGAGCGGATCGCGGTGACGGGGCAGAAGCTGGGGCTCACCTCCGACGCGCGCGGGCGGTTCGAGCGAGGCGTTGACCCGGCTTTCCTGGACGATGGCTTGTCGATCGCGACCGATCTGGTGGTGAAGCTGTGCGGCGGCACGCCGAGCGAGGCGACGCGCGCGGGTGAGCCGCCGGTTGCGGCCAAAACGGTGACCTATGATCCGGCGCAATGCCTGACTCTGGCGGGCGTGGATGTGGCGGAAAGCGAGCAGCGCCATATTCTTGAAAGCCTGGGCTTTGGCGTCCAAGGCAATGACGCAGCCTTCGGCTATGAAGATGGCCTGCCGGTCGCGACTCCCGCCAACTGGACCGTAACCGTGCCAAGCTGGCGGCGTGACGTCGATGGCTGGCCCGATCTGGTCGAGGAAGTGGTGCGGATCGTGGGGCTGGATCAGGTGCCCTCCACGCCCCTGCCCCGCGCCCCCGGCGTGGCGCGGCCGACGGCGACGGC